>NZ_DLOD01000015.1:0-390746 GCF_002479565.1 Brevibacterium sp. UBA7493 | reverse complement strand
TGAAGAGGAACTCGGCGATCGGCAGGCCGAACCGGCCGAGCGGACCGGAGTCATTCAGCAGCAGCGGTGCGGCCGCACCGGTGAAGTCGAGGGCGAAGGCACCGCAGACGGCGGCGATGAGGATGAAGCCGGGGATTGCGGCCAGTCGCAGCCGGCGGGCTGCAGTGACGTCGGGGCCGGATCCGCGGGCCGGGCTGGAGCCGGAGTGCGCGCGGCCGGTTGAGGGTGCAGACGTTGATGTCACGTGTGTGCTCAGGCCTTCAGCTCAGCCGCCGGTCGGCCAGCGCCGGGAAGCTCTCGCGGCGCTGGGCGATCGCGTCGATGTCGATGCGGGCAGACAGGATGGTCGCGTCCGGCCCGGCCTCGGCGAGGACGACGCCGGCGGCGTCGACGATGACCGAGCGGCCGCCCATCTGGGTGCGGGCGTGGTAGCCGGAGGTGTTGCAGGCGATGAGGGCGGTGAAGTCCTCTGCGGCTCGGGCGCGGGCGAAGAGGCTCCAGTGGTCGACACGTGCGGCCGGCCATGCGGCAGGCACGACCACCACCTCGGTCCCGGCGTCGACGAGTGCGCGGAACATCTCCGGGAAGCGCAGGTCGTAGCAGGTCGCCAGGCCGACGGTGACCTCGCGGCCGTCGACGGTGATCGGACAGGTGACGATGTCCTCACCGGCGTCGAGCAGCGTCGGCTCGCCTGAACCGAACCCGAACCGGTGGATCTTGCGGTAGGCGGCGACCACCTCGCCGGCGGGGTCGAGGAGGACTGAGGTGTTGTACAGGCCGCGCTGACCCTCGGGGATCTCCCCGAGAGCCATGATGTCGCCGCCTGCGGCTGCGAGGCGGGCCTGGGCTTCGTCGGTGGCTTCGAGGATGGATCCGGCGTGGATGTAGGCGCCAGTCTCGCGGGCGATCGCCGCCATCGCGGCGATGGTCGGTCCGGCGGTGACGGATTCGGCGCGGGTGCCCCAGGCGCGGTAGTCGAAGGCGCCGGCGGACCAGAGTTCGGGCAGCACGATGAGGTCGGCCTCGTGCTGGGAGGCGGCCAGGGCGGCGGCCCGGCGGATGCGCGCAGACTGGTCCTCACGGTCGGTGTAAGCCAGCTGAATCGCAGAAACTCGCATGCCCTCTAGGGTAGTCGCGCGCTTCGGGGCGGCCAAAGCCGGGGCGGGGTGGACGCAGAAGCGCCCGGGACCGTCGTGGTCCCGGGCGCTTCCCGAAGTTCCGTATCCGGAAGAGGAGGTCACTTCTTGGGCGAGCCGGCAGCTGCCTTGAGCTTCGATCCGGCCGAGAGCTTCACCGAGTAGCCAGCGGGGATCTGGATCTCTTCGCCGCTGCGCGGGTTGCGGCCCTTGCGAGCTGCGCGCTCGGTGCGCTCGACGGACAGCCAGCCCGGGATGGTCAGCTTGTCGCCGTTCTTGACGACCTCGCTGAACGACTCGAACACACCGTCGAGAACGTCCGACACCTGCTTCTGGGTCAGATCGGTCTTCTCGGCCACCTCGGAAACGAGTTCACTGCGGTTCTTAGCCATAAGGTTGTCCTCCTTCAGGACATAGGTCGGTTGATTCACCGATACCGAACTTACCAGAGATTACCAGCTCGACTTGGTAACTCCGGGCAGTTCTCCGCGATGTGCCATCTCACGGAAGCGCACACGGGACAGTCCGAACTTGCGGAGGTAGCCGCGCGGACGACCGTCGACCTGGTCGCGATTGCGCAGGCGGATCGGCGAGGCATCGCGCGGGAGCTTCTGCAGACCCAGGCGGGCCTCCTCGCGCTGCTCGTCGGTGGAATCAGGGTGGACAAGCTGGCGCTTGAGCTCTGCGCGGCGCTCGGCGTAGCGCTCGACGATCTCAGCGCGCTGCTTGTTGCGTGCGATCTTGGACTTCTTAGCCATTGTGTGCGCTCAGCGCTCCTCTCGGAAATCTACGTGCTTGCGGACGACGGGATCGTACTTCTTCAGCACGATGCGGTCCGGGTTGTTGCGGCGGTTCTTGCGGGTGACGTAGGTGTAGCCCGTGCCGGCAGTGGACTTGAGCTTGATGATCGGACGGATGTCCTTGGTCTTTGCTGCCATCAGAGCTTCACTCCCTTAGCAATGAGTTCGGTCACCACAGCGTCGATGCCGCGTGCGTCGATGACCTTCATGCCCTTGGCGGACACGGTGAGGGTCACGGTCTTGCGCAGCGAGGGCACGTAGTAGCGCTTCTTCTGAATGTTCGGGTTGAACCGGCGCTTGGTGCGGCGGTTCGAGTGGGACACATTGTGTCCGAAACCGGGAACTGCTCCGGTCACCTGGCAGGTTGCTGCCATTTCTCTCCTCCAGTTCACTTGAGCGGCGGAATCCGCTGCGCCGTGCGGGCGCGGGGGCGGGTTCGCCGAAGACATCAACACATCGTCGTCACCGGTGCTGCATTCCAGATGCACCGCCTGCGCAGTCAGACCGGTGCACACCCGTGGAACACACTGCGGTGGCGTGAATGAAACCCCGGTGAAGGGTTTGTGTACGCCGCTTGAGCGGCGTGATGTCTCACCAGCGCTGAAGCCGTTGAGGCCTGTGAGAGAGGGCCGAAGCTATCGTGCAGCGCTCAATGAGCACGATCATCAGGACAGCGGTGCTGTCTGACGAGTCAACAAGAGAACATGTTACTGATGCGCGCGCGTCGCAGGCAAATTCAGTTGAACTCGATAGTAGCCTCTGCCAATGTATATGGACATGGACAGTGTTCGCATGTGCGAGGATGCTGCATCCGGTGCACGCAGGCGTGATTCGAAGGGCCGGCGATGACCGGGCCGGCCATCCCGCCACGCCCCGAAGGCTCACCCCAGAGCCCGCCTCCGTCGCCCGCTCCCGAGGCGCCGCGCACCGACCCTGCTGAACCCACCCCCCAGTCGGCGCGCCCGCGCATCCGCCCGGCGCAGAGCGAGAAGTGGGATCGCGAACCCGAGCCGAGCCTGGCTGCCAGCGCGGCCGCCGCCGCGCCCGCCTCCGGACCGGCGGCCGGCACCCCCGGTGGGGCGGCCGGTGCGCATCCGGGCCTGCCGCAGGGCTACTGGTCCAGCCCGGCCGGGCAGCTGTACTACCGGGCCGCTGACGGCCAGGACTACTATCAGGCCTCGGACGGGAAGTTCTATCCGGTGGCCGCGCTGCTGGCCCAGCAGCCGGCAGGCACCGCAGCAGCCGCGGCCGCAGCGGCACAGTCGGCACCCCCAGCCGGGACCACGCCCGCCGACGCCTCGGCCGGCCATCCGGCACCCGGCGCCTCGGCTGCTGATGACCGCTCGACCTATTACGAGTACATCGCCGCCCACACCGGTGAGCAGCGCATCGCACAGAACGACTCCCCGACTGGCCCGCCCGGCCCTGCCGGCCCGCCGGCATCCAACCGTCGCCGGCGCACCGGAATGACGGTTGTCGCGGCGATCGCTGCGACCGTGCTCGTGGCTGTTGCCGTGTTCCTCGGTTTGCCGCTGCTCGGCCCGGATGAGGACCTCCAGCCGACCCAGGAGCCCAGCGCAGAGGGCACCGACGGTGGCGAGACCTCGGTCCCGGCTGCCGAGCAGCTCAAGGAGCTGGCGCAGAACGACCACGCGACCGTCGCCTCGAAACTCGACGGGCACTGGGTGGTGCAGCTGAGCGCCAAGCAGGTGGGCCTGACGACCGAGCAGCAGACGTGGACCGATGAGGCGATCCTGGAGGAGTTCGAGGCGCTGCGCGCCCAGCATCCGGAGGCGGTGCTGCTCAACAGCTCGCAGTGGTCGAGCTTCCGGCTCGAGGCCTACTGGATCACCGTGCTCAATGAGCCCTATGACGACCCGGAGGCCGCACTTACCAAGTGCCAGGAGCTCGGCATCGACCGCGACAACTGCTTCGCCAAGAAGATCTCCTCCACCGAAGGCCCCGAGGGCACAACGAAGCTGAACCCGTAAGCCTCCCTATCCCCCGGCAGCCCTGAGCTTCTCAGTCCCCGGCGCCCTGGACCTTCCTGCCCCGGCAATGACCGGCAGGCGCCCACACACGACAGCGGGCCCGCCCCGAAAAGGGAGCGAGCCCGCTGTGTCAGTGCAGAGTCACCTCACTCACATGAGCATGAGCGCCGGGTCTTCGAGTGCCCGGCCGACGTCGGCGAGGAACATCGAGATGACCTCACCGTCGACGAGCCGGTGATCGGCTGAGACCGCCAGTGTCGTGATGTCGCGGGCGACGATCTCATCATCGACGACCCATGGGCGCTTGCGGACCTGGCCGAAGGCCAGGATCGCCGCCTCTCCCGGGTTGATGATCGGGGTGCCGGCGTCGACGCCGAACACGCCGACGTTGGTGATGGTGATCGTGCCGCCGGCCTGATCGGCCGGTGCCGTCTTGCCGGCCCGCGCCGTGGCGGTCAGCTCGCCGAGTTCGAGGGCCAGGTCGCGCAGTCCCATCGCGTGGGCGCCCTTGATGTTGGGCACGATGAGTCCGCGCGGGGTGGCCGCGGCGATGCCGAGGTTGACGTAGTGCTTGACGACGATGTCGTCACCGTCAAAGCACGAGTTGATCCGCGGGTTGCGCAGCGCAGCCCAGCACACGGCCTTGGCAACGATGAGCAGCGGGGAGACGCGCACGTCCTCGCCGAGCTGCTTCTTCGTCTTCAGCCGCTTGACCAGCTCCATCATCGCAGTGACGTCGACGTCGAGGAACTCGGTGACGTGCGGGGCGGTGAAGGCGGAGTCGACCATGGCCTGGGCCATGAACTTCGTGACGCCCTTGAACGGGATCCGCTCCTCGGTTCCGGTCGCTGGCTGCTGGCCGGCTGCCGGCGCCGAGGCGGTGGCCGGCTGGGCAGCCGATCCGCCGGATTCGATGTGGCGCAGCAGGTCGTCGCGGGTGACTTCACCGCGGGCACCGGTCGGGGTCACGTCGAGCAGGTCGATGCCCTTGCTCTTGGCCAGCTTGCGCACCGGCGGCTTGGCGAGCACCTTCAGGCGCTCTGCGCCGGTACCGCCGGGCTGCTCCTGCGGTGCGGCTTCGGCCGGCTGTCCCGGCTCTTCCTGCACCTCGGGCACCTCGCGGGACGGTGCCTCGGTCTGGGCGGGCTTGGCCGCCTGGGTCTTGCGCGGGCGGCGCTTCGAGGAGTCCGCACGTACGCCGTAGCCGACGAGGTTCGGGCCGGCGCTGCCATCGCTGGAGTCACCGGACTTCTCAGCCTGGCCGCCTTCGGCTTGCTCGCCGGCTGCACCGGCATCGGATCCGCCGCCAGCACCGGAGCCGTCACCGTCGAATTCGATGATCGGGGTGCCGACCTCGACGGTCTGGCCTTCCTCGACGAGGAGGGCGGAGATGGTCCCGGCCTGCGGGCTGGGCAGTTCGACAAGCGACTTGGCGGTCTCGATCTCAACGAGGATCTGGTTGACGGTGACAGCGTCGCCGACTGCCACCTTCCACGAGACGATATCGGCTTCGGTGAGACCTTCGCCGACGTCGGGGAGGTTGAAGAGGTTCGACATGCAGGTCCTTAGTAGGCGAGGGCGCGATCGACACCGTCGAGGATGCGATCGAGGTCAGGCAGGTAGTGGTGCTCGAGCTTCGAACCCGGGTACGGGGTGTGGAATCCGCCGACCCGCAGCACGGGCGCTTCGAGGTGGAAGAAGCAGCGTTCGGTGATCCGGGCGGCGATCTCCGAGCCCAGGCCCAGGAACACCGGGGCCTCGTGCGCGATGACGAGCCGGCCGGTCTTCTTCACCGAGGCTTCGATGGTGTCGAAGTCGATCGGGTTGAGCGAGCGCAGGTCGATGAGCTCGATGCTCGTGCCCTCCTCGGCCGCAGCAGCGACCGCATCAGCGGCAGGCGGCATGAGCGGGCCGTAGGAGAGGAGCGTGACGTCGGTGCCCTCGGTGACGACCTGGGCGGAGTGCACGTCGAGGCCGCGGTTGTCCATGTCGACGTCCCCGCGCATCCAGTAGCGGCGCTTGGGCTCGAAGTACATGACCGGGTCCGGGCTCTTGATGGCCTCCTGGATCATCCAGTAGGCGTCATGCGGCGTCGACGGCGAGATGATCCGCAGTCCGGCATGGTGGGCGAAGACGGCCTCGGGGCTTTCGGAGTGGTGCTCCGGGGAGCCGATGCCGCCGCCGTAGGGCACGCGGATGACGACCGGGACGTTCTCCTGGCCGAGCGTGCGGTTGTGCAGCTTCGCCAGCTGGGTGACGATCTGGTCGTAGGCCGGGAAGATGAAGGCATCGAACTGGATCTCGACGACCGGGCGGAAGCCGCGCACGGCCATGCCGATCGAGGTGCCGACGATGCCGGATTCGGCCAGCGGCGAGTCGATGACCCGGTGCTCGCCGAAGTCCTTCTGCAGACCCTCGGTGACGCGGAAGACGCCGCCGAGCTTTCCGATGTCCTCACCGATGAGGACGACCTTCGGGTCGTCCTCCATCGCCTTGCGCAGGCCTGCGGTGATCGCTTTGGACAGCGCCAGAGTCGTCATTTACCGCGCTCCTTCAGCTGTGTCGGCGAACGAGTCGAGGTAGTCGAGGTAGGCTGCCTTCTCCTCTTCGATGAGCGGGTGCGGGTCTTCGAAGACGTTGTCGAAGATCTCCGAGACGTCCGGCTCGACCATGGAGACGCAGGCCTCGCGGATGCGCGCGGCCAGCGCGTCAGCTTCCTCGTCGACCTGGGCGAAGAAGTCCTCGCCGGTGTCGGTCTCGTTCTCCAGGTAGATGCGCAGGCGCTTGATCGGATCCTTGGCCTTCCACTCCTCGGTGACCGCGTCGTCACGGTACTTCGTCGGGTCGTCAGCCGTGGTGTGAGCACCCATCCGGTAGGTGAACGCCTCGATGAGCATCGGGCCGTGGCCGGCGCGCACCGAGTCGAGCGAGGCGCGGGAGACGGCGTACATGGCGATCGGGTCGTTGCCGTCGACGCGCACGCCGGGCACGCCGAAGCCCTGACCGCGGGTGTAGAGCGGGGCCGGGGTCTGCACGCTGGTCGGCTCCGAAATCGCCCACTGGTTGTTCTGACAGAAGAAGAGCACCGGTGCGTTGAAAGCGCCGGCGAAGGTCAGCGCCTCGGACACATCGCCCTGGCTGGTCGCCCCGTCGCCGAAGCAGGCGATGGACACGGCATCGCGCTCCAGGTCGCCGGTGCCCACGTCGCCGTCCATCTGGATGCCCATGGCGTAACCGGTGGCGTGCAGGGTCTGGGAGCCGATGACGATCGTGTAGGAGTGGAAGCGCAGCGCCTGCGGATCCCAGCCGGAGTGGTTCTGGCCGCGGAACATGCCCAGCAGGGTCTCCGGCGGCACGCCACGGCACCATGCCAGGCCGTGCTCGCGGTAGGTCGGGAAGACGAAGTCCTGCGGGCGGCTGGCCCGGCCCATGCCGATCTGCGCGGCCTCCTGGCCGAGCAGCGGGGCCCACAGGCCGAGCTGGCCCTGGCGCTGCAGGGCGTTGCCCTCAGCGTCGACGCGGCGCACGAGCACCATGTCCTTGTAGAAACCGCGCAGATCCTCGTCGGTGAGCTCTGCAGCGAAAGCGTCGTATTCTCCCGAGCTGACACGTTCGCCTTCGGGAGTCAGCATCTGGATCATTCGCGGGCCTGACCCAATATCAGGGCTGGCGCCCTGCGCAATATTCGATGTCATGGCGTTCTCCTAACGTCGTGGCCGCTGACCGAGTTCGTCGGTGAAGCGGTCCGAACCAGTGGGGTCGGCGCGGTTGTGCACCCAGCCCCGGCAGTGAGACATTTCACAATGTGGTCACACACTAACGGATTCGCATGGTGTGTGCCAAGCTGACGGATTGCCTCGGACGGGTGTTCCGAAGCGGTGGCGCGGCCGTGCACCGACCTGCTTCCAGCGTAGGCTCACCACCCCGTCCCTGGTAGGCCGCCGCCGAGGTGGGGGCTGGGTTTTTGACGTTGTCGAACAATTGCTTGGACACCCGACTAAATGTCGGCTGGGAACCTTCTGAGAAACCCCTCTGTTATGTGCGTCACTGCTGCTTTCGCGTGCCCTTGTAGGAGTATCGGGCGGTCGTCGTGCCGGCGAAGAATCCGGCAGCGCTGCCGGTGGCCCACGCGTCGACACTCGGGTCTCCGGAGGCGAGGAGCTTCGCCATGCTCTCGGTGTACAGGGTCCCGTTGTGGGCGAATCCGGGGCTGGCGAGTGCTGCGTCGATCTGCGCATCGGTCTTGCCGTCGAACATCGGATGATCGCGCAGCGCCTCGTAGTCGAGTTCGACCCGGGCCGTCGTCCTGTCCTGCCCGGCCGGGTTGTCGGTGCCGTCGAGGGTCGGCACGATGTCCTGGGCGTGTTCGAGGGAGAGCACCTCGATGCCGTCGGGGATGTCGAAGTCCCCGACCGGGCTGCCGGTGGTCATGACGGCGGTGACGTTGACCCGTGTGCGGAACTCCGGGTCGGCCGCGAGGCTCGCGGCGGTCATGCCGCCTTGGGAGAACCCGGTGATCATCACCTCGTCACCGGGCGGGATGCCGGCGTCCTCGATCGCCTGCCTGACGGTTTCGCGCATGACGCTGTCGTATCCGGCTGCGGTTTCGACGTTCGTCGTCATATCTGTGCCATTGCGGCTGGGGTCCGCGCTCCAGTCGGTGGTGGCTGGGACGTAGATGATCCAGCGGGTGTCGCCGTCTGCGTCGACGATCTTCTCGATCTGCACATCCCCGTTGTCCTTGCCGCGGTGGGAGTCCAGGGTGCGTTCGAGCAGTTCGGTGGCGTCCTTCGGCGCGGTGGCCCGCTGCGGATCCGGCTGCCGGTGCTTGCCGCCGGTGACGGTGACGTCAGTGGAGTCGAACAGACCGAACTGACGGCCGGCGATGAGGATGATCCCGGCGAGATCCTCTGTCGACTGCGGGCCGGTGACGGTGCTCAGCGGGCCGGGCAGGCCGAGGAACCCGCCGATGAAGCCGGGCAGGACGTGTTCGATGAGCGGCTGGGCGAACTCGGGATGGTGGGCGAGCGCGGTGCCGATCTTCTCCAGTTCCCGGCCGGCGGCATCGGCGAGGACCGTGTGCTTTCCCGTCGTGATGAGGTGCAGCGCGGTACCTCCGGCGACGATGAGCGTGATGGGGTTGGTCAGCACGGCAGCGCCGACGGCAAGCCCGATCCCGGCTCCGGCGACGACGGCGGTGCGGGCCATGTGGCCGAGTGCGACGCCGGCAGCGGTGGCCGCGCGGGAGAAGATCTCCTCTGCTGCCTGTTCGCTGGCCCGGTAGGCGGCAGCGCTGTTGCTCAGTGCCCCGGCGGTCAGCAGCAGCGAACCGGCTGTCGATCCGCTGCGCAGCAGGAAGTCGTTGATGCGGCCCTGCAGCTGGAGGGCGGCTGGCATGGCCAGTGGGCTGATGACGAGGCGGGAGATCGTGGCGTCCGACGCCGCCGCCCCGCGCAGCACAGCGCCGAGGTCGCCTGCCGTGGAGATGAGGACTTCAGCGGTGCGGTCGAAGTCGTTGAGGTGGGCGTGGATGCCGCCGGCACCGCCGCTGACCTGGATGTCGCTCATCGCCGGATCTCCTCCTCGTCGACGGCCAGGGCTGCGGTGGCGGCGATGAGGTCGCCTGCCATGCGGGTGCGGATCCACTGCTGGAATCCGGTGCCGCCCAGTTCTGCGTGCATCTGCTCCCACACGTCAGCACCGAGCAGCGCGCTCACTCCGTGCGGGCAGTCCGGGCAGTCGTGGATGACCCACCGGCGGGCCCGGACCGGGTCGATGCGATCGCTCAAAAGGCAAGTGACGGTGCGCTGCCCGTCATCGGGAATGAGAGCCGTGATGACATCGCCGATCTCCGCCGGGGCGCAGGTGGTGCCGATGAACCCGGCTGGTGCAGGTTGATCGGGGGTGTGCTGGCGGCACAGCAGCACACAGGTGTGGCCGAGGAGGGCTGCGACGATGAAGAGCTCTCGTTCGTCCAGGGTGATGCTCACACTCCATCGCAGGCGTCCGGCGGCCAGCACGGTGCTGGCCTGCCGCACCCAATCCTCCATCTGCGCTGCGCTCGGCAGCTGCTCACCGGCAGCGATCGCGGAGGCATCATCGAGCGGAGTCGTGCGCGCTCGCTGCTCTGGGATGAAGGCCGGTGGCCAGTGTGCCAGGTCAGCGGCGTCCAGACAGGTGAGAGCTGCAGCGGCGATCGGCAGCCATGCGTGGCGCTCGGGTGCGTGCGTGCTCATAGGCCCAGCGCCTGACCGACCGGTGAGCTGCGCAGCTCAGCGAGGTAGTGGTCGTAGGCTTCGACGACGGCTTGGGCCTCTGTGGCGAGTGACCCGACCTCACGGGCGTGTTCGTCGATCCGCTCGCGGAACACCTCGGCGGCGGATGAGACCCAGCCGACGGAACCCGATTGCCGGCACACCGCCTCGGCTCTGGCGCATTCCTCGGCCACGCGCATCCACGCTGCCTGCGACTGTTCGACATCGGCAAGCAGGCCTTCGAGTGCTGGCATGAGATGCGGTTCGATGATGTGCTCATCGATCTGGTCTTCTGCCCACTCCCTGCCGGCCTTGCCGACCTCGATGGTCTTGCCGACCGCCTTGTCGACGATCGGCTTGGCCACCGGCCAGACGTACCCTGCGTGTCCACCCATGCCGGAAGTCTCACCCGCGCTGTCATGGTGGGCACCGCCTCGGGCGCGGGGTGTGGATGACGCCTGCGCGTCCACACGCGGCTCGGACCGGGCGTCAGCCGCGCAGCTCACCCCGCGCGAACGACGGCTGTGCGAGGTTGTCCTGCAGCTCGGAGCAGATGCGTTCAGCAGTCTCATCAGCTGTCTCGTCGCTGCCTTCACACCCGAGGGGCAGCTCCAGCGGTTCAGCGACGGTCTCGATGACAGCGACGATGTCGCCGCGCTCACCGCGCAGTCCCGTCCGGACCCGCCGCATGAGATGATAGGGGCCATGACTCGCGCATCGCTCTCTTCGCTTGACCTTGCCCTTGGACCCCTCGACGGCCGCTACCGCGCCGACGCCGCCCCGCTGCTGGATTACCTGTCGGAGGCCGCGCTCAACCGCAACCGCATCCACGTCGAGGTCGAATGGTTCATCCATCTGGCCGACAACCGCGTGGTGCCCGGCACGCGCGAACTCCTCGATGACGAGAAGTCGCAGCTGCGCGGAATCGTCGAGAACTACGGCCAGGAGACCATCGAACAGCTGGCGACTTTCGAGGCCGTCACCGTCCACGACGTCAAGGCCGTCGAATACACGATCAAGGAAGCGCTGTCGTCGATCGGTGCTGATGACCTCTCGGAGCTCGTGCACTTCTGCTGCACGTCCGAGGACATCAACAACCTCTCCTACGGTGTCGGCATCAAGGGTGCGGTCGAGGACATCTGGCTGCCGCGGGCGGCTGCGCTCATCGACCAGCTCGCCTCGATGGCCGACGAGCTGGCCGAGGTGCCGATGCTCTCCCACACCCACGGACAGCCGGCGACCCCGTCGACGATGGGCAAGGAGCTCGGCGTGTTCGTCCACCGGCTGCGCCGCCAGTACGAGCGGATCCGCGACACCGAGTTCCTCGGCAAGATCAACGGCGCGACCGGCACCTATTCTGCGCACACGGTCACCGTTCCCGAGGCGGACTGGCCTGCCCTTGCACGCGAGTTCGTCGAGAAGCTCGGGCTGACATTCAACCCGGTGACCACGCAGATCGAATCGCATGACTGGCAGGCGGAGCTGTTTGCCGACATCGCCCGGTTCAACCGGATCGCTCACAACCTCGCCACCGATTTGTGGACCTACATCTCGATCCACTACTTCAAGCAGATCCCCGTCGAGGGCGCGACCGGCTCGTCGACGATGCCGCACAAGGTCAACCCGATCCGGTTCGAAAACGCCGAGGCGAACCTCGAGATCTCTTGCTCACTGCTCGACACGCTCGCTGAGACGCTCGTCACCTCGCGGATGCAGCGCGATCTCACCGACTCGACCAGCCAGCGCAACATCGGCGTGGCGCTCGGCCACTCGGTGCTCGCGCTGGGCAACCTCGTCAAGGGCCTGGAGAAGCTCGCGATCGACACCGACGCCCTCGATGCGGACCTTGAGAGCAACTGGGAGGTGCTCGCCGAGGCGATCCAGTCGGTCATGCGTGCGGCCTATCTCACCGGAGTGCCGGGTATGGACAACCCGTACGAGAAACTCAAGGACCTCACCCGCGGGCACCGCGTCGACCGGGCCGAACTGCAGTCCTTCGTCCACAGCCTCGGGCTGCCGCAGGAGGACGCGGACCGCCTCGCTGCGCTCAGCCCGGCGACCTACACCGGCCTGGCCGCCAAGATCGCAGCCGAGGCGGTGTCCGCCTGGCGTGCAGTCGCGCGCTGAACGCGGTGACGACGACCCCGTGACTCACCGCCCCTGTCTCACCCCGCCGGACGCGGCGTGAGACGAGAGGCGATGAACGGGAATACAAGCACCGTCACCGCTCCTCCGGTGACCATGGTCGAGGCCATCGTCGTGGAAATGAGGCCCGACGATGCTGCGATCTGGGTGACAGCGACGATGATGGGCAAACCGGTCGCCGAGTAGAAACCCAGTGCTGCCCTCTCACGGACCGATCCCAGCTCGGAATGCGTCGATGTCAGCTGCTCGCGCAGGAAGACCGGCAAACCGCGCACCAATCCGATGACCATCACGAAACCGATGAGAAGCGGCCACTGAGCGAGTACGGCAGCAAGATCGATGGTCATTCCGCTGGTGACGAAGAAGACCGGGATGAGGAAGCTGAATCCGACGATTTCGATCTTGTGCATGACCTCCTCGGCGTGGCTGGGCGAGGCCGCGCGCAGGGACGCGTTCATGAGGAGCCCGGCGGCAAATGCGCCGAGAGCGACATCGAGTTCCAGCAGTGCCGTCAGCAGCATGAGGGTCACGAGCACCCAAACGGTGACGCGCAGCGTTGTCTGCATCGTCGAGTTCGACGCCGCCCCAAATGCCCGTCCGAGCAGTGGGATCCGGCGGAAGATCCGCGCCGGGATCGCGACAGTCACCACTGCGGCGGCAGCGAAGAACAGAAGGACCAGCGCTGCCTGCCAGGTGCCGCGGGTGGACAGCAGCACGGACATCGCCACGATCGGCAGCAGCTCGCCGTATGCCCCGTGGACCATGGCGGCCCGGCCGAGCGGAGAGTCCATCATGCCGGAATCCTTGAGGATCGGCAGCAGCGTGCCGAGAGCAGTCGAGGTGGAGGCGATGCCGAAGACGATCGCGACCCGCCAGTCACCCTGGAGCGCGAGGAATCCCGCACCGACGCCGAGCAGAGCACACAGGCCCCACGTCATTGCCGCGTGCCGGCCCTGACGGCCGCGCATGTCCGAGGTGTTGACTTCGAAGCCGGCGAGCAGGAAGAGGAATCCGATGCCGAGTTCGCGGAGGAATTCAACCGCCTCGGTGCTGTCGGCCAGGCCGAGCGCGTGCGGCCCGATGAGGACACCGAACACCAGCAGCCACACGACATCGGGCACTACGCGCCTGGTAGTGAGCGCGAGGATCGGCGCAAACACGGCGGCGATCGCGATCCACCACATTGACAGGAGATTGTCGACGAGCATGTGAGCCTCGTGCATGAACCTGCTTCCTCCTTCGACTTGGTCCTACGCTACCTGCGACCGCGCCGATGACCGGCAGCGGTCCTCAGCGGCGGCGCACCCAATAGCCGATCTGCGCGGCCGCCACGATGATCGGCCACGCATGAAAAGGGATGTAGCAGACGCGCCACGGTGCCATCTGACCCGGGCTCATGCCGGCCTACGGCTGCCAGGCATCTGAGGCGCCGAGAGCCCCCGGAGAAGGGATGTGCTCCGGGTGGGTCATCCCGGTTTCGACGTTCCACCCGAGCCCCGGCAGGTCTCTCAGGTTCCAGCGAGCTGATCGCCTGCGACGATGTGGATGCGGCCGATGTGTCCAGCGAGCTCACCGGCTCTGACATGCCGGACGCACACGTGATAGCCGAGGCGCAGCGCCCGGACTCCACAGCCGTTCAGCGAGGTCTGAACCTCCTCGGTCCCTCAGCGGGGCTGCCGGCGAGGCCGGTCGGCCGGACGACGGCGGGCAGCCTGTCGGTGCCGGCCGCATACGGGGCGACCCAACCTCCGCCTGCCACCGTCACCCAGTCTGGGGCTGGGATCGGTGTGGCCACGGGCGCAGTCCGGCCGCCTCACCGGAAATGGATGAGACACTGGGCACATGAGCACAGGCGCCGAGGAGACCGCCCAGCTGACCGACACCCGGGCGGCTGCCCATCCGATCGAGCTGCCGGCCCGACTGCGTGAATTCCTCGCAGGCGACCCACTGCGAGACGCCGCCGGAACCGGCGCGCAGACCATCGCGAACCTGCCTTTCACCGGTGAGCCGCTGACGGCTTTCGCCGGGGCGAGCGCCGCTGATGTGGAGGCTGCGATCGCCCGCGCCTCACGCGCGCAGACGGCGTGGGCTGCCCGCAGTGTGCGTGAGCGCGCGGCAGTGTTCCTCACCCTGCACGATCTGATCCGGCGCAGCGAGGAGCTGCTCCTCGACGTCGTCCAAGCCGAGACCGGCAAGGCCCGCCAGCACGCCTACGACGAGGTGCTCGACTCCTACAACGTCTGCCGATTCACCGCGCTTGCCGCCCCGCGCACACTGCGCGCGACGCGCCGGCGCGGTGCTGTGCCCGGGCTGACCCGCACCGAGGTCGATTACGCGCCGCTCGGGGTCATCGGGTTCGTCTCACCGTGGAACTATCCGCTGTCCCTGGGCGCCAACGACCTCATCGCCTCCCTCATCGCCGGCAACGCGGTGGTGCACAAGCCCGATTCGCAGACGGTGCTCTCAGCGGTGCTCGTGCGCCGGCTCGCGATTGAAGCGGGCCTGCCGCGCGATCTGTGGCAGCTGGTGCCCGGTGCGGTCGAGGAGGTCTCCGAACCGCTGCTGGCCGGGGTCGACGGGCTGTCGTTCACCGGGTCGACAGCGGCCGGGCGCTTCGTCGCCGAGGCGGTGGCCGGCCGGCTCATTCCGGCTGTCCAGGAGCTCGGGGGCAAGAACGCAATGATCGTGTGCGCCGATGCGGACATGGACACCGCCGTGGACTGTGCTGTGCGCGGGGCGTTCTCCTCTGCCGGGCAGCTGTGCCTGTCGATCGAGCGGATCTACGTCGTCGGCGAACGCTACGGGGAGTTCGTCGATCGGCTCGTCTCCGCTGCTGAGTCCCTGCGGCAGGGCGCGGCGTTCGACTATTCGCGCGAGCTCGGCTCGCTGACGTCGGCTGCGCAGGTGAAGAAGGTCCACGGTCATGTCGAGCAGGCCCGCGCGGCAGGTGCCACGGTGCGCTGCGGCGGCTTCCTGCGCACGGCGGTTGGGCCGTGGATGTACGCGCCGACGGTGCTCACCGACGTCACATCCGACGCCGACCTCTTCGCCGCGGAGACCTTCGGGCCGGTGGTCAGCGTCTACCCGGTGGCCTCCGATGCCGAGGCGATCGAGGCGGCCAACAGCCTCGACGTCGGGCTCAATGCCAGCGTCATCTCCGCCTCGGCGTCCCACGGCTGGCAGGTCGCCCGGCAGGTCGAGGCCGGGATGGTGAACATCAACGAGGCCTTCGCCGCGGTGTGGGGTTCGATCGCAGCACCGTCTGGGGGCATCAAGGACTCCGGGCTCGGGCACCGGCACGGCACCGAGGCGCTGCTCGCCTTCACCCGCACCCGCACCATCGCGCGGCAGGCGCTGCACCCGCTGGCCCCCAGCGGCCGGCTGCCGGCGAAGCGCTTCCAGCACACGATGACGACCGCGCTCGCCGCGCTGCGGGCCCTGCGCATGCGCTGAGGCTGAAAGCGAACTCACACCGCACCGACCCTTGAGCACATACCCCTGCAGGGTATACAGTAGCGGCATGACAGAGACGCACCCGGACCCCGCAACCCTCGCCTCGGGCCCGGACACGGGCACCCCGGCAGCCGGTGCCGACACCTCGGCGCCCCCGGGCTACCTGAAGGACAAGCAGGCCTTCCGCAACCGGGTCAAGCGCATCGAAGGGCAGGTGCGCGGGATCGGCCGGATGATCGAAGAGGACACCTACTGCATCGACATCCTCACGCAGATCTCTGCCGCCACCGCCGCCCTGCACTCGGTGTCGGTCGAGCTGCTGCGCGAGCATATGGGCCACTGCGTCGTCTCCGCCGCCCAGGAGTCCCCGGAGGCAGCGGCCGCCAAAGTCGATGAGGCCACCGCCGCCATCCGCCGGCTCATCAAGAGCTGAGAAGGGAGAACCCCATGCACACCACCACCATCACCGTTTCTGGAATGACCTGCGAGCACTGTGAGCGTGCCGTGAAGGCCGAGCTCAGCGAACTCGACGGCGTCCGCAGCGTCGACGTCGACCTGGTCGCCGGCGGCGACTCGACCGTACGCATCGAATCCGATGCTGAGCTCTCGGCCTTCGCCATCGCATCAGCCGTCGACGAAGCCGGTTACGAGGTCCGCTGATGAGCGCCGGTGCTGACGTTCAGCCGCGCACCGTCGACCTCGACATCACCGGCATGACGTGTGCGGCGTGCTCGGCGCGGATCGAGAAGAAGCTCAACCGGCTCGACGGGGTGAGCGCGAGCGTGAATCTGCCGCTCAACTCCGCCCACGTCACTGTCGACTCGGCGGTGACCGACGAGCAGCTGACCGACACCGTCGCCAAGGCCGGTTACGGCGCCAGCGTGCGGGCCCCGCTCGCACCCGGCCGCGGCCCGGAGGTCATCGACTACGATCCGCGGCACCTGCGCCCGCGGCTCATCGGCTCGGCGATCCTCGGCGTGCCCGTCGTCGTCATCTCGATGGGGATGGGCCTGGGGATCCCCGGCTGGCAGTGGCTCGTCGCCGCCCTGAGCCTGCCGGTCGTCACCTGGGGTGCGTGGCCGTTCTACACGGCCGCCTACAAGGCCGCCCGCGGCTGGTCGACGACGATGGACACGCTCGTGAGCGTCGGTGTCATCATCGCCACCGTCGTCTCACTCGTCGCACTCGCCCGGGCTGCGGCGGCCGGGCACCTGTGGCACATCCCGCATGACTACCACGTGTGGTTCGAAGCCGCGGTGGCGATCATCGTGTTCCTGCTCACCGGCCGGCTCATCGAGGAGCGCGCCAAGGGCCGGGCGACGGCCGCGCTGCGCGAGCTGCTCAGCCTCGGTGCCAGCGAAGTGCGGGTGATCCGCGCCGACGGTGAGGTCGAGGTGCCGATCGAGCAGCTTGCCGCCGGCGAGGTGTTCCGCGTCCGCCCGGGTGAGAAGGTCGCCACGGACGGTGAGGTGGTGAGCGGGCATTCGGCGGTCGATGAGTCGATGCTCACCGGCGAATCGGTGCCCGTCGAGGTGGGTCCCGGTGACACGGTGACCGGGGCGACGATCAACACCTCCGGCTCGCTCACGGTGCGCGCCACCCGGGTGGGTGCGGAGACGACGCTGGCGCAGATGGCCGAGCTCGTCACCCGCGCCCAGACCGGCAAACCGCCGGTGCAGCGGCTGGCCGACCGGATCTCGGCAGTGTTCGTGCCGATCGTCTTCGTCATCGCCGCAGCGACCCTGCTCATCTGGGGCCTGGCGGCAGGCTCCTGGTCCGGTGGGCTCATCGCCGCGACGACGGTGCTCATCATCGCCTGCCCGTGTGCACTCGGCCTGGCGACCCCGACGGCGGTCGCGGTGTCCTCCGGGCGCGGCTCCCAGCTGGGGATCCTCGTCTCCGGGCCCGAGGTGATGGAATCGACCCGCAGCCTCGACACGATCGTGCTCGACAAGACCGGCACGATCACCGAGGGCCGCATGCAGGTGACCGAGTCCCAGCTGTCAGACGACGACTACGCGATCGCCGCGGCTGTCGAGGCGCATTCGGAGCACCCGATCGCCCAGGCCATCGCCGCCGCCGGATACGCAGCCCCCGCTGGTGCGCCCGGCACCTCTGCTGCGGCCGCTCCGGCGATCGAGGTCACCGACTTCGCCAACATTCCCGGCGGCGGGGTGCGCGCCACCGCGACCACCGCCTCGGGAACGGGGGCGTCTGCCGGCGCTGCCCACGCAGTGCTCATCGGGCGGCCGGACCTGCTGCGCGAGCACGGCATCGACGTGCCCGCCGCCGAGGTCCCGGACCTGCCGGCGACGATCGTCGCCGTCGGCATCGACGGCCGGTTCGCCGGCTGCATCGCCGTCGCCGATGCGCTCAAGGACTCTGCGGCCGCTGCAATCAGTCAGCTGCGCGGCCTCGGGCTCGAGCCGATCCTGCTCACCGGCGACAACGTCCGGGTCGCCGAGGCGGTCGCCGCCGAGGTCGGGATCGAACAGGTGCATGCCGATGTCCGTCCCGACGGGAAGGTCGAGGTGGTCTCCGCGCTGCAGGCTGAGGGGCGGTCGGTGGCGATGGTCGGCGATGGCGTCAACGATGCCGCCGCCCTGACGCAGGCCGATATCGGCTTGGCGATGGGCTCGGGCACGGACACCGCGATCGCGGCCTCGGACATCACGCTCGTGCGCGATGACCTCGCACAGATCCCGCAGGCCATCCGGCTGTCCCGGCGGACCCTGGCGATCATCCGCGGCAACCTGTTCTGGGCCTTCGCCTACAACACCGCTGCGATCCCGATCGCCGCGCTCGGGCTGCTGAACCCGATGATCGCCGGTGCGGCGATGGCGCTGAGCTCGATATTCGTCGTGCTCAACAGCCTGCGCCTGCTGCGCTTCCGTTGAGCTGCGCCCACCGGGGTATGCCCGCCGGGGCGCAGGGAGGAGGCGCGCACTTACGGGGAGGGGCGCACTCACCGGGGATATGTAAAACCGCTTGCACTGTTGCCCGGACATTGAAAGATTTCGCCTGAATCTTTCAATGTCCGGGTGGTGGTGTCGGTGCGTGACGGTTCACGGTGATGTCCGATTTCCGCGAGTTCTCTGCCGTGAACCATGCCAAGCTGAGGTCATGACCACCTCGCTGACAGGTTTCGACGAGCGCTACAGCGCCGTCGCCGCGCGGGACCGCCGCTTCGACGGCCAGTTCATCGTCGCGGTGCGCACGACGGGCATCTACTGCCGGCCGTCGTGCCCGGCGCGCACTCCGAAGCGGTCGAACGTCGCGTTCTTCCTCACGAGCGCGGCCGCTCACGAGGCCGGGTTCCGGGCATGCAAGCGCTGCCTTCCCGAGGCGGCCCCCGGTTCGCCGGAATGGAACCTGCGCAGCGATGTCGCCGCACGAGCCATGCGGCTGATCGCCGACGGCGTCGTCGACCGCGACGGCGTCGATGGACTCGCCACGCGGCTGGGCTACTCCACGCGACATCTCACGCGTCTGCTCACAGCTGAGCTCGGAGCCGGACCGCTCGCGCTGGCCCGAGCGCAGCGCGCTCACACCGCCCGGCTGCTGCTCACCGGCACCGACCTCACCGTCTCCGAGGTCGCCTTCTCCGCCGGGTTCAGCAGCCTCCGCCAGTACAACGACACGATCCGCGAGATCTTCGGCATGACGCCCGGCCAGCTGCGCAAGCGCCGCCGCGATGATCCGCCGGCGCCCGGGTCGATCGACGTCGCGCTGCCGGCACGCGAGCCCTTCGATGCGCGCGGCGTCTTCGGGTGGCTGGCCGCCCGCGCGGTGGCCGGGATGGAGAGCGCGGGAACCACGCGCTATGCCCGCACGCTCAGGCTGCCCGGCGGACCGGCGTGGTTCGAAGTCCGCGCAGAGCCCGGCAGCTCCGGCGGCGTGCGGATGCGGGCACAGGTGACGCAATTCGGCGATCTGGGCCTGCTGGTGACGACGGTCCGGCGTCTCTTCGACCTCGATGCCGACCCGCGTGCTGTGGACGCAGCGCTCTCCGGCCAGCCGGAGGTGGCCCCACTTGTGACGCGCACCCCCGGCATCCGCAGTCCCGGCGCCGCTGATGCGCACGAGATGCTCATCCGCACGATGATCGGCCAGCAGATCTCCGTCGCCTCAGCGCGCACCGCCACAACCGCACTCGTGGCGAACCTGGGAGACCGGATCGACACTCCGGCTGGGGAGCCGGACCTGATGTTTCCCACCATGACGGCGATCGCTGCGCACGGCGCGGAGATCCTGCGCGGACCGCGGGCGCGCATCCACGCCATCACCCACGCCGCCGGTGCCCTCGCCGAGGGGTCGCTGCTGCTCAGCAGCGCCGATGACGGGGCCGAGCAGCGCACAGCCCTGCTCGCCCAGCCGGGCATCGGCCCGTGGACGGCAGACTATGTCCGCATGCGCGTGCTCGGCGATCCCGATGTCTTCCTGCCCGGTGACAGTGCGGTGCGAGCAGGGGCAGCCAGGGCCGGCCTGCCCACCGCCCCGCAGGCACTCTCGGCATGGGCGGCTGCCCTCGCCCCATGGCGCAGCTACCTCACCGCGCATCTGTGGAATGCGCCGAGTCCGGAAGCTCGGCACAGCTCGCCCACACCCCACACCAGCAAGGAGACCAGCTCATGACTTCAGTCCCTCCCACATCCCCGGCTCGAACCGCCGCCGTGCAGACCATTGCCACCCCAGACGGTCTGTTCACAATCGTGTGCGCTGCCAACGGACACGTGCTCGCCTCGGGCTGGACCGATGATCCCGACGGACTCGTTCTGCGGATCGGCCCGCATCAGCGACCGACCAGCATCGCCCCAGCAGCACGCGGCGAGTCCATGCTCGAACCGGCCGCATCTGCCCGGCTGACACAAGCCGCGTCTGCCGGGCTGGCGCGGGCGGCGGCAGCAGTCGAGGCGTACTACAGCGGCGACTGGGATGCTGTGAGGGCGGTGCCGGTCCTGCAGCCGGGCACCGCCCTGCAGCAGAGCGGATGGAAGCTGCTGCGGGACCTTCCTGCCGGTGCGACCATGAGCTACACGGAGTTCGCGACAGCACTGCGCAGGCCGACCGCGGCGCGCGCAGCTGCATCCGTCTGCGCCCGCAACGCCGCAGCGCTCTTCGTCCCCTGCCACCGCGTTCTGCGCGGTGGCGGCAGTCTGGGCGGGTTCGCGTGGGGGACGCACATCAAGCAGTCGCTGCTTGCGCGAGAGTCGCATCCGGTCTCCCGGACGTGAGGTCACACGCATCAGGCGCCCACCGCCTCGGGGCCGGTGGACGCCTGATGTGTGCGCACACGCGCTACTTCAGAACCGGGAAGGACTTCTGATCGCGGTCGTCCTTGCGGGTGCTGATCCAGTTGAGCAGCGCGGTCACGCCGAAGACGACGATGAACGTGATGACGGTGTAGAGGCCGACGAGGCCGATCGCCTTGAGGCTGGACCACGCGGCGGTGAAGAAGATCGTCGAGATGAGGACGATGCCAGCGGCGACGGCGCCGAACATGAACGAGTCCTTGTAGCTCACGGTCGTGTTCGACGGGTATGCCGGGGAGTGGGAGTCCTGTTGATGAGCCATAGTGCCCGCCATTCTACTCGGTGCGCCTGCGGCGGGCGAGGCCGGGCACAGCCTGGCACACTAGTGACATGACAGGACGAACACCCGCCAGCCCCGCAGCCTGGATGCGCAGCAGCGGCGTGCGCGCAGCCGCGGTGCTGAGCGCCGGTGTCTTCCTGCTCACCGGCTGCAGTCCCGACGGTGGGCTGCGCGTCGAAAGCCCCAGCGGCCAGCCGGTGCCCAGCGCCACCCGGCCGTCGGAGAACCTGCCTGTCGACGAGCCGTTCTCTGCCGATGAGATCCGGGAGGCCGCCGTCGATGACGCCACACTGGCCGCCGACGCCGCGCATGCCCAGGTGCTTGAGACCCTGCTGTACTGCACCGACTGCCTGACCCTGGGCGAACCGCTCATGGTCGGAGAGACGAAGTACCAGATCGCCCGGGTGACCACGCCGCGCGACGACCAGCGCTTCGCCGGGCTCGTCGTGGGGAATGAGGACGGCAAGCCTGCGGTCAAGCTCGTCGTCTCCGGCACAGACCTGACGCTCACCCCCGGGCAGGGCGGTACGCTCGTGGCCCAGGAGTCGCTGTATCGCGACGGCGACAAGCGCTGCTGTCCCTCAGGCTGGTCGGTGCGCGTGTACCGGTATCATGACGGCCGGTTCGAGGGCGGGCAGCGGATCAGCCGCGACGGCGGGAAGTGACTCATCCCGTCTGAGACCCGCAGTCAGGGGCCCGCCCCGTTAAGCTGTATTGCACACCCCTTCAGTACCGCGATTCATATGCAGCGAAACGAGGTCCCTCATGCATATCGTGCTGGTCGAAGACGATGAGGTCATCCGCGAGACCACACAGATCTCTCTGGAGCGCTTCGGCTACACCGTCAGCGCGTTCGAAGACGGCCGCGACGGCTACGAGTTCGTCGCCTCCCACGGCGCTGACGTGGTGCTGCTCGACCTCATGCTGCCGACGATGAACGGCGCGTCGATCTGCCGGGCGATCCGCGAGAAGTCGACCGTGCCGATCATCATCATCTCCGCCCGCTCTGAGCCGATCGATATCGTCCAGTCTCTTGAGGCCGGCGCCGATGACTACCTCATCAAACCCTTCGACATGCAGGTCCTCAACGCCCGCATCCGCGCCGTGGTGCGCCGGTTCATCACCGCCGGCAACGAGCCGATGGGCTTCTCCCCCGACGAGATCGGCCCGCCGGCCGAGAAGGCCGGCAGCGATGTCGGCACGACCGTCGGCCTCGACGGGATTCCCGAGGTGCTCGGTCCCTCACCGGGACTGTCGAACCCGGGTTCGCACACCGCAGCTGCCGAATCGTCCCCCGCTTCCGTTGCCGCACCTGCCGCCCAGGCCGCTGCAGCCGGGTCCCGCACCGGCCAGGCGACCCCCGCCTCGGGCACGGATGCCGCTGACCGCGGGCACTACCGCACGCGGCTGGGTTCGCTGGTGCTCGACAGCGCACGGCTGACCGTGCTCGTCGATGACAAGGAGGTGCATCTGACGCCGACCGAGCTGCGGGTGCTGCTCCTGCTGACCGAGGAGCCGGGACATGTGTACTCGCGGGAGAAGATCGCCTACACCGTGTGGGGATACGAGTGGGCCGGTGATTCGCGGGTTGTAGATGTCCACATCCAGCGGCTGCGCAAGAAGATCGGCGCGCGGATGATCGAGACGGTGCGCGGCTTCGGCTACAGGTTCGCCGGGTAGGGGCGCGCGTGTCCCTCAGGTGGAAGATCGTGCTCCTCATCGTCGTCTCCGTCATCATCGCGGTGCTGTCCTGCGGTGTCATCGTGCGGTCGTCCGCGGCGGCTGCCGAGGACGACCGGATGCGACAGCGGGTCTCCGACCAGCTCGAAGACGCGATCTCGATCTACTCCGACACCGGTGTGCTGACCCTCAACGCCACCGTCGACGACCCCGAGCTTCCCGATGAGGCGCAGACTGCCGCCCGCAAGGGCGAAAGCGTCACGATCCGCTCGACGGTCGACTGGCAGGAGACGATGTGGGCGGCCGCGCCGATCCAGGTCGGATCGCACACTGCGGTCATATCCGTGCGCAACTCGACGGAGGAGTCACAGAACCTGCTCAACGAGATCGACCGGGCGATCCTGCTCGGGATGATCGGCGCAGCCGTCGTCATCGGCGGCATCGGTTCGCTGGCTGCCGGGCAGATCTCCAGGCGCCTGACGCTCGGCGCGCAGGCGGCCCGCAAGATCGCCGGCGGGGACACCTCGGTGCGGATCTCGGACGTCATCGAGGCTGGTGATGATGAGGTCGCCGCCTTCGCTGAAGCTGCCGACACCGCCGTGTCACGGCTGGTCGAACGACTGGACTCCGAACAGCGATTCACCGCTGACCTCGCACATGAGATGCGCACGCCGCTCACCGGTCTGGTGAATGCGGCGAACCTGCTGGAGGAGGATTCCCGTCCTGCTGAACTCGTCAAGGAGCGGGTGAGCCGGCTGCAGGTGCTCGTCGAGGACCTGCTGGAGGTCTCGCGCTTGGATGCGGGGCGGGCGACCCCGTCGATTGCGCCGATGAACGTCGACAACTCCATCCGCTCGCTCGTCTCGACGCTGCAGGGCTCCGGTGCTCTGACCGGCCAGGAGATCGAGGTGGTCTGCGATTCCGACGGGCGGACGGTGATGACCGATCAGCGGCGCTTCGAACGCATCATCTCCAACCTCATCGTCAACTCCGTGCGTCACGGCAAGGCGCCGATCGTGGTGCGGACGACCCAGAGCTCGGTCATCGTCAGCGATGCCGGATCCGGGTATCCGGCCGATATCCTCGCCTCGGGCCCGACCCGGTTCGTCTCCTCCGGCGGCGGCGGCATGGGCCTGGGACTCGTCATCGCCCAGGGCCAGGCGAAGCTGCTGGGCATGCACCTGCTGTTCCGCAATGCTCCAGACGGCGGGGCGGTCACCGAAGTCGTCTTCCCCGAGGCGCGGGTTGAGGAGGAGATCGTCAAAACCCATACCGGCGCGCTGCCCGAGGTGGGCTGAAGCGCCGGGCCCGAGGTGGGCGAAGCGCCGTGCCCGGGGCGGGTCAGTGACGTCCCCGCGGGGACGTCTGAGCGGGGGCGTCGGCACGGAGACGTCTCGCCTGGACAGCACAGAGGAGGCACCATGAGCATGACAGCAGACGAGTACACCAATGGCGATCGCGCGCCCCGTGTGCGTGTTCGAGAGGTGGCTGAGGCGGACGAGCCGCAGTGGCGGCAGCTGTTCGCTGCCTACCGGGACTTCTACCGGCTCACTCCTGATGAGTCGGTCGTCGACCGGGTGTGGGCGTGGCTCAACGATGAGGGCCATGAGCTGCGCGGGCTGGTGGCTCTCACCGATTCAGCCGAATCCGCAGGCAGACGAGGTGAGTCGATTGTGGGGATCGGGCATTTCCGCCGGTTCGCCCGCCCTTCGACGGGTTCGGTCGGGTTGTGGCTCGATGATCTCTTCACCGCTCCCGAGGCCCGCGGGCTCGGCGCCGGCAGCGCGCTCATCGACCAGATCCGCGCCGAAGCGCGCGCACAGAGCTGCTCGGTCGTCCGGTGGATCACCGCCGAAGACAACTCTACTGCCCGGTCGCTGTACGACCAGTTGGCAGTTCAGACGAACTGGGTCACCTACGACACGCAGCCCTAGAGCAGACGCGGTGGGAGAGCATCCTGACTAGGCGGCTAAGCCGAGGTCATCCTGTGGTTTCTCCACGTCGAAGAGCCAGGAGACGCACTCTGCGAGATTGAAGCCGTAACCGCCGCCGAAGGTGCTGATGCGATCAGGTCCGTAGAGCTGCTCGAACGGGCAGGCCGTGAGATTCAGCGGCTCTGACATGACCTCGGTGACCTCGTCGAGGTCGTCGGGCGGGTGCTCCGACGGCGTCCAGTCGATGGTGTCCTGCGTGTGTCCTGGGGGTGCCAGGAGCAGATGGGTTTCGAACTTGCCGACATCCCGGCCGTCTTCGGTGAGGAAGACGAACCCGGTGCTTCCCTGCCGGGCCCCGGAGTGCGGTGCATCGGTGCGGGCGATGCGCAGGTGGTGCTCATGCACGGCGATGTGGTGGGAGCGGCACAGCAGGATGAGGTTGTCGAGGTCAGTCGGCCCTCCTTCCGACCAAGGCTGGCGGTGGTGCGCCTCCAACCGGCGGCGTCTGCCGCAGCCGGGGAACTGGCACAGTCCCAGGTCCCGAACGCTGAGGGCCAGACGCTGTCGAGAGCTCGCCAGCCGCTTCGTCCGCCCGAGCACCAGCACGTCACCGAATCGGTCGAGTGCGGCACCGATGATCGCCGAGGTGCACGCCAGCCGGGCAGACGACTCCGCAGAGATCGCCCCGTACCCGTCGACGTAGCTCTTCTGCTCTGCTGCAGACGTCCCCGCGGGGACGTCTCCGGCATCGTCGGGTACCGGCTGTGCCTGCAGCTTCGCCTGTATCTGCGCCTGCGCCTGGGCCTGCGCGAGGGTGTCGGGTGAGACGTGGACGACCATCGTCGCGCGAGCCGCATCGGTGCGTGAGCCGTTGGCTGCATCGGAGCCGCAGCGCACGAGCTCCATCAGCGCCTCGGCTTGGGTGGGGAAGCCGTC
Source organism: Brevibacterium sp. UBA7493 (assembly GCF_002479565.1). NCBI lineage: Bacteria > Bacillati > Actinomycetota > Actinomycetes > Micrococcales > Brevibacteriaceae > Brevibacterium > Brevibacterium sp. UBA7493. Next base: position 364,825 of record NZ_DLOD01000015.1, on the reverse strand, counting down.
GGCGTGGACGCTGCTGGGGTTCTCCGGTGCCTCCGGTTCCCCGGCAGCGGCTGCTTCCGTGGCGGCTTCGGCCTGCTCGCGGACGAGCCGGTCATGGGCGGCGTTGACCGCAGCGAGGATCTCCGCGGCCTCGGTCTCGGGCACGTCGATGAGGATCCGTGCCCGCCCCTGCCCGTTCGGCAGGACGGTGAACCGGTCCTTGTCCCCGCTGATCAGCTCCTGCCGCTCGTCGTGCTTGACGAGCAGTGAGTACGTGCTCACCATCTTCGACAGCTGCTCGGCGGTGGCGAGGACGACGATCTCGGCCGCTCGCCTGCGGTCGATGCGATCGGCGACCCGGGTGATCGCCCGGACCTTCGAATACGAGACCCGTCCGACGGCGAACAGCGAGGCCACCTCCGGCAGCTTGCGCAGCGCGCGCATGACGCGCAGGTATTCGCGTGCGGTGTGCACCTGCACTTCGCACACGAATGACACCCAGTGCGCCAGGCTGCGGATGCCGATCCAGCCTTCCCAGATGCGGCTGCGCTCGACCTCGTCGAGCAGCGCCAGCAGCCTGGCCTGACACTGCGAGACGTGCGCAATCGCCTGTTTGACGGCGAGCACGAGGGCATCCGGATCCTCACCGGCCACCCCCAGGGAGGGAAAGCCCTCGATCGTGCTCAGCCGTGCGCCGAGCTCATCGGCCCCGGTTGCTCTGCCGGTCGCGGTATCGGTCTCGTCCGTCTCGGTCATATCCGTCATCGCCATCACGGTCCCCTGTCACCGGGCAGTCACCTGCCCATTCGATACGTACATCCACGCTAGACTCCGGCACTGACATCGTGGGCTGACCTGGGGCGATGATGGCGAGCGGGGAACCCGCCGGCCAGTCAGCTCAGCGGCGGCCACCACCTCGGGAACGGCCACCTCGGGAACGGTCGCCTTGGGAACCGGTGCCGCCACGCGGTGACCAGCCACAGCCAGCGACCAGCGCGTAGAGGCCAGCCCACTGCTCAGCCGACAGGTCCTTGGGCAGGGTGCTCGCGCCGAGGCCCTCACGCGCCAGCCAGCCCTTGACCGCCTGACGGGCGCGCTGCCCGACGGTCCGGCTGAGGATCTCGGGCAGTCCGCGCCCGCGGCCGGTGAACACCGCGTGGACGAACCCGCGGTAGGCCCGCCGGTCGCTTTCGGCGAGCAGGGGCGCAGCGCGCCGAGTCATCCGCAGCATCCCGCCGTCGACGCTCGGCATCGGCCGGAAGGCGCTGCGCGGCACCCGGCCGAGCAGCGTGAAGTCGATCCACGGCCACCATTGGGCGGTCATCATCGAGGCACCGCCCACCCCGGCCCGGCGCCGGGCGACCTCCCACTGCACGAGGAGCACCGCCTCCTGCCAGTGCGGGATCGGCAGGATGTGGCGCAGCATCGCCGTCGTCAGGTGGTACGGCAGATTGCCGACGATGACGCATCTGCCGGCCGGCAGATGCCAGCGCAGGAAGTCGGCGGTGACGATCTCGACCGGCGGCCCGCCGCTGGGTGCGGTGAGCTCGCGGCGCAGCGCGGCGGCGTTGCGCGGGTCGATCTCCACGGCAGTGAGAGGCCGGCCGAGCGCGGCGAGCCGGTGGGTCAGGGCGCCGCGCCCGGGCCCGATCTCGATGATCGGTCCGCGGGATTCGGCGACGGCGCCGATGAGGGTGGTGATGGTGTGTGAGTCGATGAGGTAGTTCTGGCCGTGCTCATGACGGCCGCCACGATACGTGGGCATGATGTGGGACGCTCCGAAGAAGTCTGGCGTCCGGGCAGCACAATGTCTCCGCCCGGCTGGTCACAGCTAAGCGGCGAAACCTGGGAATGGGGAATTCGAAGAAGGGTCCGCCACTCAGAAGCGGAGACGGCCCCAAACGATAGCCTCAGTTGCTGACATCATGATGACACTGATGATACCGGTCCCGAGGCGGTGGTGTCGATGTCGACTTCGTCGAGGCCGTCGTCGAGTTCGGCATCCGAGGCCACATCGAACAGCTCGTCGAGCTGCTGGGCAACCCGGATGTAGCCCAGGTGCGAGTAGGCCTGCGGGTGGTTGCCCAGGTGCTGTTCGGCGACCGGCTCGTACTCCTCGGGGAACAGGCCGGTGGGCCCCATGAGGTTGTCGAGCCGCCGGAACAGATCACGGGCATCGGCGATCCGCCCGACCTTGATGAAGGCCTCGATGAGCCAGGTGGTGCAGATGTGGAAGCCGCCCTCGAGCCCGGGCAGCCCGTCGTCGTAGTGGTAGCGGAACACCGTCGGCCCGACCCGCAGGTCGCGTTCGATCGCGTCGACGGTGGCGATGAACCGCTCATCGTCTGCCGGCAGCAGGCCGGAGAGCCCGACGAACAGGCAGGCCGCGTCGAGGTCGTCCTCGCCGTAGGCCACTGTGTAGGCGCCGACCTTCTCGTTCCAGCCGCGGGTGATGACGTCCTCGGCGATGGTTTCGCGCAGCCGTCGCCACGCCCCGGGCATCGTGCGGCTGAACCGCTCGGCGATGCGGATCGCGCGGTCGACGGTCACCCAGCACATCACCTTGGTGTACACGTTGTGCTTCGGGGCCCGGCGGGCCTCCCAGATGCCGTGGTCGGGTTCGTGCCAGCGGCGCTCAACGGCGGTGACCATATCGCAGGTGAGCTTCCAGTTCTCCTCCGACAGCGTGCCGACGGCCGCGGTGAAGTCATCGAGCAGCTCGGTGACCGGGCCGAACACATCGAGCTGCACCTGGTGTTCAGCGGCGTTGCCCACCCGCACCGGCCGGGAGCCGGCATAGCCGGGCAGATGCTCCAGCACTGCCTCGGTCGTGAGCGCTGAGCCGTCGACGGCGTAGAGGGGATGCAGCTGCTCTGGCCCGACCGTCATCTCCAGGATCCCGGCCAGCCATGCCAGGAAGCCCTCCGCCTCGGCGGTGGAGCCCAGGCTCAGCAAGGTGCGCACGGTCATCGAGCCGTCGCGCAGCCAGCAGTAGCGGTAGTCCCAGTTGCGGATGCCGCCGATCCCCTCAGGCAGGGAGGAGGTCGCGGCGGCGAGCACGCCGCCAGTGGGCACGTGGCACAGGGCGCGCAGGGTGATCGCCGAGCGGGTGACCTCGTCGGTCTTGAGTTCGGGCAGGGTGAGGCCGGCGACCCAGTTGCGCCAGTAGCCGGCCGCGCGCCGACGCACGAAGGACTCCCCGCCGGCGAGCAGGTAGTCGGTATCGGCGAACGACCCGCCGCACACGAGCACCAGCACGAGCTTGGCGCGCTCCTGCGTGGTCGGCACGACGCGGGCCACGGCGGTGTCGGAGCCGTCTTCGCTGATGATGTCGAAGTCGACGCCGGGAGCGTGGAGCATCACCGGCTCCGAGGTGCCGAGCACCCGCACACCGTCGCCGACCTTCTCCAGCCGGATCGGGTACGAGCCGAAGTCCGGGCGCGGGGCGAAGCGGATCTCTGCCTCGGCGTCGCCGGTGAGCACGCGCACGAGCACGGTGTCGAGGCTGTCCTCGGACACCGGGGCGAGGTAGTCGCGGGCGGTCAGCCCCGCCCACCGGGTCTCGACGATGGTGGTGTCGCGCTGATAGCGCTGGGTCAGCGACTTCTGCTTGCGGGCATCCGCGCCCGAGGCGGTGGCTGGGGCGACCGAGTAGTAGCCGGCGGCTGCTGAGCCGAGGATCTCGGAGAACAGGGAGGCCGAGTGGGGCAGTGGGTGCGGCATCCAGCAGATCCGGCCGCCGGGGTCGATGAGCGCGGTCGACTGCCCGTTGGCGAGTATCGAGTGCCGTTCGATCGGCACGGCGGTCTGGCCGAACAGCCAGGAGCGACGCAGCTCGAAGATGCTCGAGAGCACGAGCGAAACGGTCTCGGGGTCGGCGAGCTGGAAGCCTGCGGCGGTGTCGACGCAGGGGCGCCCGGAGACGGCCTTGCGGCAGTCGAGCGGGGCGACCGTGATGCCCAGGTCGGTGGTCGTCAGAGTCTCCAGAGCCCGCTCATCTGAGGTGTCGTCGCCGATGTAGACGACCGCGGCCGCTCCGAGGCGTTTGCGCAGCCCATTCAGCGCCTCGCCCTTGGTGGATTCGACGACGGTGAGGTCGGCGACCTCTTTGCCGCGGACGACGGACACGGCGACGTGCCGAGCCATCTGCGTGATGCCGGCTTCGACGACGGCGCGGGCATCGGGGTCGAGGCCGCGCAGGTGCACAGCCACACCGGTGGGTTTGAGCTCGAACTGCGCCTCGGGCACCATCCGCGCCAGGGAGGCCACCGACTGCTGCAGATCCTTCAGCGCTGCGGTGGCCTCAGCGTCGAGGGCGTCGATCGCGTCGATGTCGGTCTCGGAGCCGTGGGAGCCGACGAGGTGGACCTCGCGCGGCAGCCGCGACATCGCTGCGAGGTCGCGCAGGGACCGGCCGGAGATGACGGCAGCGTTGGTGTCGGGCAGGGCGGCGAGCGCACGCATGCTGATGAGGCTGATGGGCAGCGGGTAGGCGTGGGTGGGCTTCTCGACGATCGGGGCGATGGTGCCGTCGTAGTCGGTGGCGATGAGCAGCTTGGGAGTCCGGGCCAGTCGGACGATCTCTGCGAACAGCTCGGCATCAAGGGTGCGGGCGGCCTCGGCGAGGTCGCCGAGCGGGCCCGAGGTCGGGGCTGCGGGATCCCAGGAGTCGAGCAGGTCGAGAGATGCGGTCATGGTGTCCTCGTGGTGCAGGTGGTGCGGGGGCGCCCGGCGGGCAAAGCGCATTCAGTGTAGTGGCTTGCCCGGCCCCAGGCGAACGGCCGCCTGCGACCGGTGGCTCAGCGCCTGCCGAGCAGATGGTCGGGGAAGCGGTCGCGTTCGTAGGTGACGGTGTCGTAGCCGTGTTCGACGGGCTGGCCGTGCTCGTCGAGGCCGACGAAGACGATCTTGTCGATCGAGAGGATGATCTCCCCGGTGATGATGTTGCGGACCTGGCAGCGCATCGTCAGGGAGGTGCGCCCGAACTTCACGGCCACCAGCCCGATCTCGATGATGTCGCCCTGGGTGGCGGAGGCGAGGAAGTTGATCTCGGAGATGAACTTCGTCACGATCCGCTGGTTGCCCAGCTGGATCATCGCGTAGACGACGGCTTCGTCGTCGATCCAGCGCAGCAGCGAGCCGCCGAACAGGGTGCCGTTGGCGTTGAGGTCTTCGGGCCGCACCCATTTGCGGGTGTGGAAGTTCATCGCCGGGCGGCCGGCCTCGTCGCGGGCAGTGGATTCGTCGGTGCCGAGCAGGGGATTGGTCGCGTCGCTCATGTGCCCAGTCTAGGCATCGGGGTTCGCGGCGGGGTCGGTGGCCGGTCCCGAGGCGGTGGTGCGGCGGGCCTGGGAGCGGCGGGAGTAGCCGCCGAGCATGTAGAGCACGCCGGAGGCGAGCATGCCGGCGCCGGTGAAGCCGATGACGGTCAGTGCTCCCATATCGTCGCCGAAGGCGATGATGATGCCGATGAGGGCGTGGATGCCGCCGACGATGAGGAAGTCCGAGGAGCTCGGCAGGCTGCGCACCAGCGACCACAGCCACAGTTCGCAGGCGGCGTGCAGCAGCGCCCACACTGCGACGGCGGCGCGCAGCTGGCCGGGCTGTTCGGCGAGGAACAGGAAGATGATCGCCGGGATGACGATGACCGCCTGGCCGAGCACCGGGGTGCGGGCGGAGGTGGTGACGGCGCGGGCGAAGCCGAGGATGAGCAGACCCTGGACGACGAGGTAGCCGATGAGCAGGTAGTCGGCGGTGTCGACGCGCAGGGCGAGCTGAGCGGGCCCGCCGATCTGCTCGCGGGGGAAGAAGACGGTGACGATGCCGAAGATGAAGGCCGCGGCACCGCGGGCGAACATCCACGTGCCGCGAGCGGACTGGCCGGCGCGGATCTCGGCGGGGCTCTGCGTTGCTTCCGTGCTGGCAGTCTCGTCGGGCTCGGGGGTTCCTGCGGGGGTATCAGACATCACCGCACAAGTGTAGCCGCCTGCGCTCGAGGCGCAGATGTGGCCAGGTGTTCATCTCGTGCCGGTATCGGCCCCAGCCCGGCCGGCCTAGTCTGGCGGCATGACTCGCCGTCCGTCTTTTGTCCCGAACCCTGTGTGGTCGATCGTGCTCATCATCGTCGGTGCGCTGCTGCTGGCCGGGCTGCTGAATGTGCGCGGGATGCCGCTGTGGACGCAGTTCGCCACCATCGGCATCCTCATCATCGTCGCCGCTGTCGTGTGGTGGGTGTGGCGCCGCAGCACCCGCCGCTGAACCACCCGAAACTCTGGCCTTTTGATAATTCCGTATTTCTTGTATAACTGTGGGTATGGACGATCCCACGCTTGATGAGCGGCTGCGCGCCCTCGAGGACCGCATCGCCGCCCTCGAAGCCCAGCAGGCCAGCGAGGAAGAGGCGACCACCGCCTCGGGCGCGGTGACCGCAGACGTACCTCAGGGCACACGCACACCGCAGGATTCTGCGAACGCTGACCCGATGTGGGCGCTGAAGGGACTGCAGGAGCAGGCCGGCGCCGGTGGCGGGATCGTCTTCGCCGGGGACCTGCCGCAGACGGCTGCCGGTCCCGTGTCGTGGCAGTACGGCCGGCCGGCCGCCCATTTCGACAGCCTCGACTTCACCACCGCTGCCGGCAGTCTCGACGCGCTCGGGCACCCGGTGCGGCTGGGACTGCTGCAGGAGATCCACCGCGGCACCACCTCGGTCGCGGGGCTGTCCGAACTCGGCGTCTTCGGCTCGACCGGGCAGATCTACCACCACCTGCAGCAGCTGGCGAGCGCCGGCTGGCTCGAATCACCCCACCGCGGGCAGTGGCGGATCCCCGCCCACCGACTCGTGCCCGTCCTCACGATCATCCTCGCCGCCCTCGGCTGAGCAGCAACGGAGGCCCCATGGCTCACTCGACCACCCCCTCTCCCCCGTGTCGCCGCTGGCTGTGGCCGGCGGCAGCAGCGCTGGCGACCGCGCTCGTGCTCACGGCGTTCTCACCGCTGTTCCCGCGCCTCGGGGCCGCGACCGGTGATGCGGCCCTCGGACAGGACGTCATCGACGCGCTCGGCTCCCACAACCGCCACCATGTCGCGATCGCGCAGCTGAACGCGGGCGATCCCGAGCCGCGCTTCGCCGGTTTCGGTGCCGATGAGCACACTGAGTTCGAGATCGGCTCGGTGACGAAGAGCTTCACCGGCGTGCTGCTCGCCCAGGCGATCGAGAAGGGTGAGGTGGCACCCGAGACGACGCTGGGTGAGCTGCTCGACTCCGCAGCCGGAGCGGCAACCGAGGTCACGCTCATGCAGCTGTCGACACACACCTCGGGGCTGCCGCGGCTCGAACCCGGCGGGCTGCTCGACTCACTCGTGAGCCGGGTGCTGCACACCGACCCCTACCGCAAGTCCGAGTCCGAGCTGCTGGCCGGGCTGCGGGAGATCGACACCCCGACCCCGGTCGACCCGGAGGCCGGCGATGCCTCCTACTCGAACTACGGGGTCGCGCTGCTCGGCATCGCCCTCGCCGAGGCCGCCGGCACTGACTACGCGACGCTGCTTGAGGAGCGGATCTTCGATCCGCTCGGCATGGATGACACCTATCTGCCCGTCACCCGCGACGGCTTAGCCGACGACGCGCCGCACGGATACGCGGCAGGCGGCGTGCCCGCCTCGGCGTGGACGCTCAACGGAAGCGCCCCGGCCGGCGGCATCCGGTCAACGGCTGCCGATATGGCCCGCTACGTGCAGGCGGTCATGGGCACGGATCTGGCCGGCAGCGAACTGGCCACCACCCGGCAGGCGCTGCTGGAGGAGGACCGTGAGATCGGCTTCGGCTGGATGATGCGCCTGCCCGAGGGCAGCGAACCCCACGTCATCTACCACAACGGCGGCACCGGCGGATACAGCGCGATCGTCGGCTACACGCCCGAGGGCGATGGGCTCATCGTCCTCTCCGACACCACCCGCGACGTCGACGACGCGCTCAGCACGCTCATCGGCGGGAAGGACGCATCATGAACCCGATCGCCGTCGTCTTCTTCCTCGTCCTCATCGTCGCCTACGCCGGTTCGGCCCTGTGGCGGGTGCTCCAGGCGCGCCGGGCAGTCTCCCGGGCGGTCTCCCAGACAGGGGCAGCAACCGGGCACGAGGCGGTGGGCGCCTTAGTGCCGGAAGCTCCCGCGGTGCCGGTGTCGCGGGTCGGCCTCGTCGTCGGTATCATCGCTGCGGTCACCGTGTTCATCATGCAGTGGCTGCTCATCAGCATGCCGGTCTGGGCGCTTATCGTCTGGGTTCCAGCGGCGCTGGTCGTCGTGGTCGCCGCGTTCGAGGCCGCGCGCATCGGCCCGCAGCTGCCGTGGCTCAGGCCCGGCCACCGGCGTTCTGACATCGGCTCAGCCGTGACCGAAGTGACGTTCACGCTGCTCGTCATCGCTGCCGTGGTCGCCTCGGTCGTCATGGCCCAGCGCTGAAACCCCACCGTCACCACACAGCAAGGGAGTCGTCCATGCCCGCACCGCAGCAGAAACCGCAGAAGCAGTTCCCGTTCGTCGCGTTTGCCATCGGCGAGGGCATCGGCATCGTGCTCGGGATCGTCATCGCAGAGCTCATGGGCGCGGACCTCATGGCCGGGGCCGTCATCGGGATGATCGCAGGCGCCGTCATCGGCGTGGCAATCGGCTGGCTGGTCCGCCGTGCGAGGAAACCGGCCTCCGCCAGCGAGGATTTCCTGTCGCCGTAGAACGAAGGAGTGTGCCATGTCAGCCCCGCAGAAGAAGAGGCCCTCTTCCCACCTCTCGATCGCCGTCAACGCGGTCGTCGGCCTGGTCGTCGGCCTCATCATCGCGCTGGTCATCATGGATCTCAGCATCCCGCTCGGCATCGCCTTCGCGCTGCCTGTGAGTGCGGCGATGGGCCTCGCCGCCGCCTCGAAGACCAGCGGTTCGTGCTAGTGCCTCAGGCGTCTTCGGTCATGCTGATCCTCAGCTCGTCACCGGACTGCTTGATCTGCGCGGCGGCTAAGCCGGTTTCGGCCGGCCCGGAGAGCGGCTCGCCGGTCTTCGGATCGAACCGGGAGCTGTGGCACGGGCAGATGATCTCCTCTTCGGTCACCGTCTGCACCAAGCAGCCCTGGTGCGGGCAGATCGCGTTGAAGGCGTGGAAATCGCCCTCCGTCGGCTGGGCGACGACATAGCGGTCGTCGACGACGACACCTGAGCCGACCGGCACCTCGGCGGCGGCCACTGTCGAGGGCTCGACGACATCGTCGTCGGTGCCCGAGCAGCCTGACAGCGCTGCGGTGCCGCCGATGCTGGCGGCTCCTCCGGCCAGGGCTGACAGCTGCACCATGCGCCTGCGGCTCATCTCGTTGCTCATGCGTTTCCTTCTCCTGTCGTGCTCTCCCCCTGTGGGGTGACGGTGTCCTCGACGACGAGGCGGCTGCGCCCGCCGGGGCTCGTCCAGTTCCCGCGCAGCTCGTTGGCCTCGTCCACTCCCTGCATCATCGTCCGGTCGACCGGGGTGCCGACGGGGATGACGCTGAGCGCTCCGCTCGGCTCCAGGATGACACATTGGGCATCCTGCAGCCGGCCCAGCCCTGCCTTGCGGATGGCGATCTGCACGTCATCGGGGCTGACGTGCACGCGCCGCATGACCCGGGTGAGCATCGCGCCGTGGGCGACGACGAGGATCGGCTGGTTGTTCAGCGCCCGGTGCATCGGCAGCAGACCGCGCAGCGACCCGAACAGCGCCTCCATGCACATGAGCGTCACCAGCCCGATCGCCCCGGCTGCCACCGTCGGCGGGTGGCCGATGATGACACGGCCGGCGACCGCACCGATCATGATGACGACCACGGCGTCGAAGCTCGTGATGCCGGAGAGGATGCGGGCGCCGAAGATCCGCAGCAGGATGACGAAGACGAAGTAGATGAGGATCGCAGAGGCGATGACGATCGGGATCCGCCACAGCTCGATGCCCAGCGTCTCGACCAGCGCTGCCCGCCAGCCGTCCGGTGGCGTCATGAGAGCACCTCGCGCAGCACCGGCCAGGTGCGCTTCATCCGCTCCCGTCCGTAGGCGGCGCGCGGATCATCGGCCCGGGCGGTGAGTGTGCGGGAGGTCCAGATGCAGGCATTGAGGCACAGCCGGGTGAACGCGGCGTGCTCGATGAGGCCGAGCTCGGTTTCCGTCAGCTCGGCGGGCGTGCCGGCGGCAGCAGTCTGATAGGCGGCCACGGCCTGGCGCAGCGCTGTCAGCGGCCGGTCCGTGCCGAGCATCGTATAGGCCGCAGCGATCGCCAGCTCGGCCACCCGTGGGGCGGTGCGCGCATCGCCGAAGTCGATGATCCCGGTGATCTTCCCGTCGCCGACGAGCAGATTGAAGTCGTTGAGGTCCTGGTGGACGACCTGCCTCTCAAGCCCGTCCAGCTGCGGGACGATGTCCGTCTCGAAGCGCTGCGCGGCCGCCCGGGCGAGGGCGAGGTCGCCGGAGAGCTGGCCGCTGACCTCGGCTGCAACCTGGCCGGCGGCTTCGAGGCTGGCGATGCGCTGACAGGCGAACAGGACGTTGGCACCGGTGGTCTCGAACGACCACGGGTGCACCATGGGGCCGGGTTCCCCGGCCATGCCCGCCAGTGCGCTGACCACCTCGGCTGCCGTCCGGCCCACCTGGGCGGGGTAGTCCTCGGGCAGCTGCGCGCCGGCAGCGACCCGGCCGGGCAGGTACTCCTGGATGCGCATGAGTGCTGGCTGCGTCCCCGCGGGGACGTCGACGCTGGCGGCGAACGGCCGGTGCTCCTCCCCCGCCCGGGTGAGTCCCGCCTCGGCGACCCCCGCCTCGGCGGCGGCGTCCGTCCGGGCCGGGGTCTGGCCGGCGACCGGCAGGCCGGCCCGGGCAGCGGTCTCCTGCACGCGGGTGATCCAGTCGATGTGGCCTGGGCCCATCGTGCGGGTGGGGTATTCGGCCTTGAGCACGTAGTCGCGGCCGGCGGCGCGCAAGCGCACGTTGATGGCGATCTCGCCGGGCAGGAACTCGCCGACCTCGGCGTCGAGACCGAAATGCGTGCGGCAGATGTCGGTGAGCTCCGCGGCGGTGAGCGTGTGCAGCGGCCGGTTCATACGCTCAGGGTATCGGGTCGGGCGTGAGGAATCTGCACCATCCGGGCCGCGGATGTGGGACGCTGGGTTCATGGCGCAGATGCACATGGCCAACGCCTTCGATCCCGAATCCGTCCCCGAGGTGCCGGCTCGCACCGCCGAGCTGCTCACCCGGCGCGAGGCCGTGCTCTCGGCCAGCTACCGGCTGTTCTACCGGGAGCCGGTCGAGGTCGTGCGCGCCGAGGGCGCGTGGCTGTACGACTCGGACGGCCGCCCGCACCTGGACATGTACAACAACGTCCCGGCGATCGGGCATGCGCATCCGGCCGTGACCGAGGCGGTGACCCGGCAGCTGGGCCGGCTCAACACGCACACCCGGTATCTGACCGAGGGGATCCTCGACTACTCCGAGGCCCTGCTGGCGACCTTCCCGGCGGCGCTGGACCAGGTCACCTATGCCTGCTCCGGGTCCGAGGCGGTGGACCTGGCGGTCCGGATGGCCCGGTTCGCCACCGGTCGTGAGGGTGTCATCATCTCCGCCAACGCCTACCACGGCACAACGGCGCTGGCAGCGAGCCTGTCGCCGAGCCTGGGGGTCAACAATCCCATCGCCGAGGCGGTGGCGATAGTCGACATGCGTCCGGGGATGAGCGTGGAGACGCTGGCCGCTGAGGTGCGGGCGGCAGCTGCCGATCTGGAGGCGCGCGGGCACGGGGTGGCTGCGGTGATCTTCGATTCGATCTTCTCCTCTGATGGGGTGCTGCCCGAACCGGTGGGCGGCTTAGCCGCTGCTGCAGATGTGGTGCGGGCCTTCGGCGGGTGTGTCATCGCCGATGAGGTGCAGGACGGGTTCGGGCGCACCGGTACGATGTGGGGGTTCTCCCGGCACGGCATGGAGCCGGATCTCGTGGTGCTCGGCAAGCCGATGGGCAACGGGATGCCGATCTCCGCGGTCGTCAGCCGGCGGGAGATCTCCGATGCGTTCGGCGCGAGTGTGCGCTATTTCAACACCTTCGGCGGCAATCCGGTGTGCATCGCGGCAGCCCAGGCAGTCCTCGATGTCGTCACCGGGTCGCTGCTGGCCCGGCATGCAGAGCAGCTCGGGCAGGTGCTCGCCGACGGCTTAGCCGTTCGTGCCGGGCGCACCGACCTGCTCGGGGATGTGCGGGCGGCCGGGCTGTTCGTCGGTGTCGATGTGCGCGGGTCCGCTGCGCGGCCACCGGCTGAGGCCGCTGCGGCGATCGTCAACGGGCTGCGCCAACGCCGGGTGCTCATCTCCGCCTCGGGACCGGGCGCCGATGTGCTCAAGATCCGCCCGCCGCTGGTCTTCGATGAGCCCGAGGCCGAGGTGTTCTTCACAGCGCTCGACGACACGCTCGACGAGCTGAGCTGATCCGGCGACACGTCCCCGCGGGGACGTCACCTGCCGGCACTGGGCGGGCGGCCATCGTCGCCGGTCTCCCCCGCCTCGGGCGCGGTGTCCGTTTTCGAGGCGGTGGTGTCCTCGGAGGTGACCTCGTCGATGACCTCGCGGGCGACCTCTCGGGCGGTTTCCTTGGCCCGGCGCACCGGTGCGCGGAAGGCTGAGGCGGTGCGCTTCATGCCGGCGCCCACCCCGCGGTAGCTCCATCCGCGGATGCTGCCTGGGGCCCGCCAGCCGCGGAGCCAGGCGGTGAGCCGAAAGGCGAAGACGACGCTGGCGGCGGCAATCGTCACCCACACGTTCCAGATGCTCGTCTGCTGGCCGAGTGCTGCCAGCAGTGCACCGCAGAAGGCGGGGATGATGTAGAGCTCGGAGCCGGAGAACACGGCCGGGATCTCGTTGGCGACGACATCGCGCATCAGCCCGCCGCCGACGGCGGTGATGATGCCGAGCATGATCGACCCGTAGACGTTCATGCCGTGCTCCAAGGCGATGATCGTGCCGGTGGTGCAGAACAGCGCGAGGCCGGCGGCGTCGAAGATGACGATCGGCAGGCGAGCGCGTTCGGTGTGCCGGCCGATGAAGTAGACGAGGAGGGCGGCCAGCAGCGGGATGAGCAGGTAGATCGGCTCGCGCAGGGAGGTCGGCACCTCCCCGAGTACGACATCGCGGATGATGCCGCCGCCCAGGCTGGCAAGGTAGCCGAGCACCACCCCGCCGGTGATGTCGAAGTCCTTGCGCGCGGCCAGCAGATTGCCCGAGATCGCGAAGGCGAAGACGCCCACGAGCTCCAGGACGAACAGTGCGACTGAGACGTTCACGGCCTCAGCCTACGTCACGCGTCACATGCTCGGTCACCGGCTGCTCCTGCGTCCCCGCGGGGACGTGGTCGGGGGCGTCGAACGATCTGGAAAGTCGGTACTCAGCCGTCGACGGCGTCGGCGAGCGCGGTGAGGAGGGCGACCTCGGTGCCGGCTAAGCCGCGGGAGAGGTAGACGCGGCGGCCGTCGGTGCGCGGGCGGACCTCGTTGTTGGCGATCTGGCCGAGCGGGATGATCGCCTCGGCCCCGCCGGGCGGCAGCAGCGCCTCTGGGTCGGCCAGGTGCTGGTCGCGTGCGTCGGTGACGACGTAGGCGCCGGTGAGCAGGTCGTCAGGGATCTCCGAGCCCGAGGCGGCGGCCGGGCCGAGCGTGGAGATGAGACAGTCCTCGGCAAGCCAGCTGGTGTCGATGACGGGGCTGGTGGCGCGGGTGGCGAGGACGATAATGCTCGCCTCACGCACCGCCTCCTCGGCGGTCTCAACGGCGGTGACGGTCATGCCGTAGCTGGTAGCGGCGTGCTCGGCCAGAGCTGCGCGGCGCTGCGGGGTCGGCGCGTAGATGCGCATGTCCTCGATCCCGACGACTGCGCGCAGCGCCCACAGCTGCTGGGCGGCCTGCCGGCCGGCGCCGATGAGTGCGACCCGGTGCGGGCCATCGCCTGCGACATAGCGGGCGGCCGCACCGCCGAGCGCGCCGGTGCGGCGGTTGCCGAGCAGGGAGCCCACCGCGATCGCCTCGAGCGCTCCGGTCTCCCGGTTGAAGGCCGTGACGAGCTGCTCTTCTTCTGCGCCACCGGGAAGCTGCCGGTCGCGCACATAGGACCGGTAGCCCAGATGCGTGGTGGTCGCACCGGCTGTGATGACGAGGGTGCCAGCATCGAGGCCGGCCGCCTGCAGCGATGCGCGCAGCCGGGGCGGGCAGGCGAGCTCGTCTCGTCCATCGGCGGCGAGCGCGGCGCACATCGTGTCGACGGCCAGGCGCGGGGTCAGGTGGGTGCGGATATCGGCGTCGGTGAAGATGCGCATGCCTCTGAGGCTAGGCCGCTGCCAGGAACCCGGGCAGACTGTCCGACCAGGCTGTCCGGCCAGGGAACTCTGAGGTCCGGCTGACTGATATTCCAGCTTCGCTTGCTTGTGTGGGTCATGGCCGGTCACCCACGGCCGGTCGGAGAACGCACAGATCCCAAGTCGTCAGAAAGGTGGATCCATGTCCTCCGCAATCCCCGCCCCCTCGACCACAACCCCCTCGACCACGGCGCCGACCCAGCGCCGCCGCACCTTTCTCGCCGCAGCAGTTGGCACCGCTGCAGGCATCGGCCTGCTCGCCGGTGGGCTCTCCCCTGCCGCCGCCCACGCCGCCGAGGCGACCACCGCCTCGGGAACGGTCGCCGAGCAGTCAGCCGAACAGGCCGCCGAACGCACCTACAGCTCACCGGTGCCGGCCGGTGCCGGCGCCCCGACCAGCGTGTTCGGCCCACGCAGCGACTCCTTCCACCTCGGCACCGATTACGGGGTGGCCACCGGCACCCCGATCACCGCGGTGACCGATGGCGAGGTGCTGCGCGTCGAGACCGGCAAGAAGGTCGGCGACACGAGCCCGAGCTCCGCGCTCAAGCACCACACCGGCAACGGTGTCGTCGTCAAACACGGCGAGATCGGCGGTGATGAGATGTACAGCTACTACGGCCACCTGAGCGAGGTCGACGTCAAGCCCGGTGACAAGGTCAAGGCCGGTTCGGTCGTCGGCAAGGCCGGCAACACCGGCAACAGCACCGGCCCGCACCTGCACTTCGGTGTCATGGTCAACAGCGATGAGCCGAACGGCGCGAAGTGGACGTCCGCGACGAACACCGGGTTCATCGATCCGCACGACTGGCTTAAGCGCAAGGGCGTCAACGCCGGCTCCGATGCGCCGGTCACCCCGTAACCTGCACATATCCGCGCACGCTGTGTGCATGAGACCCGCGCCCGAGGTGGGACCCGCCTCGGGCGCGGTCGTGTCTGGAGACGAGATGGCCGGGTTCAGGTGAGCAGCAGCTTGTAACCGGTGTGGCTGGCGGTGAAGCCGAGGCGGTCGTAGAAGCGGTGGGCGCCGGTGCGGGAGCGATCGGTGGTGAGCTGAACGAGACCACAGCCGCGGGAGCGGGCGTGGGCGATCGCCCACGTGAACAGCGCCGTGCCCAGGCCCTGTCCCCTGTGGTCGGCGCGGATGCGCACGGCTTCGATCTGGGCACGCAGCATGCCGTGCCGGGAGATGCCGGGAATGAAGGTCAGCTGGCAGGTGCCCACCACCTCGGGCGCGGGGCCAGGAGTTTCGATCACGAGGAGGAGCTGACCGGGGTCGGCATCGACAGCGTCGAAGGCCTGCCGGTAAGCGTCATCGACAGTAGCGGACTCGCGTGACTGCCCGAGCGGGTCGTCGGCGAGCAGCGCGACGATCGCTGGAAGGTCTCCTGCGCTGGCGCGACGGACGGTGAACTCTGCACCATCGCGAGTGGTCAGGCGGGTGAGCGACTCGGTCATGGCATCAGTGTCGCACGCCTGGTCAGAGCAGCAGGTGGGCCAGCGGGGCGGCGATGAGGATCGATAGGGCGACGCGTTCGAACCAGATGACCACGAGGTGCCACAGCTTGATCGGGATGTCGGTGGCGAGGATCGACGGCACCATGGCGGAGAAGAAGATGATGCCTGAGACCGAGATGATGCCGACGACGAAGCGGGTGACGAGCGAGTCGACATCGGCGACCTGGGTGGAGGGCAGGAACATCTCGACGAGGCCGAGCGAGAGCGCCTGGCCGGTCAGCAGCGGTTCGCTCATCCGGGTGATCCAGGTGAACGGGTAGAACAGGTAGCCGAACCATTCGAAGAGCGGCGTGTGCTTTGCCAGCAGCAGGCCGATGAGCCCGACCGACAGGATCGAGGGCAGGATCGAGGCGGCCATGTAGATGCCGTCGCGGAAGTTCAGCCAGATGTTGCGCCCGAAGCTCGGCGCACGGTCGAGCGCCTCAAGGGCTTCACCCCAGGCCGCGCGCAGGCGGGATCCGGCAGGCTTCTCCTCCGGCTGCGGGGTCGCTTCATGCCAGTAGTCGTGCGGGATCGTCGACAGCGGCGGGATGCGCACGGTGATCGCGGTGACGAGGAAGGTGACGAACAGGGTGGTGAAGAAGTACAGCAGCCAGTGGTCCATGAGATCGAGCGCACTGGCGACGATGATCATGAAAGTCGCTGACACCGTCGAGAAGCCGGTGGCGATGATCGCGGCCTCACGGCCGGTGTACTTGCCCTGGTGGTAGACGCGGTTGGTGATGAGCAGGCCGAGGGAATAGGACCCGACGAAGGAGGCGACCGCGTCGATCGCCGAGCGGCCGGGAGTGCGCCAGACCGGGCGCATGATCGGCTGGACGAGCACGCCGATGAACTCCATGAGCCCGTAGCCGACGAGCATCGCCAGGAAGATCGCACCGACCGGGACGATGAGACCGACGGAGATGACGAGCTTCTCCCACAGGAACGGCCCGATGTCCTCAGCCGCCAGCCAGGCCGGCGGGGAGGTGAGGATGAGGATCGCGACGATAAGACCTGCGATGTTGAGGAAGGAGAACACGGTGCGGGTCGGCGAGTCCCGCCAGCTGCCGGTCAGGAACGGGCGTACGGTGCCCAGCAGGATGAGAGCCAGCACGATGAAGGGCACGACCGGTGCGGCGTAGGTCTTGATGCCGGTGACGATGTGGTCGAGTGGGATCGTGTTGGTGCCGGCGATGGTGATCGGCACGAAGAACATGAAGATGCCGATGGCCGAGAAGACGAAGATGCGCCAGATGCCCCGCGGCCGGGTCGGGGAGCTCGGTTCGGTGCGTGCCGTCATGGTCGGTTCTCCGCGGAGGTTCAGTGGAGCTTTCCCGCTCACTGTAACGCACGTCACCTGAGCTATGAGCGCCCGGGCATGGTTCGCTGTCCGATATCGCGGAATTCCGGCTGGCGTGCCGGGCCGATACTCACAGGCGGGAATGAGCGATTCTCAGCTCGAATGTCAGCGGTGTTGTTTATGCTTGGGTCAGGGGAGCGAGAAAGGTGAAAGCCATGACGCCGCAGATCCAATGGGAAGACTGTCTCGACAACCAATCCATCCTCAACGACCTCACCGAATCTGCTGAGCAGTCCCGGCGCGAAGTCGCCCGCTGCGAACAGTGCCTGCGCATCACGGCCGGTGATCCGAACCTCGACGGCGATGAACGCGAAGCCCTCATCGAAGCCGCTGACGAAGCCCGCGAATCCCACGCCGAACTCCTCGCCGAACGGCTGCTGCTGGAGGAGAAGCTCCATTCCGACATCGCGCATCTGACGCGCGAGGCGATCGACGAGTTCGTCCTCGTCTACGGCGAGCGCCAGACGGACTCACCCGGCAGCCCGTCGGCCGGCGTCTGACAGGCGCCGTCGCTGCCGTCGCCGAACCGCTACACTGACCCAGGTGCTGCCGCCTGGGGTCGCGTGATGCCCGGGCTGTGCACCTGAGATGACGCTGCACATGACGGGAGGATTCCGGTGGCCGGGACGGCTGAAGCACCACGGCGGCTGCGCGGCTGGATGCTGCTCATCGTCGCGATCATCGCCGAGGTGTCGGGCTCGCTGTCGCTCAAGGGCGCTCTGACCCACCCGGCGCTCTACGCCGTCGTGGTGGCCGGCTTCCTCATCGCCTTCACGTGCCTGGCCGGGGTGCTGCGCGCCGGGATCAGCCTCGGTGTCGCCTACAGCGTGTGGGCGGCCTTCGGGGTCGCACTCACCGCGGTGTTTTCGGTCATCATCTACGCCGAGCCGTTTTCTTGGCTCATGAGTGCGGGCATCATCGTCATCATCGCCGGGGTGCTGTGCATCGAACTCGGCGCCCACGCCGCGAACCGTTCAGTCGATGGGCTCGAAACCGCTGAGGGGCCGGCATGATCGCCTGGGTGTTCCTCACCGCTGCGATCGTCTCCGAGGTCGCCGGCACCCTGTGCCTGCGCATGGCCGTCACCGGCGGCCGCATCTGGTACGCCGCCGTCGGTCTCGGTTATATCATCGCGTTCTCATGCCTGTCGCTCACGCTCGCCAGCGGCATGGATCTGTCCGTCGCCTACGGCATCTGGGCCGCCGGCGGCGTCGCCCTCACCGCGGTGCTGACCCACCTGCTCTTCCGCGAGCAGCTCACCTGGGTGATGGGATTGGGCATTGTGCTCGTGGCAGCCGGTGTGCTGATGGTTGAGCTCGGATAGGGGCTGAGTACCCCGCCGCCGAGGTGGTCCTGGCGCAGTCTGGCAGCATGCCGTCAGCGTCCGGTCCCGTCGTTGCAGAGGCAGCCAGGACCGTGCACGATCTCCGGTGCTCGGGTTCCCGAGTCCGTTCCTGCGGTGGTCTGGTCAGCTGGCCTCGATCTCAACCCCCTCGACGTCACCGGCGAGTCGGATCTGCGATGGCTGGAGTCGCTCGTCTGGCCCGAGCACGAGGCTCGAAGGCAACGACTGCGGGCAGCCGCTCAGATCGTCGCCGCAGACCCGCCGCGAATTGTCACCGGGAATCTGCTCACCGACCTCGATTCCCTCATCGCCGAGGCTCCGGCAGAAGCGACCGTCGTTGTGTTCCACTCGGCGGTGCTCGCCTACGTGAATGCAGAAGCCCGCCGAAAGTTTGCTGATTCGATGGCCGCGCAGCCCTCAGTGGTGTGGATCAGCAATGAAGGCGCAGGCGCGTTCCCGGAATTCGATGAAAGCGTCGCCCAGCAGGCCAAGGGACGGTTCGTCCTCGCAGTCGACGGCGAACCCGTCGCATTCACTGGACCGCATGGTCAGTCGTACCGGGGACTCACCCCGAGACCCGCCGACTTCTAGGCAAGACCCACAGCCGCTACCCCGGGTCTATTGCCGACGCTCAAGATAGAGAAATTCCTCTTCCCTCAAAGCGTATTACGTAATACAATAAGAAGTATGTCGAAGCGCATTATCAATGGACATGAAGTCTCGGACGAGCAAGTACAGGCCTGGGCAGACGAAGCAGAAGCCGGTTACGACGTCGATCAGCTGAAACGGCGCTGGGGACGGCCACCCCGTGCTGAGAAGGCCTCCCAGGTCATTCCGACACGCTTTTCCGACTCCGAGCTGGCAGAGCTGATGGAGCGCGCGGATCGCGAGGGCATGGACCGCTCGACCGCAATCCGCACTGCAGTGCGAGAGTGGTCAGCAAAGTGATCGTCTCGCCATCGGCTCGAAAGCACGGGATCAGCGATGAAGACGCCTTGTGCGCCGCGACGGCAGTTCTCGCCGGTGGCCCACTGGATGACGAGCACCCGCGACGGGAACTGCGCATCGGTCTCGACACTAAGGGAAGACTCCTCGAAATTGTGGTGCTCATATGGGACGACGGAGAGATTGAGATCATCCATGCGATGAAGGCACGAGCCGAATATCGCCGCCTCGTGTTCTGACGTCACGGCAGCCAGATCGGTGACGGCTTCGCGATCCACGACGCGTTTCACGACTTCTGTTCGCCCGCCGACCGGAACGCCCCGTCAGTGCGGCATGTTCGCAAAGCGCGAGCGCGCACCCTGGAAGGCGACCTTGATCTCGCCGGTCGGGCCGTTGCGGTGCTTGGCGACGATGATGTCGGCCTCACCGGCGTGCGGGGACTCCGGATCGTACATGTCCTCACGGTGGATCAGCAGCACCATATCGGCATCCTGCTCGATCGAACCGGACTCGCGCAGATCCGAGATCATCGGCCGCTTGTCGGTGCGCTGCTCAGAGGACCGGTTGAGCTGCGAGAGCGCGATGACCGGAACCTCGAGCTCCTTGGCCAGCAGCTTGAGCGACCGGGAGAACTCCGAGACCTCCTGCTGACGCGACTCCACACGTTTGCCGGATGACATCAGCTGCAGGTAGTCGATGACGATGAGCTGCAGATCGTGCTGCTGTTTGAGCCGGCGGCACTTCGCGCGGATCTCGGTCAGCGCCATGTTCGGCGAGTCGTCGATGTACAGCGGCGCATCGTGCATCCGCGACATCTTCGCCGCCAGCGTCGTCCAGTCCTGTTCGGAGACCTCACCCCGGCGCAGGTTCTGCAGCGGCACCCCGGATTCGGCGCTGAGCAGGCGCATCGACAGCTCCTGCTTGCCCATCTCCAGGGAGAAGATCACGGTGCACTGACGCGCGGCGATCGCCGCCGAGCGGGCCATATCGAGGGCCAGCGTCGACTTGCCGACGCCAGGGCGGGCAGCGATGACGATCATCTGGCCCGGATGCAGACCGTTGGTGAGGTCATCGAACTCGGTGAAGCCGGTCGGCACGCCCACGGTGTCATCGCCGTGCTCGCCCATCCGCTCGATCTCGTTGGCAGTGCTCTCCATGATCTCGCCGAGGCGCACATAGTCCTCAGCGGTGCGCCGCTCGGTGACCTGGTAGATCTCAGTCTGTGCGCGGTTGACCAGATCGTCGGTGTCGCCCTCGGCGTCGTAACCCATCTGCACGATCCGGGTGCCGGCTTCGACCAGCTTGCGCAGCATCGCGCGTTCGCGCACGATCTGGGCATAGTAGCCGGCGTTCGCCGCAGTCGGCACCGAGGCGATGAGCGTGTGCAGGTAGGTTGCTCCGCCCACTCGGGCCAGCGACCCGGCCTTCTGCAGGGCGTTGGCGACGGTGACCGCATCGGCAGGCTCGCCGCGGGCGTAGAGGTCGAGGATGACGTCGTAGATCGTCTCGTTGGCCGGCTTGTAGAAGTCCTCGCCGCGCAGCGTCTCGACGACGTCAGCGATCGCGTCTTTCGACAGCATCATGCCGCCGAGGATCGACTCCTCGGCATCGAGATCCTGGGGCGGGGTCCGCATTCCGGCCTCTGCCCGCTGCCACTGATCGTCTGTCATCGCCGCCTTTCCGTCCGCTGTCTGCTGTCCCACTGTAGCCGCTCAGCCACGTGCCGACACACCCGTCTGCAGGCGGGTGTGAATGGCCCCGCACGCGAGGTGCCGGCCGCATGTGGACGCGACCGGCACCTCGGGAACGGGGCTGTGGATCCCCGGTGTCAGCGGGTGGTGACCTTGCCGGTGATGCCGGCGATCGCCTGCATGAACATCGGGCGGGCGGCGATCCAACCGGCGGCCACGACGATCATCGCGATGGCGAACATGATGAAGCCCCACCAGCTCGTGGCGTTGTCACCGGTCCACGAGAACATCATGTTGAGGTTGTGCCGCATGCCGGTGGTGAAGACGAGCAGCACGTGGATGAAGATGAAGCCGACGAAGTAGAACATCACCGGCAGGTGAATGGCACGCGCGACCGGAGCCGGGTAGGCCTTGGAGATCGGCCAGGTGTTCTGCCAGATCGGCGACATCCGCACACCGGAGATCGCTGCCAGCGGGGCGGCGATGAAGATCGTGACGAAGTAGGCCATCACCTGCAGGGCGTTGTAGTTGACCCAGGCCATCTCCTGTGGCCAGTCGAACGACAGGTACTGCAGGCCGGCTGAGATCATGTTCGGGAAGATGTCCCAGCTGACCGGCACGACGCGCGCCCAGTGGCCGCTGGCGAACAGCAGAATGACGAAGATGAAGCCGTTGAGCAGCCACAGCACATCGAGGCTCAGGTGCAGCCACAGGTAGATGCTCATCTTCGTCGGTTCGGCTGCGCCCTTCTTCTGCTTCTTCACGGTCCGGGTCCAGTACGCATCCGGTTTCTGCTGCACGCGCACGAGCCACCCGGAGCGGATGATGAGGACCATGAGGAAGATGTTGAAGAAGTGCTGCCACTGCGCCCACCACGGGAAGCCCTCCGGGGTGCCGGCAGGCAGCTCTGAGTGGCCGGGATACTTGGCGAGGAACTCCTGGCCGCTGGCCGAGCCGAGGAACATGCGCGAGAGCACGCCGGCGATCGCCAGCACAACGAGTGCGATCGGGACGATCCAGACGAGCTTGAAGAACGGCGATTCGCGGAACGGGGTGCCGCCGCTCTTCTTCTTTTTCTTCTTGCGCTTCTTCTTGCTGTCCGCTGCTGCCATGAGGGTCTCCTCCGCCGAAGTTCCACAGCCTGATGGTCGTTGACTCTGACACCTGACTTTAGCGCCTGTCATCGCCCGGCGGGGCATCGGGTCCCTTTCTGCGAGGCGGAGATCAGGCTGCCAGTGCCATCCTCGCCGTCAGCGGCCGGGTCAGTGAGAGGCCCGCGCGGACGATGAGCGCGCCGATGACGACGGAGGCGAGCATCATGCCCATGGTGACCGGCGACATCACCGCAGCCATCCCGGCCAGGGGTGCCACGAGCAGCAGCCCGATGGTCCCGGCGATCGCTGAGACCCACACGATCGGGGTCATGACGGCGGCGACGTTGATGCGGTGCATCGTCGCCGGCTGCATGCCGGCAGCGCCGAGGGTCTCGTAGGTGTCGCGGCGGTCGTAGATGTCGACGGCCTGGTTGAGCACCGCGGAGACGGTGATGAGGACGAACGAGATGCTCAGGGTCAGCAGCACCCCGGTGAGCACATCCCCGCCGAGCAGGGCCTCCGACGGCGACATGTGTGAGGTGTCAGCGGTCTGCATGAGCGCGACACCGGTGCCGGCGAAGGTGGCGGTGAAGGCGGTCATCGCGATGCCGGCCGAGCGGCGCCAGTACTGCTTGGGCTCATCGGAGAGCATCCGGGCAGCGATGAGCTTCTCGGCCGTCCGTGCTCGCTTGGCCCGCAGGTGGGCGATGAGGCGGACGGTGAGGACGCCGAGGACGTTGATGATGACGAATCCGCCGGCGACAACGCTCAGCAGGATGATCATCACGACCCCCTGGCTCAGGCTCACCATTCGCACCACGGTCACGCCGGCGAAGAGCATCACGGCGATGACGACGGCGGCGATGATCCGCCCAACCGGGAACCGACGGTCGAGCGCCCGAGCGCGCACGCCGAGTGGGGAGATCGAGACCCGCCGCAGGCCGGTGAGCGTGGAGATGAGACAGATGAGCAGCAGCACGGCGAGCACGCAGGCGGTCAGCCACAGCGGCAGCATCATGTTCTCAAAGCCCAGGCCGGCGCCTTGGAACGGGATCTGGCTGACGGGCACGAGCAGCAGATAGTACCCGCCGATGCCGGCGATGAGCCCGACGGCAGCGAGGATGAGCGGTTCGGCGATCGCCAGAACCGTGATCGTCGCCGTGCCAGCGCCCATGAGCGAGAGCGTCGAGAGCCGTTCATCGTGCCGGCGAGCGGAGAGCTTCGCCGAGGCCATGCCGAGGGAGGCGGCCGGGATGATGAGCATGACGGTCGCCATGCCGGCGAGGATCCGGTAGACCTCGGCGAGCTCACCGACCCCAGGCGGGTTCCAGTGCAGGAACGCCCACAGCCCGCCGGTGACGAGCAGGAACAGGCTGGCGCTGGCCATGAACGCCAGCATCGTCAGCATCGCCGGGACCCCGGCGAAGGTCTGGCGCGAGAGCAGCAGGGGCATGACAGTGAGTGCGGTGCGCATGTCGTCCTCCCGTTCAGTGCTGGATGTGTGCGAAGCCGGTGGACACCGCGCCCGAGGCGGTGGCTGGCTGGGCATGGTCCGGGTGGCCGTGTGCCGGGTGGGCGGTGTCGTGGGTGATCCGGCCGTCGGAGAGGGTGACGACCCGCGAGCAGGTCGCTGCGACCTGGGCATCGTGGGTGACCATGATGAGGGTGCGTCCGCGCTTGACGGTCGAGCGCAGGAGCACGTCGAGCACCTCGGCCGAGGTGGTGGAGTCCAGGGCGCCGGTCGGTTCATCGGCGAAGGTGACGAGCGGGTCGTTCATCTGGGAGCGGGCGATCGCCACGCGCTGCTGCTGGCCGCCGGAGAGCTGGCCGATGCGCTTGTCCAGGTGGCCTGCGAGTCCGAGGCTCTCCAGCCAGGCTGCCGCCGAGCGTTCGGCCTCGCGGCGCGGTGTCCCGTTGAGCATCGCGGCGATCGCGACGTTCTCCTTAGCAGTCAGCTCCGGCATGAGCAGGCCCTGCTGGAAGACGAACCCGAACGAGCCGCGGCGCAGGTCGGTGCGCTTGCCGGCACCGAGGCTGCTGATCTCCCGGGCCTGCCGGCCGCTGCCGGCCAAAGTCACAGCGCCGCTGGTGATGGGGATGATGCCGGCCAGGGCGTGCAGGAGTGTCGTCTTCCCCGAACCCGAGGCACCCATGACGGCCAGCGCCTCGCCCTCGGTGACATCGAGGTCGATGCCGGCCAGCGCCTGGGTCGATTGGTAGGTCTTGGTCAGTGCGTGTGCGGTGAGGATCGGAGTGTTCATGCTTCCATTTTTCGTCTCTCGACGGCTGGGAAGAATGCGGTTCTCCTGGCTTCGCGGTCAGGAAACCCCCACCATTTCTGCAACTGGCAACCCCCGCCTCGGCGGCGGTCAGCCGCGCACGTCGCTAGCTCCGACTCGGTGCGTGCCGGTCAGAGCCATCCGGGGAACGGCGTGAAAGGACGACTGTCACAGCAAGAGCGGTGACGGCTCCCACCAACGGAACGACAACCGAGACAGCTGCCAAGATGACCTTCTCCAGGTTCGTCAGTTTCGAGCGGAGGATGAATACAATTGCCGCAACCGTGATCACGGCAATGGCAATCGGAACGACGACAAAGGCAATGTCGTAGCCACGAGAGAATTCGGGATTCTCATTCAGGTGTCCAGTTTCAACCAGTTTTGATCCGAGCCACATAATCCTAGCCCCCGTTGACAACAGTCGCTTTGTTACCGCCAACTCGGAGCTCCACCCAATAGCTCTTGGAGGCCCAGCCACCTGGAGCAGTCACATTCATAGATCCTCTCGCCACGGCCTTGCCGGACCGCGACTCCTTCTTTCGAAGGATCTTGGTTTTAACATCGGTGCATGAAGCTACATAACACCTATGAATCGGCGTACTCACACCACTAATATAGTCATTTCCCTTTTGAACTAACGTGTAAGCTGCAGTGAAACTAATGTTAGCTGTTGCCGATTGTCGCAACACAGTGCATGCTCGATATGAGCGATACCCGCTTCCAGCCTTTACCTTGCACCCTTTGATGGAACCGTGAATTTCATTTCTTCCGCTAGGCACGGTAAGCCCGCCTCTTTCATTGTGCTGCGCAGCCGTTGTCTCTCCAGCAGTCTGTGCGGGACGTCCAGCTTCGAACTCTGCGTCAGTCAGTCCATCAGGAGCCGCAGGCTGCTCTAGGCTGGAAACTTCAATCGATCCATCAGCGTAGGTTTCCGTAGTTACCAAAAAGTCACCATCGCGCTGAGTCCACTTGGCGACTATCGGCAATCCGGCGGCACTTCCAATTGGCTCGTTGCGTTCAATCTTGTTGATCAGCTGGCGAGTGTCGTGCTTGCTCGCCCCCGCTTCTGCCAGAAACACCTCGGCAGCTTCTATATGGCTCTTCGTCGCATCATCAGGATTGAACGCCGACGCGGGTGCGGGGTGGGCAAGACTGAAAAGGGCAATAATAGCAGCACCGAGCACTGCGAACTTCTTCATGGGGATCCTTCGGCAGGAGGAGTAGAGGCGTTACATATTAATATCATTATATTCCGCCTATTGGAAAAGAACAAGCTTCTTTTCCGCATGTTGAAATACAATATCAGGGCGCTTCCTGAATACGATTCAGCTTTCAGTCATAAAACCATCATGCGCGCTCGCACCATGCTCGCATTGCTATAGTTACAAATTCGTTACCTTTTCACAATAACAGACAGCTATATATTGATATAGCTCACATTCGCCTTACCCGCACCTGCGTGCTCACTCATTCAACCCAACAATCTTTGAATACGTTTCCAAAGCTGTCTCTACCCCTAGCCCAATTCGACACGGTCCCACGCTCCCCAATCACGCTAGAAAC
Organism: Brevibacterium sp. UBA7493; assembly: GCF_002479565.1. Taxonomy (NCBI): domain Bacteria; kingdom Bacillati; phylum Actinomycetota; class Actinomycetes; order Micrococcales; family Brevibacteriaceae; genus Brevibacterium; species Brevibacterium sp. UBA7493. The sequence continues at coordinate 338,678 of NZ_DLOD01000015.1, read as the reverse complement.
GCGACAGCCGGCACGCCCTGAGAGGACGCGGCTGCAGTTATATGGTCGGGTGTGCAGCAGATCACTCCCATGCATCGGCCGCCCGTACGCCGCTGTCCGGCCGTCCAGATCCGCCAGGATCAGATCCCCACCCCGAAGGACTCGTGGCCGACATGCCGTCGACGCACCCGAATCCCCATCTCCGCTGCTTGCCCCGCGCGTTTCTCCAGCTGCTTGCCATTCTCGGTGCGCTGCTGCTGACCGGTTCGCTGTTCACCTCACCGGCCGCAGCCGCACCACCGCTGTCTGTCCCGGTCACCGCGATGTCCGCCCAGGACGATGCCGCCGGCATGCTCATCGCCGATCCGGTGACCCTGCCACCCGGCGCGACGAGCACTCGCCTGGACTTCGACCTGCCAGCTGAGTGCCGCCTCGGCGACGGTGGGCAGGTCACCTGCGATAACGGGCTGGGTGAGTTCGCGTTCACGGCGATGATCACCACCGATGCGGGGTTCACCGCACCCGAGGTAACCATCGCCGACGGCCAGGTCGAGATCATCACGACCGCAGCACCGGCCGGTGAGGGCGAGCTGCTCGTGCCGCTCTTCAGCCCCACCGGGCTCGATGTCGACGACACCGCCTCGAAGGAGATGCTGGCAGGCCTCGTGCTCGGCAACGGCACCGCCCCGGCACCGAACACGGCAGAGGCTGCCGGCAGCGCGCCGAGCCTGGCCCCGTATGCCGAGGCGATCGAGCGCCCGGAGCAGGTCACCGTTCCCAGCGACTACATACGACCCGGATCATGAGCAGAAGTCGCTGCACGACTACTGCACCTGGTCGCCCGATGAGTGGGGCAAGGCCGATTTCCGCGGACCGTGCGCCCGGCACGACATGTGCATCGAGGTCGACCTCGACCTGCCGCGCCCGGAGCGCAAGGAGCGCCGCAAGGTCTGCGACAGCACCTTCCTCGACCACCTCGTGCAGAACTGCGATTACGGCTACTACGATGCCGGCGTCAAGCGCCGCGGCTGCCGTGTGATCGCCGGACACTACTACGTCGCCGTGGCCGGAAAGACTGCGATCTCGTGACCGCACGCGAACCGGCATCCGCACCCCGGGCGGGCGCACCGCTCGGGGTGCGGATCCTGCCGCCGGTGCTCGTGGCCGCCTCGGTGGCGCTCATGTTCCTCGGCGGGACGCTGCCCAGCCGGGCCGGGCTCATCGCAGCCGACCTCGCTGCGATCGCAGCGGTGGCGGCAGCTGCGGGTCTCATCCTCATGCTGAGTCTGCGCGCCGCTCGCGAGGCGGTGGCCGGCGAGCGCTGGCTGCGGCTGGGAGTCGCCGGGGTCGCGGTGGCCGCGGCGATCGCCGCGGGCGTGGCGATCAGCATGAACATCGCCGATCCGCTCGGCATCAACTTCGCTGTGCCGATCATCTGGCTGCCGGCCTCACTCGTGCTGCTGACGACCGCGCTCATCGTCCTCGCGCTGCCCGGCGGGCCGGCGACGCGTGCGGGGAGCCTGCCGCCGCGCACTGGTTAGGGCAGCAGCAGGATGACGCCGTGCAGGAACAGGCCGACGAGCGCACCGATGACGGTGCCGTTGATGCGGATGTACTGCAGGTCCTTGCCGACGTAGAGCTCGATGCGCTCGGAGGCTTCCTTGGCGTCCCAGCCGGCGATCGTATCGGAGATGACGCTGGCGATCTCGGGACCGAAGGACTCGGCGAGGTCGCCGACGGTGATGGCGAGCCGGTTGTCGATCGCGCGGGAGAACTCGGCGTCTTCGACCATCCGGGTCGCGGTCTGGTCGAGCAGCGCCCGCAGCCGCAGGTGCACCTCGCCGGAGGTGTCGAGCACCGCTCCGCGCAGCAACCGCTTAAGCGAAGCCCACACATCGAGCACAGCTTGGACGACGCCCTCTTCGCGCAGCAGGTCGTCGATGACGTTCTCGGCCCGCTCGGCGATCGAGGTGTCCTCGCGCAGGTTGGCGGCGAGTTCGAGCAGCCACCGGTCGAGGGCCTGGCGGGCCTTGTGGTAGCGGTTGTCGCGCACATCGGCGATCCATTCGAGGACCTCGCGGCGCAGCCGGCGGGCGACTCCCTCGTTGACGAAGGACGGCACCCAGTCCGGAGCCTTCTGGGCGACGACCTCGTCGATGACCTGCGGGTTGGCCGTCAGCCACGTGTACGCCTCCCCGACGACGAGGTCGACGAGCCGGTGGTGGGCGCCGTCCTGCACGATCTCCTGGACGAGCCGGCCGAGCACCGGCGACTTGTGCGTGTCGACGAGCTTGGGCACCAGCACCTCGCGGGTCAGCGCCTCGATCGCATCATCGTCGACGCGCCTGAGCACATACTCCAGGCCCTGCCCGGCGCGGGTGACGACGATCTCCTGGTTGCCCGGCTCCTTGAGCCAGCCGCCGATGCGCGCGGTCACCTGGGCGTTGCGGATCTTCGCGGCGACGGTGACGGAGGTGAGGAAGTTCGCGGCGACGAAGTTCGACATGCTCTCGCCCAGCACGTCCTTCTTGCGCGGAATGATCGCCGTGTGCGGGATCGGCAGCCCGAGCGGGTGGCGGAACAGCGCGGTGACGGCGAACCAGTCGGCGATCGCGCCGATCATCGCCGCCTCGGAGCCGCGAGCGACGAACCCCCACACGCCGGTCAGATCGGTGAAGACATGGGTGAGGACGAAGATGCACGCCGCCAGCACGAGCAGCGCGGTCGCCAGCTGGCGCATCTTCCTCAGCGCACGCGCCCGCTCGAGGTCGCCGAAGGTGTCGTCGATGCGCGCCGGTGCGGTCGGTCCGGTGGATCCGGCCGCCGCCGAGGTGGTGGGCGAGTGAGTCATGTCCCTATTCTGACACCTCGGCCCGGGCTCCCCACCCGGAAGACACGACTGCCCGCTCTCGCCCTTGCCGCCTCGATCGCGGTGCTCGGCACCGCCTGCTCAGCACCTTCGCACAGCGGCGGATCCTCAGCAGCTGCCGGTGCAGATCAGCAGGCGGCCTCGGAATCCGCCCGCGCGCTCAGTGAGAAGATCGCCGACTCCGAACGCACCGGCCTCACCTCTCCCCCGGGCGGGCGGGTGCAGCCCGGGTGAGTTCGGCGGCAAGCCGGCAGTTCTGCTGGCTTGCCGCCGATCAGCAGATGCTGGATGACCCTCGAGCTGAGGAGTTCTGGCTGCTCGCCACGCATGGGCTCGGGCGGTGCGCACTTCATCGTCGCCGACGGCAGGGAAGTCACCACCGGCTTCACCAACACCTATCCGATGGGGTATCGGCGGAGAGAACCACCGATGTCGATGCCGGGCCGTCTATACGGTCACGGCCACCGGCTGAGGCCGGAACTCACTGCCATTCGGCAGTCTCCGGGTCCACACCTCGGGCGAAGGCGCCGGCAGCGATCACCTCGACGAGCCAGGCGGCTAAGCCGTCTGCCCGCTCGTCGTAGTGCGCGGCGAAGCGCGGGTCGCTGACGTACAGGCGCGAGATGCACACCTGCTTCTCGATGGTCATGTCGAACCACTGGCCGATCGAGGCGCGGTGCCGCTCGGCCAGCATGTTCGCCTCCTGGCTGCCGGGCTCGACTCCGCGCGTGAACGCAACGGCGAGTTCGGCCTCGAAGGCCTCAGTGTCGTCCTTTACCCGCTGCCAGTCGGCGGTGGTCATGGTCTGCTTGATCGCCTCGGACTGGGCCCATTCGTCGGTCTGGCCCCAGCGCTGCTGCGCTTCGGCCTCCCAGTCGGGGTTCCAGTTCGGGCCGAGGATCTCAGCCTGCTCGGCTGCTGTGAGCTTCTTTCCCATGGTGGTGGTCTCCATTATCCGTTCGACTGCAGAGACGACTCTCCGCAGCTGGTCGATACGTGTCAGGAGGGATGCGCGCTGCTCAGCCAGCTCGACTGCCAGGTCGATGCTCGGATCGTCGAGGATCCGGCCGATCTCTGCCAGCGGCAGGCCGAGTTCGCGGAAGATGAGCACGCGGCGCAGCCGCTGCATATCGGCTGCCGTGTAGATGCGGTAGCCGGCCCACGTGCGTTCGCTCGGGCTGGCCAGCCCGATGGCGTCCCAGTGGTGCAGCGTGCGGACGCTGACGTCGAGCAGCCTGGCGGCCGCGCCGACTGTCAGCTCCGGGGTGTGCTCGACCATTCCCTCAGTATCGTCCACATCCACCACGTTCGGCCCTGACGTCGCGTGAGGGTCAATTCAGGGGTGTGGCCGCCCGGCCCGCTGGCGGCCAAGCCCACCCCCCACACGCACTCAGGCCCCGGAACCGCGTGGGTTCCGGGGCCTGTGTGAGCTGCGTCAGCTCAGTGACGGGTCAACCAGCGGCTCAGCGCTTGCCGATGACGTCGAACTTCGCGTTCGCGGTGATCTCGTCGTGCACGCGCACGGTGGCGGTGTAGCTGCCGGGCTCCTTGACGTGGCCGGGCAGGGCGATCTGCCGGCGATCGAAGGTGGTGCCGTGTGCCTCGGAGAGTGCGTCGGCGACGAGTGCGGCGGTGACAGCGCCGAACAGGCGGTTGTTCTGTCCGGCCTTCATCTCGATCTTCGCCGAGCTGCCCTCGAGCTTCTCCTTGAGTGCGAGTGCTTCGTCGCGGTCGGCCAGCTGGCGGGCCTGGCGCGACTTGCGCAGCGACTCGATCTGCTTCTCAGCACCTGCGGACCAGGTGGTGGCCCAGCCGCGCGGGATCAGCAGGTTCCGGGCGTAGCCGGCCTTGACCTCGACGACGTCGCCGGCGGCTCCGAGGCCGTCGACTTCCTGGTTGAGAATGACCTTCTTGGTAGCCATTGTTCTACTCCCCTCGTCTTATCGGGTCGAGCCCGAGTAGGGCAGCAGCGCCATCTCGCGGGCGTTCTTGACGGCCTTGGCGATGATGCGCTGTTCCTGCACGTTGACACCAGTCACGCGACGAGCGCGGATCTTGCCGCGGTCGGAGATGAACTTGCGCAGGGTTGCGGTGTCCTTGTAGTCGATCTGGGCTGCCTCGCCGAACTTCAGCGGGTTCGCCTTCTTCTTGATGGGCTTCCGGGGATCCGGCTTTGCCATGATGTGCTCCTGTCAGAAAATCTGTTGATCAGCGGCAGGCACGCGCCTGCCGGGGTGTGATCAGAATGGTGGTTCGTCCGAGGTCGGGCTGCCCCAGCCTCCGCCGGGGTTGGCCTGCGGGTTCGAGCTGGCCCACGGGTCGTTCGACTGACCCTGGCCGCCCTGCTGCCCGCCGAAGCCGCCGGGGTTCTGTCCCCAGCCGCCGCCCTGCTGCTGACCGCCGCCTTGCTGTCCGCCACCGGAGAATCCTCCCTGGCCGCCTCCTGAGAAGCCGCCGCCGGAGAACTCCTTCTTCGTCACGTTGGCCGTGGCGTAGCGCAGGCTCGGGCCGATCTCGTCGACGTCGAGCTCGAAGACGGTCCGGCGTTCGCCTTCCTTCGTCTCGAAGCTGCGCGACTTCAGCCGGCCCTGCACAATCGTGCGGGTGCCGCGCTGCAGGGTCTCGGTGACGTTCTCAGCAAGATCCCGCCACGCGTTGCAGCGCAGGAACAGGGTCTCGCCGTCTTTCCATTCGTTGGTCTTGCGGTCGAACATGCGCGGGGTCGACGCCACTGTGAAGTTCGCGACCGCAGCCCCGTTGGGCGTGTAGCGCAGTTCGGGGTCGGCGGTGAGGTTTCCCACCACAGTGATGATCGTGTCGCCTGCCATGATGCTCCTTACAGCGTGGGGGTCAGCGGTTCCGAGCTCGGATCTGCTGGATTACTTCGCGTCGGGACGCAGGATCTTCGAGCGCAGAACGGTCTCGTTGAGGCCGAGCTGGCGGTCGAGTTCCTTGGTCGTGTCGGGCTTGGCGTGGAAGTTCACCACAACGTAGGTGCCTTCGGCCTTCTTGTTGATCTCGTAGGCGAAGCGGCGACGGCCCCACACATCGACATTGTCGACGGTTCCGCCGTCAGCGGGAACCACCTTCAGCAGCTTTTCGACAGTGGTGTCAACGGAACGGTCTTCGAGTTCCGGATCCAGAATGAGCATCAGCTCGTAATGACGCACGTGTCACCCACCTCCTCTGGTCTCAGCGGCCATGGTCGGTCCATGGCAGGAGGGTATATGCGTTGCGTCTGGCCGGGTGCGGAATCGGTCCGCAGCGGACACAGACTGGTTCAGTCTAGTGCCTTGACGCCCGCCTCGCCAGCTGAGGCGCCTGCTTCCGTACCCGAGGCGGTGGCATCCCTGCCCGCGGCGCCTGCCTCCGTGCCCGAGGCGGGACTCGCCTCAGGCTCGGGGGCCGGCTGGGGGCTGCGGTCGAGTTCGAGGGCGGCGGCGGTGATGACGGCGACGACGGCTGCCAGCCTCAGGCAGGTGAAGATGAGCAGCCAGGCTGGGGAGAGTCCCGTGCTGGCGTCGAAGGCGGTGATGTCGGAGAGGTTGACGGCGATGACGAGGGCCGCCTCGGCCAGTGCCCAGGCGATGAAGATCCAGAGCCGGCGGATGGCGAGTGCGGCAGCCGGCAGCAGCCACAGCGCGTGGGTGATCGGCGCTGAGGGCAGTGTGACGACTGCGAGTCCGAGCACCATCGTGAGTGCGGCGTACAGGTTCGGCCGGGGCCGGCGGGTGATGAAGGCGAGTGCGGCGATGACGCCGATCGCGCAGGCGGCGAGGCTGACACCTGCCAGCAGCTGCGGATCAGCGCCTTCTCCGTAGGCGAGCAGGGAGACGAGCGAGCCGCGGTCGATCGGCTGCTGCCACCACACGGACAGGCGGTGGAAGATGAGCCCGTCGATGGCGAGCACGAGGCCGACGGCGATGAGAGCCGCCCCGCCGATGGACAGCAGGTCGGAGCGCTGCCCGGCGCGCCACAGCAGCACCATGACGGTGAGCAGCGCGAGGATGCCGAGCGGGTTGATGAGTGCGGCGATGGCGAAGAGCACACCGGCCCCGGCGTTCGAGTGGGGGCCGGCCACGGTCGGGTTGAGCAGCACGAGTGCCCACACGAGGCAGGCGATGCCGACGGGGTCGAGCGACTGGCCCATCGAGAAGATGACCGCCGGGGAGATGCAGGCGACCGGCAGCCAGGCGAGTCGGCGCATGAGCACGGCAGCACCGAGCGCCATCGCGGCCACAGCGATGGTGTTGATGACGAGCAGGAGGGCCATCATGTCCCCCGCACCCAGGCCGGCACTGAGCATGAAGCCGAGTTCGACGAACCATCCGGTCACCGGGTCGAGCGCGGCAGGGGCGCCGGACGCCCGGCCGGGCCCGGCGGGGAATTCGGTGCCGGTCAGCGCATTGGCCACCGGTGAGGCGCACATCCGCGCCGAGGCGCCGGGCAGTTCGTAGCCGGGCATGCACGCCCCGTGCAGCAGGATGCCGATGCCGGCGGTGCCGAAGGCGGCCAGCATGCACATGAGTGCGGCCGCCGTCCGGAACGGCGAAGGGCCCGACGCCGCATGGGCGCCGGGCCTGCCGCCGAGCAGCGGCTCAGCAGCTCTGAGGGGAGTCACACCTGGCATGCGCCTAGGCTATCGCGCCTCACAGGATGCTGACGGTTCCCTGGCGGATGAAGCCGGGCATGATGAAGCCTGACCCTTTGAAGCCCCCGTTGTTGCCGCTGCCGGCACCCTCATTGTCACCGGGTGGGTCCGGGTTGGGATCCGGCTTCTTCGTCGGCTTCGGGTCCGGTTTCTTCGTCGGCTCGGGCTTCGGTTCCGGTTCCTTGGTCGGCTCCGGCTTCGGCTCCTCCGTAGGCTTATCGTCCTTCGGCTTGTCGTCGTCCTTGGGCTTGTCGTCCTTCGGCTTGTCCTGCGTAGTCTTCGGCTTCGGGGACGGCTTGGGCTTCGGGCGCTGGTTCGGCACGCCGGACTTCGGCTTCGGCTTCTCCACCTGCGGCAGCTTGCCACGCTTGGGGAACTGTTTGACCGGTTCGTCCTTGAGCGCGTCCTTCATGTACTTCGTCCACGTCTGGGTCGGGAACGAACCACCGGTGATCGAACCGCGGCCGCCGTAGGGACCGATCTCGACCGGATTGCCCTCTCCGTCATCGCGGAAGATCGACACCGTGGTCGTGAGGTTCGGGGTGTAACCGGCGAACCAGGCCGAGTAGTTGTCCTGCGAAGTACCGGTCTTGCCGGCTGCCGGACGGCCCAGCGTCGAGGCGTACGAGCCCGAACCACCGGTCACCACGCGCGAGAGCGCGTAGGTGGTCTCGGCCATGACGTTCTTGTCGAAGTTCCGTTTGCCCTCAGTATCGGGCTCGTAGAGCTTCTCACCCTCCGGGGTGACCGCGGCCTTGACGGTGTGCGGCGTGTGCGTGATGCCGTTGGAGGCGAACGTGTTGTAGGCCGTGGCCATGTCTTTGACCGTCGGGCTGGCGGTGCCGAGCACGTTGGCGGCGTTCTTCTCCAGGCCCTCGGTGTCCTTCGGCAGGCCGGCACGCTCAGCCACGTCGACCGTCTTCTCCGGGCCGACCTCGATATTCAGCTGCGCGTAGGCGGTGTTGACCGAGCTCTGGGTCGCCTTGAGCAGGCTGACCGGGCCGTAGCTGGCGCCGCCGTAGTTCTTCGGGCTCCAGCGGGTTCCCTCGTAGTTCATCGGGGTGCCCGAGGTGCCGGTCAGGTAGTCGGTCAGACGGTAGCCGTTCTCCAGGCCGGCCACCAGCGTGAACGGCTTGAACGTCGAACCGGCCTGGGTGATGTCCTCGGTCGCAGCACTGTGCTGGCGCTCGAGGAAGTCCTTGCCGCCGTACATCGCCACGATGCCGCCGGTCTCCGGGTCCATCGACACGAGTCCGACGTGCATGCCCTCCTTGAGCTTCGGCAGGTCCTCGACGGCCTCGATCGCCGCGTCCATCTTCTTCTTCGAGAAGGTGGTGGTGATCTCGAGCCCGCCGCGGTCGATGACCTCGTCCTCGATGCCGTTGCGCTTGAGTTCTTTGCGCACCTCATCGAGCAGATAGCCATTGGGGCCGGCGAACTGGTTGTCGGTCTGCGCGGCCCGGACCTCGGGCATCTCAGTGCTGGCGGCCTCATCCTCGGTGATGTAGCCGAGTTCGGCCATGTTCCCCAGCACATACTTGAAGCGGTCCTCGTACTTGCCGGGGTCCTCAGCCGGGTCCGCCAGACCCGGACGCTGGATCATCGCAGCCAGCAGTGCGCTTTCGGCCACGTCGAGTTCGCTGGCCGGCTTGTCGAAGTAGTTCTTCGAAGCGACCTCGATGCCGTACGACTGGCGGCCGAGGTAGATGGTGTTGAGGTAGTTGGCGAGGATCTCGTCCTTCGACAGCTCCTGGTCGATCTTGAGCGCGATGAACATCTCCTTGACCTTGCGGTCGAGGGTGCGCTCATTGGTGAGGTAGAAGTTCTTGACGTACTGCTGGGTGATCGTCGAACCGCCGCCGGCGTAATTGTCAGTGGCCACACCGATGACCGCACGCGACAGGCCCTTGATGGAGATGCCGCGGTTCTCGTAGAAGCTGTTGTCCTCAGCGGCGATGGCCGCCTGCTGCATCGGTGTCGAGATCTTGTCGATCGTGACGTTCTTGCGGTCCTCGGTCTTGAAGGACCCGAGCACGGTCTCGCCGTCGTCGTAGTACACCGTCGAGGTCTGTCCGGCGGCTTCCTTGTTCGGTTCGGGGACGTCGGTGACGGCATAACCGATGCTGAAGAGGCCGATGACGACGACGCAGGCGGTGAGGATGCCGACGCCGATGAGCCGCAGCGAGGGCAGCCAGCGAGTCCAGCCGGTCACGCCCTGGCGCGGATAGTTGAGCAGGCCTTTGTTCACGTTCCGGCGCGCGCTTCGGCTCGCCTTCGGTGCGGTTTTGGCCACAGATCCCCCAAGAGTGAGTGTGCGGTGTGTCGATTCAGCCAAACATTCAAAGATTGGAAGTCGATGAAGATCACCTGACGCCGGTCACAGCGCAGGCAGGCCGCATGCGCGTGCTTGTCCGAATCGCACTGCATGTGACCTGCAATTTTAGCGCACAACCCGACGCACCGACCAGACCATGGGTCATCTGATCGGTGCGCCGGGACGTGAGCAATCACACGTCGGCAGGGCAGGGATGCTCAGCTGGCAGCCGGTTCCTCAGCCCTTGAGGTCGGGGAAGTCAGTGTCGGCCCACTCCTGATGCTCGACCGTCGTCCCGCCCTCGAACGGGTGGAGTTCGCGTTCGCGGGCACGCAGCTCGACACGGCGGATCTTGCCCGAGATCGTCTTCGGCAGCTCGGTGAATTCGATGCGCCGGATCCGCTTGTAGGGGGCGAGGTTCTCGCGGCAGAAGCGCAGGATGTCCTTGGCGGTGTCGGCATCGGGTCGCCAGCCGGCGGTGAGCACGACATAGGCCTTCGGCACCGCCAGGCGCACCGGGTCCGGGGACGGCACGACGGCGGCTTCGGCGACGGCTTCGTGTTCGATGAGCACGCTTTCGAGTTCGAAGGGCGAGAGCCGGTAGTCGCTGGCCTTGAACACGTCATCGGCGCGGCCCACATAGGTGATGTAGCCCTCGGCATCGCGGCTGGCGACGTCGCCGGTGTGGTAGACGCCGTCGGCGAACGCCTCGGCGGTCTTGGCCTCGTCTCCCCAGTAGCCCTGGGTCAGGCCGGCTGGACGGGGATCGAGCTGCAGGCAGATCTCCCCCTCATCACCGATCTCCCCGGTCGCCGGGTCACGCAGGATGACGTCGTAGCCGGGCAACGGCTTGCCCATCGAGCCGTAGACGATCGGCTCCCCGGGCGGGTTGCCGATCTGCAGGGTCGTCTCGGTCTGGCCGAAGCCGTCGCGGATGTCGACGTTCCAGTGCTTCTTGACCCGGTCGATGACCTCGGGGTTGAGCGGCTCACCGGCGCCGAGCGCCTTGACCGGCGGGTTCGTCAGCTGGGACAGGTCGGCCTGGATGAGCATCCGCCACACCGTCGGCGGGGCGCAGAAGCTCGTGACGCCCACCCGGCCCATCGTCTCCATCATCGCTGTCGCATCGAAGCGAGTGTAGTTGTACAGGAACACGCAGGCTTCGGCGATCCACGGGGTGAAGATGTTCGACCAGGCGTGCTTGGCCCAGCCGGGTGAGGCGACGTTGAGGTGGATGTCGCCGGGCTCGAGGCCCATCCAGTACATCGTCGACAGGTGGCCGACCGGGTACGAGGTGTGGGTGTGGGCGACCATCTTCGCTTTCGAGGTCGTGCCCGAGGTGAAGTACAGCAGCAGCAGGTCATCGGCCGGGGTCGGGCCGTCGGGTTCGAAGGTCTCGGGGAAATCCGCAGCCGAGGTGTAGGCGAGGTCGTTCTCGCGGGCCGGCTCGGCGCCGACGACGATCCGGGTGAGGTCGACGTCGACCTCGTCGAACTTCGCGGCATCGGCGGCACCGGCGATGACGAAGGAGGCTTCTCCGCGTTCGGCGCGGTCGGTCAGGTCGATGGGGCCCAGCTGGGTGGTCGTCGGCAGCAGCACGGCGCCGAGCTTGATCCCGGCGAGCATCGACTCCCACAGCTCGACCTGGTTGCCGAGCATCACCATGACGTGGCTGCCGCGGGTGACACCGGCAGCGCGGAGCATGTTGGCCACCTGGTTCGAGCGGCGGGAGAGCTGGGAGAAGCTGTAGATGTTCTCCGTGCCGTCCTGTTCGCAGATCCACAGGGCCGGCTTGTCGTTGTTCTCAGCGATGGCGTCGAACCAGTCGAGGCCGAAGTTGAAGTGCTCGAAGTGCGGCCACTGGAATTCGTCCTTTGCCTGTGCGTAGTCCAGGCGCAGCTCCAGCAGCCGGTCGCGTGCCGCCCGATACTGTTCGGTCACGGTCGTCATGGTGCCTCCTCACGGCGTGTCCCATTCATTGGTCTCAAGGTAACAGGCGCCTGTGGCAGTCAGGTGAACCGGGTCACATTGCAGTCGTCTGGCGCAGCTCGATCAGCTCGCGCAGCCCGGTGGACACCGTCTGCCGAGCTCGGCTCTCAGGCGTCGGTGTCCTGTTCGGCCCACCACTGGCGCAGCACCTCTTCGGCGCGCTGCGCACCGAGCGGGCCGTGCTCCATCCGCTGGGCGAGCAGGAACTCATATGCCTGCCCGACGGCTGGGCCGGGGCTGATGCCGAGGATGTCCATGATCTGCCGGCCGTCGAGGTCCGGGCGCACGGCGTCGAGCTTCTCGCGTTCGGCCAGCTTCTCGATCCGGTGCTCGAGGTCGTCGTAGGCGTGGGCGAGGCGTTCGGCCTTGCGCCGGTTGCGGGTGGTGACATCGGAGCGGGTGAGGATGTGCAGGCGGGTGAGCAGCTCACCGGCATCGGTGACGTAGCGGCGCACTGCCGAGTCGGTCCAGCCGGCATCGCCGTAACCGTAGAAGCGCAGGTGCAGTTCGACGAGCCGGCTGACGGCCTTCGTCGTGGCCTTGTCGAAGCGCAGCGCCTTCATCCGCTTACGCGTCATCTTCGCTCCGACGACATCGTGGTGGTAGAAGGTCACCGCACCGTCAGGGGTGAATCGGCGGGTCGAGGGCTTGCCGATGTCGTGCATGAGGGCAGCGAACCGGACGATGAAATCAGGCACGGCGATGCGCTGGGTGTCCTCGGCGACCGCAGTGACCGGCCCGGCAGGCGCGTCCTGTGCCCCGGCGCCCTCCGCCCCGGGCGCGGCGCCCGGCGGCGTGGACTCTGCCTGCTCGGCAGTCTTCTCAGTGCCGGTCTTCTCGGCGGCGGTCTTCTCGGCGGCCGCCGCGGCCTGGCGGGCGGCGTAGACAGCCTCGAGGTCGACGGCCTGGTCGAGGACGGTAAGGCTGTGCTGGTAGACGTCCTTGTGCCGGTGATGCTCGTCGCGTTCGAGCTGCATGTCGGTGACCTCGGGCAGGATCCGCGCGGCGATCCCGGTCTCGACGAGCAGTTCGATGCCGGCCCGCGGCCGGATCCCGCAGATGAGCTTGACGAGTTCGTCGCGGACGCGCTCAGCGGAGATGATGTCGATGCGCTCAGCCATCTGGGTCATCGCCTCACGCACCTCAGCGTCGACGCCGAAGCCGAGCTGGGAGACGAAGCGGGCGGCGCGCATCATGCGCAGCGGGTCATCGGAGAAGCTGTCGACGGCCTTGCCCGGCGTGCGCACAAGCCCGTTCGTCAGGTCGGCGAGCCCGCCGAAGGGGTCGACGAAGACGCGCTCGGGCAGCCGGACGGCCATCGCCCCGATCGTGAAGTCCCGGCGGACGAGGTCGTCATCGAGGTCGTCGCCGAAGGCCACCGTCGGCTTGCGAGAATCCGGGTCATAGGCCTCGGCGCGGTAGGTGGTGATCTCGATCTGCAGCTCGTCCTTGAGCAGGCCGATGGTGCCGAACGCCCGGCCGATCTCCCACACCGCATCAGCCCACGGATTCACGATCGCCAGGATCGCATCCGGGTCGGCATCGGTGGTGAAGTCGAGATCGGGCATCGGCCGGCCGAGCAGCCCGTCGCGCACCGAACCGCCGACGAGGGCGAGCTCCCGGCCGGCGGCGGAGAACATCTCAGCCAGGGGGCCGAGGATGTGCTCGTGCGCGTCAAGGGCGGCGAGCAGGCGTGCATGGGCGTCGGCCAGGGACACGTGATCTCCATTCGAGGGGGTCAGTTCAGCATAAGGTTATCGTCAGGTTGCGGATATACAGTAGAAGGTATGCCTCGACCATTGCCGAAGCCGGGGGTCATGCCGGCGCGTTCGAACACCGTGGAGGAGGTCTCCGCGGGCGGCGTCATGGTCGACTTCGATTCGCCCACCTTCGAGGTGGCGATCATCGCACGCATCAACCGGGCCGGCAGGCTCGAATGGTGTCTGCCGAAGGGTCACCTGGAGCTCGGCGAGACACCCGCCCAGGCGGCCCGTCGCGAGGTCGCTGAGGAGACCGGCGTGCACGGCGATGTCGTCACCACCCTCGGCAGCGTCGACTACTGGTTCTCCGTCGGCGGCTACCGCATCCACAAGCTCGTCCACCATTTCCTGCTGCGCGCCACCGGCGGCTACCTCACCGTCGTGAACGACCCGGACCAGGAGGCCGTCGACGCCGCCTGGATCCCGCTTGATGCGCTGCCGGAGCACCTGTCCTTCGCCAATGAGCGGCGCATCGTCGCCGCTGCCCGCTCCGTGCTGCCGTACTACCACTCCGTCATCCAGTCGACGTGATCTCCGCCCGCCACCTGCCCCACCCGCGCCGCTGTGCGGCGCTGGCTGCTGTCTGCACCCTCATCGCGGTGCTGCTGGGCACCGGAGTGCCCACCGCCTCGGCGACGGCCGCCGGCACCCAGCCGAGCTTCCCCTCCCCCGTCCCGGCAGCACCCGGAGACGGTACGGACGAGGAGACTGCGGGGTCGCCCGGAGCCAGCGACACCGCCGCAGCCGGAGTGGAGCTGGCCTTCGACGAGATCAGCCCGGTTGTCACAGCCGAGGGCACGCTGACGATCAAGGGCCGGATCATCAACTCCAGTGCCGTGGAGATCCCCGAGCCGCGCGTGGACTTCCGCATCAGCCGTCGGGTGCTCGACTCCCGCGATGCGATCAACGAGTGGAAGGACCAGCCGGCGCGCTACCGGCAGCTCGGCGACACCGCCTCCGCGGCTGCCCAGCAGGACACCGCCGGTGGCGCCGAGGACGCCGACAACGCCCCGAGGATGGACATCGAGACGCTGCCGGAGTCAGTCGCGCCCAAGAGCGAGGCGGCGTTCACCCTCACCGCCGATGCCGAGACGCTCGGGCTGCCGCGCAGCCAGCCGCTGACCTCGTGGGGGGCCTACGGGCTGGCCGTCAAGCTCAGCAGCGAAGCAGCAGCAGCCAGCGCGCAGCCGTCGCTGTCACTGACCCGCACCGCCTTCACCACCTGGTATCCCGATCCGCAGCTGCTGCCGAGCAAGGTGACGTTCCTCGTGCCGGTCACGCTGCCGGGCTTCGACCCCAGCGGGCAGGTCGCAGCCGACACGCTCGAGCAGGCCGCCGGTCCCGAGGGGCAGCTCACCTCGGCATTGGCCGCCGTCACTGCCGCTGACGAGGTGGCCCTCGCCATCGACCCGCGGCTCATCGGCAGCATCGAGGACGTGCTCGGCGTCGACCGCCCAGAGGCCGGCCCAGACGATGGAGCCGGCGATCCCGCTGACGACGGCACCGAGGAGGGCACTGAGGAGAGTACTGAAAAGGGCGCGGATCCGGACGAACCGGGCGCAGCACCGGCGGACGAGACGCCCGCTGATGCCACCGAGGCCCCAGAGGGTGACGACGGCGAGGAGACCACTGCCCCCGGTGAAGACACCAGCGGTGAGCAGACCGCGCCAGCGCCGAGCCCGCAGGCCGATCGCTACCCGCAGCTGAATGAGTGGTACACCTCCTTCATCGCCGCCGCCGAACAGCGCACCGTCATCGCCCTGCCCTACGCTGATGCCGACCTCACCGCGCTGGCCGCCGCCGAAGAGCCGGAACTCGCACGCGCGGCCGAAGCCGCCGCCGATGACCTGCGGGCCACACTGCCCGAAGCCCGCACCGACATCACCTGGCCGGCTTCCGGCAGCCTCACCCCCGACTTCGCCGAACGCGCCGCACAGGCTGGGGCGAAGACGATGCTCGTCTCCGACATCCAGCAGCCGAGCGTGCGCAGCTACACCTCCTCAGCCCCCTCCACCCTGCCGGTCGGTGAGGATCAGCACGGCCTCAACTCCCTGGCCGTCGACACCGGCCTGTCGGAGGCCGCCGAACTCGCCGGCCATGACGACACACGCGTGCTCGGGCTCAGCGAGCTCATCGCCGAAAGCTCGGCGATCACCACCGAGCGGCCGTTCGACCCGCGCAGCCTGCTCATCACCCTCCCCCGCCGGGCCGCCGACCCGCACTGGGCCGAGGCGATCAGGCAGACCGCGGCAGCACCGTGGATCGACCTGCAGAGCCTGGCGGACCTGAGCGAATCCGAACCGGTCCAGCGCGCCCCGCTGACCGAACCCACCCGCGAGGCCGGGGATCGGGCCGCCGGTCTGAACCGCCTCGGCGAGGTGCACTCCACCGGCGCTGAGGCGTCGACCGCCTTCGCCGATCCCGAGGCGGTGGCCACCCGCCTGAGCCGGGCCACCCTGACGTGCACGTCGACGGCCTGGGGTGAGACGGCCAATGACGGCGGCTTCTCCTCCTGTGTCGACGCGGCCGCCGATGAGGTCAGCTCACTCACCGGCGGGGTGAAGCCCGAGGAGGGCTCGGCTGTGCTGCTGGTGACCGGTGAGAAGACGACGATCCCGGTGCGCATCGACAATACGACCGCCGAGTCCGCCCATGTCATGGTCCGGGTGGTGCCGGCGACCCCGCAGCTGCGCACGCAGGTGTCCGAACCGGTCGTCGTCAGCCCCGGTGAGCAGGCCCGCGTCGAGGTCCCGGTCGAAGGATTGGCCAATGCCGATGTGCAGACCCGCATCGAACTCGTCGCCGCCACCCCGCCCGGCGACAGCGATTCCACAGCCACGACGGAAACCGGTCCGGGCCCGGCGGCGGCTGCCGGGCATTTCGTGCTGCCGGAGACGACCTCGCTGACGGTGCGCGTGCGCACCGACTGGGAGAACATCGGGGCTGCGGTGATCGGGGCCGGTCTCGTCATCGTGCTGCTCATCGGCCTGTATTCGTCTGTCTCCCGCGGACGGCGTAAGATTCCCAAGAGCCAGCTGGACGCCGCCGTCGCGCGAGCGCACGAGAACGACCCGGGCTGATTCGATCCCCGCGCGCGACCAACGCGCCAACGCCCCTGAGACCGGCAAGGAGCCGCATTGTCCTCCACCGACCCCTCCGAGACCGCACCGGACCGCGCCGCTGACGCGCACGCGGCCGGCGGTGCCGGCAGCACCGCAGCCGGCGCTGTGACTCCGGAGACGGCCGGGCACCCGGAAGCCGAAGCCACCGCCGAGGCGCCGGGCGGGGGTGCGAAGCTGAGCTCGCTGGCGAAGTCCTCAGCGATCATGACCGCCGGCACTCTCGTGTCGCGGGTGCTCGGATTCGTCAAAGCCGGCATGCTCGCCTTGGCGATCGGCGTCACCTACGGCGGGGTCGCTGACGCCTTCGACGTGGCGAACAAGGTGCCGAACAACCTGTACATGCTGCTCGCCGGCGGCATCCTCAATGCGGTCCTCGTCCCCCAGATCGTGCGCGCCACCCGGCGGCCCGACGGCGGGAGGGACTTCACCAACCGGCTGCTGACTCTGGCGATCCTCATCCTGTTCGGCGTCACCGTGCTCGCCACGGCCGCCGCTCCCCTGCTCGTGCGCGTGTACTCCTCGTCGACCTGGAGCAGCGAGCAGACCGCCCTGGCGGTGGCGTTCGCGTTCTGGTGCCTGCCGCAGATCTTCTTCTACGGCCTGTACACGATGCTCGGGCAAGTCCTCAACGCCCACTCGTCGTTCGGGCCGTACATGTGGGCGCCGGTCATCAACAACCTCGTCTCCGTCGCCGGGCTCGGCATCTTCATCGCCCTCTTCGGCACCGGTGAGTACGGTGAGCACGCGATCGACACCTGGGACGTCACCAAGATCGCCGTGCTCGCCGGATCCGCCACCCTGGGCGTCGTCTGCCAGGCGCTCGTGCTGATCTGGCCGCTGCGTCGCATCGGCTTCCGCTTCACCCCGACCTTCGGGTTCCGCGGTGTCGGCCTCGGCACCGCCGGCAAGGTCGCCTCCTGGACCTTCGGTGCGGTGCTCATCGGCCAGCTCGGCTTCATCGTCATCTCGCAGGTCGCCTCTCTGGCCTCAGCGACCGCCGACAGCGGCCCGAGCCCATCGAACGCCGCCTACACGTACAGCTACCTCATCTTCATGCTCCCCCATTCGCTCATCGCGGTGTCGCTGGCGACCGCACTGTTCACCTCGATGAGCACCTCGGCTGCCGACCGCGACACCGAGGCGGTGCGCGCCTCCTTCGGCCTCGGCGTCCGGCTCGTCGGCTTCGTCAACGTCTTCGCCACCGTCGCCTTCATGACACTCGGCGCCCAGACAGCGATGGTCCTCGCCCGCGGCTCGGTCGAGCAGGCCGTCTCGCTCAGCGTCGTCATCGCCGCCATGATCCTCGGACTCGTCCCGTTCTCGGCCAACTACCTGTTACAGCGGGTGTTCTACGCCTATGAGGACGCCCGCACCCCGTTCTGGGTGCAGGTCCCGCAGGTCGCCCTCACCTCCGCCGGGGTCATCGCGTCTGGCCTGCTGCTGCCCAAGCACTACATCGTCGCCGGCATCGGCCTGTCGATGAGCCTGGGCTACGGTCTCGCCTGCCTCATCAGCGCCTGGCTGCTGCGCCGCCGCCTGCACCACCTCGGGACCAAGCGGATCCTGCTGGCCCACCTGAAGTTCGTCATCGCCGGTGCGCTGGCCGGCATCGTCGGCGTGTTCATCGTCCGCGCGATCGGCACCGATGCCTGGGACACCCGGACGACCGCGTTCATCACGATCGCGTGGGTCGGGCCGGTCATGCTTGCGGTCTATCTGGTCGTCTGCTGGATCCTCCGTGTGAGCGAGCTGCGCAGCCTTGCCGAGACTGTCCGGCGGAAATTGAAGCGCTAGACTGAGAAGCGAAGGACTATTCGCCCTGCACAGCTCACCTGTGCAGCGCATTCACAAGGGGGTCTGGTGATCGGCATCGAACGCGGAACGGTTGTCGCCGAGCGCTATGTGGTCTCCGACATCGTCCGCCCCTGGTTCGCCGACCACCCCGACAGCGGCACCGTCTGCATCGCCCTCGACGCCATCCTCGACATGGCCGTCACCCTCTACGTCGCGCCCTCGGAGACCTCCGGCGACCTGCTCGATGCCGCCCGCCGCTCAGCGCTGCTGACCGATCCGCGGATCCCCACCGTCCTTGACGTCGGACGCGCTGACGGACTCGACTTCGTCGTCTTCGAACGCTCCTTCGCCACTCCCCTGCCGGCCATCCTGCGCAACGGCCCGCTGGCTCCCGAGGCGGCACGCGCCTTCGTCGGCGAGCTCGCCACCGCACTGGCCCACGCCAGCTCCCGCGGCCTGTACCACCTGTGCCTCGGCCCCGAGTGCGTGGGGCTGAAGGACAACTTCGACGCCACCGTCACCGGAGTCGCCATCGACGCCGCTGTCGCCCACACCGCCTACGGCCTCGATCTTGAGGCGATGCCGACAGCAGCGAAGAAGCGCGAGGACGCGCTGGCGCTCATGAACATCTTCTACGCCGCGCTCACCGGTCACTGGCCCAGCGATGAGCCGCGCGCCGGCCTGCCGGTGGCCCAGCGGCGCAACAACCGCTTTGTGCGCGTCTCCGAGCTCGTCGACGGGGTGCCGAGTGACCTGGAGGAGTTCGTCTCCGGCGTCGTCATGAAGATCGAGCCCGGCCCGCGCTCAGCCAGCGAGGTGGTGCGCTTCCTCGACGAATGGGACGTCCACCAGCTGCGCCAGCTCTCGACGGGCAGCCCGCGCCCGGACGGCGA
Organism: Brevibacterium sp. UBA7493; assembly: GCF_002479565.1. NCBI lineage: Bacteria > Bacillati > Actinomycetota > Actinomycetes > Micrococcales > Brevibacteriaceae > Brevibacterium > Brevibacterium sp. UBA7493. Next base: position 319,307 of record NZ_DLOD01000015.1, on the reverse strand, counting down.
TGAGCTGCGCCGCACCGAGGACGAGAAGTTCTCCGGCACCGAGGCGGCCACCGGCGCGTCCTCGGCCCGCCCGACGACCAAGGCCGACCCGGCCACCGCCTCGGGAGCGGCTGCTCTCACCCCACCACGGCCGGCCACGCCGCCTGCAGCGGCAGGTGCCCCAGCACCGGAGAAGCGGGCGACACCCGCCCAGCTGCGGGCCGCGCTCACTCGCATCGGCCTCACCCGGCCCGGCGCCTCGGGCCTGGCAGCCGGCCGGTTGGCTGACAGCGAGACCCCGTATGACGACCGGATGCAGATGCGGCAGGCGGCCGTCTTCCCGATCTCCTGCGAACAGCTCGCCTCGGCTGAAACCGATGAGTGGCAGCCCGAGGACACTTTCGCCTCCTATGAGCAGTACGCCGATGCCGAGGCCGACGCGAACGAAACCCAGCGCATCGCCGATCGTTCGCGCATGTTCACCAGCGACGAGGAGCTCAGCGCCGACGATACGCAGGTCATCAGCATCGACCAGGAAGCCGTTGAGGACCCTGAAGCCGACGAGGACGAGGACGATGGTTCCTGGTTCCTCGGCGGCATGTTCACCACCCGCGAGGAAGAGCTCGAACGCCAGCGCGCCGAGTACGAGCGCGAGCGCCGCCTGCAGCAGGAAGCTGAGGAGCGGGCACGCGCCCAGGAGCAGTCGCGCCGGAAGTCCGCTGCAGCGCCTGCCGCCGGCCTGGGCGCCGATCTCGCAGACGACACCGCACAGTCCGATGCCACCGAACGCGAGAGCGACCAGCAGCCCGCGAATCCTGCTCCCGCTGCTGCTGGCAGCGAGAGCAAGCCGAAGAGTGGCCCCGGCCGGAAGCCGAATGCCACGGGTGGTGCTGCCACTTCCGCTGCCGCAGCCGCGCCCGCTGCTGCGGCTGGTGGCTCCGGTGGCAAGGGATCCCGCCCACCGGCTGAGGATGATGCGTCTGCCGACAAGCCGTCTCGGCCCCTGGTCCCGATTCTTATCGGCGTCCTGGCACTGCTGGTCGTCGGCGCGCTCATCGTCGGGATCATCGTCGGCACGCAGGGCGATGATGAGCCCACCGCTGAGGAGCCGACGGCCGAGACCGAACCGACTGAGGAGCAGCCTCCGACCGAAGAGGAGCCGCAGGGCCCGAAGCCGGTGATCGCCGATGTGTCCGCCCTTGATCCTGAAGGCGACGAGACCGAGAACGACGATGCGGCATCGAATGTCCTCGATGACGATGATTCGGCGTGGCGGACCGACCGCTACAATTCCTCGAAGTTCGGCAACCTCAAATCGGGTGTCGGCCTGGCACTCGAGCTCGAAGAGTCAGCCACCGTCTCCGAGGTTGAGCTGACCTCCGATCACGAGGGAAGCGACTTCGAGGTCCGGATCGGCGACTCCGATGACCCGGAGGACGCCACGGTTGTCGGCAAGGGAACGACGGAGGACGGAAAGACCACCGTCGACCTCGATGACGGCGCCGAGGGATCTGTCGTCATCATCTGGTTCACCGAGCTCGGCTCTGCCGACGGTGGATACCGCGCGTACGTCAGCCACGTCGGACTGTCCTGAGTCTGCAGCTCCTCTGTATCGGATATCCGCGTGAACTGCCCAGTGTCCTCCGGGGACATAGGGTGGAATAAACCTGCCGAACCCCAGTGTTCGGGTTAACGGAAACATCCCCAAGAGGAGGCTTTATGACAGCTCAGCGACTCGTCATCGTCGGATCGGGTCCAGCCGGCTACACCGCTGCCGTGTATGCAGCTCGTGCCAGCCTGGAACCGATCGTCATCGCCGGTTCCGTCACAGCCGGCGGCGAGCTGATGAATACGACAGATGTTGAGAACTTCCCCGGATTTCCTGCCGGGATCCAGGGCCCTGAGCTCATGGAGAACATGCGCCAGCAGGCAGAGCGCTTCGGCGCGACCGTCATCTACGACGACGTACAGGAACTCGTCCTGCAGCCGGGAGCTCACAAGATCACCACGGCTCTCGGCGAGAGCTACACCGCCGAGGCGGTCATCCTCGCCACCGGCTCGGCCTACCGAAAGCTGGGCCTGCCCAACGAGGACAAGCTCTCCGGCCACGGTGTCAGCTGGTGCGCCACCTGTGACGGCTTCTTCTTTAAGGACAAGCACATCGCCGTCGTCGGCGGCGGAGATTCAGCTATGGAGGAGGCGACCTTCCTGACGAAGTTCGCATCCAAGGTCTCCGTCATCCACCGCCGTCAGGAGCTGCGCGCTTCGCAGGCGATGCAGGACCGTGCGAAAGCCGATCCGAAGATCGAGTTCATCCTCGATTCGGAGATCTCCGAGATCCATGGAGATGACGCACTGACCGGAGTGACTGTCCGCAACATCGTCACCGGTGAAGAGTCGCCGCTTGATGTCACCGGCCTGTTCATCGCCATCGGATCGGATCCGCGCACCGAGCTCTTCGCCGATCAGCTCGAACTGCGCCCCGACGGCTACCTCAAGGTCGACGGACGCGCTTCGCTGACGAACGTCGAAGGAGTCTTCGCAGCCGGCGACCTCATTGACCCGGTCTATCGCCAGGCGATCACCGCAGCCGGATCCGGATGTTCGGCTGCCATCGACGCCGAACACTACCTGTCCAACCGCTGACGTTGTCACTCGACGACCCAGCCTGTCCAACCAAGTCGTTCAACCCCGGCCGGCCGGCCGGCCAATCACGTAAGGAGCAGCAATGACTGCAGATGTCACTGACGCAAACTTTGAGGCCGAGGTCCTCCAGGCAGACAAGCCCGTCCTCGTCGACTTCTGGGCGCCGTGGTGCGGACCGTGCCGCATGGTCTCCCCCATCGTCGACGAGATCGGTGAGGAAAACGCCGACAAGCTCAAGGTCGTCAAGGTCAACACCGACGAAAATATGCAGACCGCCTCGACCTACGGCATCACCTCGATCCCGGCACTGTACGTCTTCAAGGACGGCCAGGTCGCCAAGACGATCATCGGTGCCCAGCCGAAGCCCATGCTGATGCAGCAGCTCGAGGAATTCCTCGGCTGATTCTCCTATCAGCTAACACACTGGCGCCTGTTGTAGTATCAACAGGCGCCAGTGGCCGTTAGGCCTACCAGCGACAACTCAGTCAATCCCGACTCCTAGCCCAGCGAGACGATATGACCTCACCATCTGCCTACCCCACGCTCACACGGGGCGACTCCAGCACAGTCTTGCTGGCCACTAAGGCACAGCTGGATCGCCTGGGAATCAAGGTCGGCGATGTGGCGTCGCCCGAATTCGATCGCACGTTCGAATTAGCGATTCTCGCTTTCCAGCAGAGTCGCGGCATCACGACGGACGGGATCTTAGGCCCGGAGACATTCGAGCAGATCGAACTCGCACGCTACCGCTTCGGCGATCGCGTGCTGCGCTTCGACCCTGTCCGGCCACTCGTCGGAGACGACGTCGGTACCCTTCAAAAGCGCTTGTCGAAGCTCGGGGTCTACACCGATCGCATCGACAGTGTCTTTGCGGAGGGCACTGATGCCGCCGTCCGGGAGATCCAGAGCGGACTGGGTCTGCGCACCGACGGCGTTGTCGGTCCGAACACCATCTCTGGACTTGACTCGATCAACCGGAATCACAGTACCGGGAACCTCTACGCGCTGAGAGAGCACGCTCGCGTCACATCCTCGGGTCCTTCGCTTGCAGGACGTGTCATCGTCATCGAAGCTGCAACGTCCGCACGAGATTTCAAGGCCACGCCCTATACCTCCGAGCAGCGACGACTCGAAGAAGAGTACTCGATCGACATCGCCCGCCGGCTCGACGGGCGACTGAGCGCCCTCGGAGCGGCGACCGTTCTCGTCAGCTCCCCCGAGGCACATCAGACACTTGCAGACGAGCTCGAAGCCTCCGCAGTCGTGACGATCACACAAGACTCCTCACTATCGGATTCACCGAATGGAGTTGCAACCTTCTACTTCGGTCGCGCCGATGACAACGAGGTCTACTCCCCCGTCGGGAAACGGCTCGCTGAACTTGTTCAGAAGGAAGTCAACGCCCGCACCGACTTCCTCGACTGCCGAACTCACGCCCGGACCTGGCAGAGCCTGGCAGCAGTACGCAGCCCGAAGGTCCACGTTGTCGCCGGGTACGTCAGCCATGAACGCGATCGCGAAATGCTCGCTGACGACCTCACCCGGGATCGGATTGCAGATGGCATCGCCGCGGCGCTCCAGCGCCTTTACCTCGCTCGGGATTCCGATCCCGAGACGGGGGCATTAAACATCCAGTCGATCACGAACTGATCTCGTTTCACGTGAAACACCCATCAGAGCTGCCATCATTGTTGCTTCGATGAACTGATGCACCGACCGCGCAGTTAGTGCAAGCCCATCCCTGGTGGATGTAGCTCGTGATGACCCTAGCCTCGCTGCCATCGTCGAGCGGAATACAAACGGCTCGTTCTCGTCAGCGTTCTATGCGGCCGACAGCCGAAAGATGTTTCACGTGAAACGGAAGGGCCCCGGCATGTGCCGGGGCCCTTCGTGTATCTAGCTGTATTGTGTTAGGCCTCGTATTCGATGCCAAGAGCAGTGAGGATTCGCTTCAAATCGTCTTGATTCGCAAACTCCACGCTGATTTTGCCTTTGCGCTTGCCCATGACGATGTTCACACGAGTATCGAGCTTATCCCCCACACGGTCTGCGATCTGCGCCAGTTCCGGCGAAAGCTGCTTCGTTTCACGTGAAACGCGTGGCTTCTCGCCACGGTTCAGCAACACGACAGCTTCTTCAGTTGCCCGTACCGAGAGGCCTTCAGCCACAATGCGCTGAGCCAGAACTTCGATATTCGCCGGATCCTCGACTCCGAGGATCGCACGTGCGTGTCCCTGCGAGATGACTCCGGCGGCGACCCTCCTCTGGACCAGCGGCGGCAACCGCAACAGGCGCAGCGTATTCGAGATCTGCGGACGCGACCGACCGATCCGTTCAGACAGCTCCTCCTGAGTACACTGGAAGTCGCTCAGCAGCTGCTCATAGGCCGCGGCTTCTTCGAGTGGGTTGAGGTCAGAACGGTGCAGGTTCTCGAGAAGTGCGTCACGAAGCAGCTCGGTGTCTTCGACTGCTCTGATGATCGCCGGAATTGTTGTGGTTCCAGCAAGCTCTGACGCCCGGAAACGCCGTTCACCCATGATGAGCTCGTAGGAAGGCTTCTTTTCATCGACAAGGCGCACCACGACAGGCTGAAGCACACCGACTTCACGGATCGAATGCACCAGCTCATCAAGGGCGTCTTCATCAAATACCTGGCGCGGCTGCCGTGGGTTAGGGCTGATCTGCTCCAGGGGGATCAGACCGAAAGCTGTGCCGGGGACTTCCTGCAGGACCGTTTCACGTGAAACATCCGACGTGCCGAGGGTGACCGAATCCGTTCCGGACTCACTTGGAATGACCGTTGACTTCTTCGTCGGTGCCCCTTTCGAATCGGCCCGCTGGGTCTTCTTCGCAGCTGTGGGCGCAGAGTTCTTTACCGCGGGGGAGGAGCCCTTCTTCGCCGGCTTCGCAGAGGTCCGCTTCGCAGCCCGCGCCTTCCGCATGCCTTCAGCCGGATCCTTCGAACGCGGTGTTTCACGTGAAACATCGGTTTCTTGTTCGCCTTGCTGCCCGAAGAAAACGTCTACCGGACGCTCATCAGTCACAACATCCGGGATGAGGGCTCCCAGACCCCGACCCAATCCTCGTTTACGCTCAGCCATGATCTGTTACTCCTCGATGTGCAATTTCTTCGGCTGCTTCCCGATAGGACAGAGCGCCGGACGATGAAGGTTCATAGGTAATGACAGTTTGTCCGTAACTCGGAGCCTCGGAGATTCGGACAGATCGGGGGATAGTCACCTCAAGTACTTGGTTCGGGAAGTGCGCCCGTACATCATCAGCAACCTGACGGCTGAGATTGGTGCGCCCATCAAACATGGTGAGCAGAATCGTCGAGATCTCCAGAGCTGGATTCAGATGCTTCTGGATCAGCTGAATATTCTTCAACAGCTGGCTCAAGCCCTCAAGAGCATAGTATTCGCACTGAATTGGAATGAGCACCTCATTTGCCGCAACAAACGCGTTGACCGTCAGCAAGCCCAACGATGGGGGACAGTCAATGATGACGTAGTCGACCCGATCTCCCGCATCTTCGCGCTCCTTAAGATACGCCCGAAGCGCTCGGGCGAGACGCTGCTCGCGCGCAACAAGAGAGACGAGTTCAATCTCGGCCCCGGCCAGATCGATGGTCGCCGGCACGCACGTGAGAGTTTCGATGTCGGAACATTGCGCCACGGCTTCCGAGACGGGCAGATCCTCGATCAGGACGTCGTAGATACTGTTGACCTCTGTCGAATGCTCAATGCCGAGAGCTGTACTCGCATTGCCCTGGGGATCAATGTCGATGACGAGAACCTTCAGGCCCTGAGCAGCGAGTGCTGCAGCGATATTCACCGCCGTGGTTGTCTTGCCCACCCCGCCCTTCTGGTTGGCGACGGTGAAGATCCGTGTCGAATCGGGGGGTGGAAATGTCGTCGCCGCGAGGCGCTCTGCGCGACGGTGGTCCCGCGCGATCTGAGCACCCAACGGAGTCGACTCATCCATGATGGGCATACAGAACTCCGTTCATCAACAAGAGCCGACTGGCTCGCAAACCGTCTCTAAGTCTACCCAAGCACAAGGACATCAGCAGACAAGAATCACGCGACTTCAGGCGTCAAAACGAACGACTCTAGGCGAAGCGCCGATCGTCCACCGGAGCAACTGGAATTCGATGTTTCACGTGAAACACGACTGCCCTTCGGCTCCACCCGCGGACCGAAGAGCACCACCTATTCGAACGCTATTAGAACGAGCGGTTCATCGGCGCCGCAGTTCAAGTACCGTAGTAGGCACCTCGAGCAACTCTGTCCCGAGGGTGTGAACCTTCGGCTGGGACAATCGATAGCGCTTGATGTGCTTAGCGGCCTTCTTGATCTCGGCTTCGTAGGACTGGCCCTTGATCGCGAGCAGACGGCCATCCGGGCCGAGGACTGGGGTGCACCATTCGATGAGCACCGGCAGTGATTTCACGGCACGTGCCGTAGCGACGGTGAAGATCTCCTCGTCAACGAGCTCTTCGACTCGGGAACGGACGATCCTGACGTTGTCGAGGTCCAAGTCGTCGACGACCATCTGCAGCCATTCCACGCGCCGCTCCATCGCCTCCACGAGCACGAAACGAGTGTTGGGTCGCGCGATAGCCAGGGCAATGCCGGGCAGGCCGGCGCCGGAGCCGATATCGCCGACCACGTCGCTGTCGTCGAGGAGTTTGGCCATGACGGCGCAGTTGAGGATATGGCGGCTCCACAGACGAGGGAGCTCGCGAGGACCGAGAAGACCCCACTCGACTCCGGTGGTCGCCAGGTGGCCGGCGAAGCGGCGTGCGAGCTCAATGCGGTCACCGAAGATCTCGGCAGCTGCCTGGGGTTCGGACTCGATGTTCTCGAGTTCCGGCGCTTCGCCGGCGGGGGAGTGGGTGCTGTCCATCAGCGTGCCAACTCAGGCTGTCTGGATGACCACACGACGACGATCGCCTTCGCCGGCGGATTCGGAGTACAGTCCGGCCTTGGCGACTTCGTCGTGCACGACCTTGCGTTCGAAGGAGTTCATCGGCTGGCACTCGAACGAGTCACCGGACTGCTTGACCTTCTCGATGCCCTTGCGAGCGATCTCGCGGACGTCTTCCTTCCGCTGGTCGCGGTAGCCGTCGATATCGAGCATCAGCCAGGAACGCTGTCCCGTCGCCGTCTGCACTGCTAAGCGGGTGAGCTCCTGCAGCGCCGAGAGCGTACGACCCTGCTTGCCGACCAGAGTCGACAGGTTGCTGTCGCCCTCGTCGCAGACGATGGCGACCTCTGCACGGCTGTCGGCGACATCGATGTCGATGTCCCCGTCGATATCGGCGATATCGAGCAGCTCTTCAAGGTAGTCGGCCGCGATCTCGCCCTCTTCTTCGAGCAGCTCCGCGCGGGTCGGCTTGGTCTCTTCGACCTGCCCGTCGGCGTTGTCGCCACCGTTGGCGGTGTCAACGGACTGGTCTGTGTCCGTCGTGCTGAGTTCGTCGGCGGTGTTGACCATCGAGTCTTCGGACATGCGTCGGCTCTACCTCTTCCTCTTCTTCTTCTGGCGTGCCTTGCCGACCGGCTGCTTGCGCTGGCCTGAGGCAGGCTGGGGGTTCTGGGGTTCCTCGCTGATCGGCTTTGAGCCCGGCAGCGGAGACTTGCCCTTGCGGGCGCGGCGCTCCATGAGCTCCTTTTCGGCGCGCGAGCCGGGAGCAGGCATGTTGCGGATGACGATGAACTGCTGAACCATCGTCCAGGAGTTCGACACGAGCCAGTAGATGAGCACACCGAGCGGGAAGTACACACCGCCGACGGCGAAGACCACGGGCATGATGTAGAGCAGCATCTTCTGCTGCTGCATGAACGGGTTGTTCATGGCAGCTTCCGACATGTTCTTGCTCATCATCTGCTTCTGGGTGATGAATTGGGTCGCGCCCATGATGATGATGAGGATCGCAGTGAGGATCTTGACTGAGATGTCACCGGTGAGGAAGGTCTCGGACAGCTGCACACCGAAGATGGTGGCGCGCTCGGCCTCCTGGGCCAGTGACTGCGTGAGACCGCCGATGGGGTCGGTCTCACCGCGGGCAACCATCGGCATGTTGAAGATGACGCGGTACAGCGAGAAGAAGATCGGCAGCTGTGCCAGCAGCGGCAGGCACGAAGCCCACGGATTGGTGCCGTGCTTCTTGAACAGGGCCATCTGCTCTTCGGCCATGGCCTGGCGGGAGAACTGATCCTTCTTGCCCTTGTACTTCGCCTGCAGGCGCTGCACATCCGGCTGCAGCAGCTGCATCTTGCGCTGCGACTTGATCTGGTAGACGAAGAGAGGAATGAGGACCGCCCGCACGACCATCGTCATGCATGCAATCGACAGCACCCAGGTCCACCCGCTGTCCGAGGGCATGCCGAGCATCTCGAAGATCTGGTGGAAGATTGTCAGAATCCAGGCTATGACCCACTTCAGTGGCCATAGAACACTGTCAATCCAGTTCATTCATTCTCTCCTCGACCGCGGCCGATGCACGGTCTGCTGGTTCTATATCTCGTATATTGTGCCACTATTGTGGCGCCGACCATCAATCGCCTGATCGGCTGCGGTGCCGTTCCCGGCCGGCCGCTGTTCCCTTATTCAGAAGCTCCGACTGCTGCTCCAGAACAGAGCCGGAGACGTAGTCGATTCCGCCGGGGGAGAAGGGGTTGCAGCGCAGCAGCCGCCAGATCGTCATGACTGTGCCGCGCACGGCTCCCTTGACCTCGAAGGCATCGAGTGCGTACTTCGAGCAGCTGGGGTAGTAGCGGCAGACCTGGCCGTACAGCGGCGAGATCGCCAGCCGGTACAGCCGCATGAACCACACGAACGGCATCCGCGGGGCGATGCGCAGCCAATGCAGGGTCCTGGCGCCGGTTCCCGCCGGCGCCAGCGGCAGGGAGGAGCGGGTGTGCTCAGCTGAGTGCTTCATGCCGGCTGCGCCTTTTCTCCTCGCTGGTCAGTCCGAGCCTGTCCATGCCCTTGGTCAGGGCACGCTCGAGTGCGGCGAAGTCCGCGTCGGCCGCGGCCGGCAGCGCACGGATGACGAGCAGCGTGCCGTTCCCGAGATGGTGCAGCCGCGGGCGCATGAGCTCCCGCAGCCGGCGTTTGACTCGGTTGCGGACCACAGCGTTGCCCACTGCCTTGGAAACGACGAAACCCACGCGTGGAGCGTGGGCGTCGTCGGAAGTCCGCAGGCAGTGGACGACCAGCTGACGGGATCCGGCTTTGGTGCCCGCACGGAAGACCGACCGAAACTCATCGGGCAGTCGCATACGGTTCACCGCAGGGAGCACAGGGTCCTCAGATCCCCGAACCCGTACCTGCGCATGCGCAGGAGTGAGGGTGCGGCAGGGTCGTCGACTGTGGCGCTCAGGCCGAGAGGGCCTTGCGTCCCTTGCGGCGGCGGGCAGCCAGAACGGCGCGGCCGGCGCGGGTGCGCATGCGCAGGCGGAAGCCGTGCTTCTTCGAGCGCTTACGGTTGTTGGGCTGGAAGGTGTGCTTGCTCACAAGTGTCTCCGTCTATCTGTTGTTGCTTTCAGCCGCCGCAGGAATGCGGGCGGTTCGCACGCAGCTGGTCTCAGCTCTTGCGAGCGCAGCTGGTGGTGACGCTCCTGCGCCGAGTGGCCAAACGGGGAAGTTCGCTCAATCACAACTCAAGTGGGCCCGCAACACAGGACACTCAAGTCTACGAGCGCCTGCTGGGCAGGGTCAAACTCGGTTGCACCGGGGGATGAACGGGACATTCCGGCGTCACACCGCGGTCAACCTGAATCCACATAGTGCCATGAACAACCACGTCCACAACTCACAACGATGTATTTTCCACACGTTTCTCCACCGATGTGGATGATTCCGGCACCTTTGTCGTTTTTTTCCACCGTCTGTGGAAAACTATGTGGAAGTGATGTCCCCTTGTTATCCACAGCTGAGGAGGGAGTGTTCATGCCCGAGAACACGGACACCGAGCACCTGCTGACCACCTGGCACACGGTGCTGGCGAATCTGCTGAACGACCCGACGATCACAGCCCAGCAGAAGGGCTTCCTGCAGCTGGCAGTGCCCAAGGCAATGGTCGGGGACAATCTCGTGGTCCTCTCAGTCCGCGATGACCTCACCCGCTCCACCCTCGAGCGGAACCTCCGCGAGCCGCTGGCGGCCGAGTTCTCCTCCGTCCTCGGTCACGATGTCAGCTTCGCCATTGCGATCGAACCGGATCTCGATCCGCCGCTGGCCACCCGCGAGAGCCCCGGCGAAACCCCAGCTGAGACTTCCCCTGCCGAACCCACGGGGCCGGCCACCCCAACCGCTCCGACTGCCAACGCGCCCACCGCCTCGGGCACGGAGACTGCCGCTGCGACCAGCGATGAGATCGACGACGCAGCCATCGAACAGGTGCTCACACCTGCCCCGGAAGACCAGGCCGGGGGAGTAAGCCAGCTGAATGAGAAGTACACCTTCGACACCTTCGTCATCGGCTCGTCGAACCGCTTCGCCCACGCCGCTGCCTTCGCCGTGGCCGAATCGCCGGCCAAGGCCTACAACCCGCTGTTCATCTACGGCGATTCGGGACTGGGCAAAACCCACCTGCTGCATGCGATCGGGCACTACGCCGCGCAGCTCTACCCGAATATCCGGGTCAAATACGTCTCCAGCGAGGAGTTCGTCAACGACTTCATCAACACCATCGGCTCCTCGACGTCTGGTTCGCTGCGCCCGAAGTTCCAGCGCCGGTACCGCGAAGTCGACATCCTCATGATTGATGACATCCAGTTCCTGCAGGGCAAGGACGCCACCGTCGAGGAGTTCTTCCATACCTTCAACGCCCTGCACAACGAGCACAAGCAGGTCGTCATCACCTCCGACCAGCCGCCGAAGATGCTCAAGGGCTTTGAGGAGCGGCTGCGCTCGCGCTTCGAGTGGGGGCTGCTGACCGATGTGCAGCCGCCGGACCTCGAGACCCGGTTTGCGATTCTGCGCAACAAGTCGATCGCCGAGGGCCTGCAGGTGCCTGACAACGTTCTGGAGTACATCGCCTCGCGGGTGTCCTCGAACATCCGCGAACTCGAGGGCGCGCTCGTGCGGCTGACGGCTTTCGCCAATCTCAACGACCAGGAGATCGACATGTCCCTGGCTGAGACGGTGCTTAAGGACTACATCACCCATGAGGACACCCCGGAGATCACCGCGACCGACATCATGGGCCAGACCGCGGCGTACTTCGGGCTCACGCTCGAGGATCTGTGCGGCTCGAGCCGGTCACGGACGCTGACGACTGCCCGGCAGATCGCGATGTACCTGTGCCGTGAGCTCACTGATCTGTCGCTGCCGAAGATCGGCCAGGAGTTCGGCGGCCGTGACCACACGACAGTCATGCATGCCAACAAGAAGATCCGCACGCAGATGGCCGAGCGGCGCAATCTCTACACGCAGGTCACCGAACTGACAAACCGCATCAAACAGCAGCACCGTCTCTGAAACGACACAGAACACGATCTTCACAGCTGTGGAAAAGTCTGTGTGTAAGGGGGTTCACACCGGGGTGCGACCGGTGTACGATTCCGGGTCGTCGGTGGACGCGTGTGGAAGCACATCGGTGTGATTTACAGGGTGTGGAGCGCCGTGTGCAGTTTGTCAACAGCTCATCCACCGGGCTGAATCGGACCTCGACCGCCTGGATGCTCGATGACATCGATGTGATTACACAGGATCCACAGGTGCTACTGACACGACTGCCTATTCATCCATCGAGCTTCCGAAGCGCACCGGTCATCGCTCGGCGGGCTGTGGATGAGCGAACGACCGGACAGGGGAGTGACATGCTGACTGCGGTGTGACATGGTGCTTCGCACGGCAGCAATGACAAAGCTCCTGGTCAAGCACGATTTCGGCCTCCATGCAATTGCCCACGCCGATAGCCCGGTGTAAAGTTTCAGTGCGCTGTCGTGTCCGCATCCAGGGCACGGCAGAAGACCATTCACCACACCGGCCAGCACCCTCGATACCGCAGGAGAACCGTGAACACCGACGCAGCGCAGCCCGTGAAGTTCAAAGTCGATCGCGACGTCCTGGCCGAGGCTGTCACCTGGGCGACCAAGAGCCTCCCACAGCGTCCCGCTGTTCCCGTCCTCACCGGTATCCTCATCACCGCCGATGCCAGCGGCTCGGTGCAGTTGGCCGTCTTCGACTACGAGGTCTCCTCGCGTGCCGAGATCGCCGCTGAGGTCGAATCCGCCGGCACCGTGCTCGTCTCCGGCCGGCTGCTCGCCGAGATCGCCAAGGCGCTGCCGAACCAGCCGGTGATCCTCGAGCAGCAGGACAACAAGGTGTCCCTGACCTGCGGTTCCTCCCGGTTCGCACTCATGACGATGCCCGTCGAGGAGTACCCGGCCCTGCCGGAGATCCCCGAGACTTCGGGCATGGTCGCCTCCAGCGACTTCCAGCACGCCGTCTCCCAGGCCACCATCGCCACCTCCAAGGACGACACGCTGCCGATCCTCACCTCGGTCCGCGTCGAGATCGAAGGCGAGACGATCACCCTGCTGGCCACCGACCGCTACCGCCTGGCCGTGCGCGAATTCACCTGGAACCCGCGCCGACCGGACTTCTCGGCCACGGCCCTGGTCAGGGGCCGGACCCTCTCAGACGCCGCGAAGGCGATGGGCGGGGACGTCGAGATCGCCCTGGCCGAATCCGGTGGCAAGGAGATGCTGGCCTTCTCCGCCAACGGCAGGGTCACCACCTCTCTGCTCGTCGAGGGCGACTACCCGAAGGTCCGCTCGCTGTTCCCCAAGGACGTCGCCATCACCGCCGTGTGCGAGACCGCCACGCTGCGTGAGGCCGTGCGCCGCGTCAGCCTCGTCGCCGAGCGCAACACCCCGATCAAGTTCGAGTTCGCCGACGGTGCACTCACCCTGCGCGCCGGCGCCGGCGACGACGCCCAGGCCAGCGAATCGCTGCCGGTCGACATCAGCGGTGAGGACATCTCCACCGGCTTCAACCCGCACTTCATCGCCGAGGGCCTGGCCGCCATCGACAAGCCCTACGTCCGGTTCTCCATGACCGAGCCGAAGAAGCCGGTCGTCATCTCCGGCCAGGACGAAGCCGACAGCGAACTCGACACCTCCTACCGCTACCTGCTCATGCCGGTCATGCGGTTCTGATGTGGGTTTCGAGACTTCTTCTCCGCGACTTCCGCTCCTACCCGCAGCTCAGCCTTGATCTGCAGCCGGGTGTGACGACCTTCGTCGCACCCAACGGCTGGGGGAAGACGAATCTCGTCGAATCGATCGGCTACCTCGCAGCCCTGCGCTCCCACCGGGTCGCCGGCGATCAGCCGCTCGTGCGCACCGGTGCCGAGCAGGCGACGATCTCAGCTCTCGCCCACCGCGGGCCCCGCCAGGTCACCCTCGAGGTCACGATCCGGTCCAAGGGTGCCAACCTTGCCCGCATCAACCGCTCACCGGTGCGCGCCCGCGATGTCCTCGGCCTCGTCCACGCCGTCGTCTTCGCCCCGGAGAATCTCGCCCTCGTCAAGGGCGATCCGGCCGAGCGCCGCCAGTACCTCGATGACCTGCTCATCGCCCGCCAGCCGCGCTTCGCCGGGGTCATCGTAGATCACCAACGGGCCCTGCGTCAGCGCAACGCGCTGCTCAAGAGCCTGCGCTCCAACCGCGATCCCGGTCTCGAGGCCACCCTCGACATCTGGGATGAGGCATTCGCCGAGGCCAACGCGCAGCTCGTCCTCGGCCGCCGGCAGCTGCTCGAAGAGCTGCGCGCACCGGTCACCGCCGCCTTCGCCCACATCGCCTCCGGTGCCGCCGAGGCCCGCCAGCAGGTCGACCTCGAATACATCTCACGACTCGACTACCGCGGCATCGACGATGCGCGTGCCGCCGCCGAGGTGGTCGTCGCCGGGCTCGCCCAGCGCCGCCGCGTTGAGATCGAGCGCGGGCTCACCCTCGTCGGAGCCCAGCGCGATGACGTCGAGCTGCTCATCGGGGGAGTGCCGGCCAAAGGGTACGCCTCACACGGAGAGTCCTGGTCACTGGCCCTGGCCCTGCAGCTGGCCGGCTGGGAGCTGCTCAGCGGTGAGGACGGAGCGCCGGACGATCAGCCGGTGCTCGTGCTCGATGACGTCTTCGCCGAACTCGACGCCGATCGCCGCCGCCGGCTCGCCGAGCGGGTCGACGGGGCCGAACAGGTGCTCATCACCGCCGCCGTCGCTGGCGACATCCCAGACAATCTCAGCGGGCGCATCGTCGATCTGCCCGCACACGTCGCCGAGGCGGGAGCCGATGAGCAGTCCTGAGCACCTCGTGCCCGTCGCGAGCCTGGAGGCCCTCGACCGGATCAGGCGGATGGCTGATTCCGAGTTCCGGCCGCTGTCGCGCGGGCCGCGCCGCAGCCTGGCCGGAATGCGGCGAGCCGAGATCGCCTACACCTCCGCCCGGCCGGACCCGCGCGATCCGCAGCCGCTCGATGCCAGCCTCAAGGCGCTGGTGAAGACCCAGGGCTGGACGAACAACCTCGATGTGGGCGCGGTGCTCGGCCGCTGGGACGAGCTCGTCGGCAAGAACGTCGCCGCCCACTGCACTCCGGAGAAGTTCGATCCGCCGGTGCTCGTCATCCGCGCCTCCTCGACGACGTGGGCGACTCAGCTGACGATCCTGCGCAGCCAGCTGCTCGATCGGTTCGAACGCGAACTCGGCCGCCGCATCATCGACGACATCGAGATCATCGGCCCGGTGCAGCGGTCGTGGAAACACGGCAGACGCTCAGTCAGAGGTCGGGGTCCTCGAGACACCTACGGATAGACTCCACACCGATATGCCTGCCACCATCCTCCTTGCCCAGACGCGCACCGGCGAGCTGCTCGAGCGGCTGAGCGCCCACACCCCGCCGGCCCACGGCACACTCATCTTCCTGCTCATCGGCGCGATCATCGCCGCCGTGCTCGTCATCCCGCGCGGCATGTGGCGGATCACCGGCCTCATCGTCACCGTCGTCCACGAACTCGGGCACGGCTTCGCCGGCCTCATGCTCGGCCGCCGGGCACTGGCGATCCGCATCTCACCTGACCAATCCGGCCTCGCGCTCTCCCGCGGGACCGGCACCTCGGCGCCGTGGATGACCTTCTGGGGATATCCGGCACCGGCACTCATCGGCTCCCTGCTCATCTTCGCCGCCCTCTTCGGCTATCCCGCCCCAGCCCTGGCAGCAGCTGCCGTGCTGCTGATCATCTCGCTGGTCTTCATGCGCGGGTTCCTCGCCGTGGCCGTCACCGCACTCACCGCCGTGATCGCCGGGTTGCTCGTGTTCTGGGCGCCACCGGTCATCGCCTCCTATGCCGCGCTCGGCGCGGGGCTGTTCCTGCTGCTCGGGGCATGGAAGGCCTTCGGCAACCTGCTCGGTGCCCACGCCCGGGGCGATCGCGGCCAGTCCGATGCCGCGATCCTCGCCCGCGCCACCCGCGTGCCGGCAGGCGTATGGATCGTGCTCATGCTCCTGGCGATGACCGGATTCACCGCCCTGAGCGCCTGGGGTGTGTGGCACCATCTCCAGGTCCTGGGCTGAGCTGAAATCGAGCGCCCAGACCGAGTCCGCAGACCGCGTTGAGAGCCGCTGAGAGCCCCTGAGACGAGTCGGAGTACGTTTGCAGGCCTGAAAACATGGAAAAAGGCCGATTGCGGGCCGCGCAGGGCATAATCTCGCCGCGCGAGCAGGTAGAATGAACAGGGTTGTTCAACTGCGACAAGGAGACTCATGGCTACTGAGGAGAACCGGGAATACGATGCCGGTGATATCACCGTTCTCGAGGGACTCGAAGCGGTTCGCAAACGGCCTGGCATGTACATCGGCTCCACCTCCGAACGCGGCCTGCACCACCTTGTCTACGAGATCGTCGACAACTCCGTCGATGAGGCACTCGCCGGATACTGCGACCACATCGAGGTCGTCATCCGCGCCGACGGCTCCGTTCAGGTCACCGACAACGGCCGCGGCATCCCGGTGGCCATGCACCCGACCGAGGGAATCCCGACGCTGCAGGTCGTGCTGACGATCCTGCACGCCGGCGGCAAGTTCGGCGGCGGCGGCTATGCCGTCTCCGGCGGCCTGCACGGCGTGGGATCCTCGGTCGTCAACGCCCTGTCCGAGCGGCTCGACGCCGAGGTCCACCGCGACGGCAAGGTCTGGCGCCAGGACTACCGCCGCGGCGTGCCGACCGGTGAGGTCACCGAAGGGGAGGCGACCGACAAGACCGGCACCATCATCACCTTCTGGCCCGACCCGGAGATCTTCGACACCACCGAGTTCTCCTTCGAGGTGCTGCGCTCCCGGTTCCAGCAGATGGCCTTCCTCAACAAGGGCCTGAAGATCTCGCTGACCGATGAGCGGGCTGAGGAGGTCGACGACGAGGACGTCCAGCTCGAAGCCGAGGACACCGCCGAGGTCAAGCCGCGCAGCGTCACCTACTTCTACGAGAACGGCCTGCTCGACTACGTCAAGCACCTGACGTCGACGAAGAAGACCGAAGTCGTCCACGAGGACGTCATCGCCTTCGAAGCTGAGGACACCGAGCAGCAGATCGCCCTCGAAGTGGCCATGCAGTGGACGAGCTCCTATGCCGAGTCAGTCCACACCTATGCCAACACCATCAACACCCACGAGGGCGGCACGCACGAAGAGGGCTTCCGCACCGCACTCACCAGCCTCATCAACGCCTATGCCCGCGAGCAGAAGCTGCTGCGCGAGAAGGACGCCAACCTCACCGGCGACGACGTCCGCGAGGGCCTGACCGCCATCGTGTCCGTCAAGCTCGGCGAACCGCAGTTCGAAGGCCAGACGAAGACGAAGCTGGGCAACTCCGAAGCCAAGACCTTCGTCCAGCGCATCGTCCGCGATGAGCTCGGCCACTGGCTCGAATCCAACCCGGCCCAGGCCAAGGAGGTCGTGCGCAAGGCGATCCAGGCCTCCCAGGCCCGGATGGCCGCCCGCAAGGCTCGCGAGGCCACCCGCCGCAAGGGCCTGCTCGAATCCTCCGGGATGCCCGGCAAGCTGCGCGACTGCCAGTCGAAGGACCCGACGGTCTCGGAGATCTTCATCGTCGAGGGCGACTCCGCCGGCGGTTCGGCGCTGCAGGGCCGCGACGCGATCCACCAGGCGATCCTGCCGATCCGCGGCAAGATCCTCAACGTCGAGAAGGCCCGCCTCGACCGCGCCCTGGGCAACCAGGAGGTCCAGTCGCTCATCACCGCCTTCGGCACCGGCATCGGCGAGGAGTTCGACCTCGACAAGCTGCGCTATCACAAGATCGTGCTGATGGCCGACGCTGATGTCGACGGCCAGCACATCGCCACGCTGCTGCTGACGCTCATCTTCCGCTACATGCGCCCGCTGGTCGAGCACGGCTATGTCTACCTGGCGACCCCGCCGCTGTACCGGATCAAGTGGTCGAACGCCGAACACGAATACGCCTACTCCGACCGGGAGCGCGACGCCCTGCTCACCGACGGCCGCGCCTCGGGCAAGCGGCTGCCGAAGGATCAGGCGATCCAGCGCTACAAGGGCCTGGGCGAGATGAACTACAGCGAACTGTGGGACACGACGATGAACCCGGACTACCGGCTGCTCAAGCAGGTCACCCTCGATGACGCGATGAAGGCCGATGAGATCTTCGCCGTGCTCATGGGTGAGGATGTCGAATCCCGCCGCCAGTTCATCCAGGAGAACGCCAAGGACGTCCGGTTCCTCGACATCTGACCCACCGGCCCGGCCTGCCGCCGGCAGCCCAGGCGCCCACCGCCTCGGGAGCGGCGCAGCAGGCCGGACGCCACTGAAGAATTTCTGCACACGACTGACGAATACAAGAGGTAAACAGCCCCGTGGCCGATGACACTGACAACACCCAGCCAGGCGACCAGCAGCCCGAGGACGGCCCCGTGATCTCCCCGGAGACCGGCACCCCCGTCGCCGCCCGCGTCGAGAAGGTCGACCTCAATCTGGAGATGCAGCGCTCCTACCTCGACTACGCGATGAGCGTCATCGTCGGGCGTGCGCTGCCGGATGTGCGCGACGGCCTCAAGCCCGTCCACCGCCGCGTGCTCTACGCGATGTACGACGGCGGCTACCGGCCGGACCGGTCCTTCAACAAGTGCTCGCGCGTCGTCGGCGATGTCATGGGCCACTACCACCCGCACGGCGACACGGCGATCTACGATGCGCTCGTGCGCCTCGTGCAGCCGTGGTCGCTGCGCTACCCGCTCATCTCCGGGCAGGGCAACTTCGGCTCCGCCGGCGACGACGGTGCCGCAGCCCCGCGATACACCGAGTGCCGGATGGCGCCGCTGGCCATGGAGATGGTCCGCGACATCGAAGAGGACACCGTCGACTTCCAGGACAACTACGACGGGCGCAACACCGAGCCGGTCTACCTGCCTGCCCGGTTCCCCAACCTGCTCGTCAACGGCTCGGCCGGCATCGCCGTGGGCATGGCGACGAACATCCCACCGCACAATCTGCGCGAGGTCGCCAAAGCCGCCCAATGGCTGCTGGCCAACCCCGAGGCGGAGAAGGACGAAGCCCTCGAGGCGATCCTCGGCATCGTGCAGGGTCCCGACTTCCCCAACGGCGCGACCATCCTCGGCCGCAAGGGCATCGACGACGCCTACCGCACCGGCCGCGGGTCGATCACCCAGCGCGCCGTCGTCGAGGTCGAGGAGATCCAGGGACGGACCTGCCTCGTCGTCACGGAGCTGCCCTACCTCGTCAACCCCGACTCGCTGGCCACCAAGATCGCCTCCTACGTCAAGGACGGCAAGGTCGCCGGCATCGCCGACCTGCGCGATGAGTCCTCCGGCCGTGTCGGCCAGCGGCTGGTCATCGTGCTCAAGCGTGACGCCGTGGCCAAGGTCGTGCTGAATAACCTGTACAAGCACACCTCGCTGCAGGAGAACTTCTCGGCCAATATGCTCGCCCTGGTCGACAATGTGCCGCGCACCCTGTCGATCGACTCGTTCCTGCGCCTGTGGGTCAAGCACCAGATCGACGTCATCGTCCGGCGCACCAAGTTCCGCCTGAAGAAGGCCGAGGAGCGCGCCCACATCCTGCGCGGCTACCTCAAGGCCCTCAACGCCCTCGACGAGGTCATCGCGCTGATCCGCCGCTCACCGTCGTCCGATGAGGCGCGCAGCGGACTGATGGAGCTGCTCGATGTCGACGAGATCCAGGCCAACGCGATCCTCGACCTGCAGCTGCGCCGCCTGGCCGCTCTCGAACGCCTCAAGATCGAAGAAGAGGCCAAGAAGATCGAGGAGCTCATCAAGGAATACCACCACATCCTCAACACCCCGGCCCGGCAGCGCGAGATCGTCTCCGAGGAGCTGCAGGACATCGTCGATCGCTACGGCGATGACCGCCGCACCCGGATCCACGCCGGCTTCGACGGGGACGTCTCGATGGAGGACCTCATCCCCGAAGAGGAGGTCGTCGTCACCATCACCCGCGGCGGATACGCCAAGCGCACCCAGTCGGCGCTCTACCGTGCTCAGCATCGTGGCGGCAAGGGCATCACCGGTGCGCGGCTGCGCGGCGACGACGTCGTCGACCACTTCTTCGTCACCTCGACGCACAACTGGCTGCTGTTCTTCACCAACACCGGCCGGGTCTACCGTGCGAAGGCCTACGAGCTGCCCGAGGGATCCCGTGACGCCAAGGGCCAGCACGTGGCGAACCTGCTGGCGCTGCAACCGGATGAGACGATCGCCCAGGTGCTGTCGATCCGCGACTACGATGAGGCAGACTACCTCGCCCTGGCTACGAAGAGTGGCCTGGTGAAGAAGACCCGCCTGGCCGAGTACGACTCCAACCGCACCGGCGGGGTCATCGCGATCAACCTGCGCGAGATCACCCCCGGCGTGCCCGATGAGCTCGTCTCCGCCCGCCTCGTCTCACCCGAAGACGACCTCCTGCTCGTCTCGCGGAAGGGCATGTCGATCCGGTTCAAGGCCAGCGATGAGTCGATCCGGCCGATCGGCCGCGCCACCTCGGGTGTGACCGGCATGAAGTTCAAGGACGACGACCAGCTGCTGACCATGGACGTCATGACCCCGGACAGCTACGTCTTCGTCGTCACCGAAGCCGGATTCGCCAAGCGCACCCCGATCGAGGAGTACCGCGTGCAGGGCCGCGGCGGCTACGGCATCAAGGTCGCCAAGATCACCGAACAGCGCGGCGACCTGGTCGGCGGGCTCATCGTCTCCGACGGTGAGGAAGTGCTCGTCGTCATGGAGCGCGGTAAGGTGGTCCGGTCCTCGATCGACGAGGTTCCGGCCAAGGGACGCAATACTATGGGAGTAGTATTTGCGAAACCGGGAAAGAACGATCGCATCATCGCCGTCACCCGCGGCCCGGAGAAGGTCGTCGAGGACGAAGCCGAAACCCCGGTCGATGCTGAGGCCGAGGCAGCAGCCGAAGCCGCAGAGGTGGCGCGCGAGGATGAAGGACAAGCATGACTGACAGCGAACAGAAACCCGCCAAGGTGATCCGGGCCTCGTCCGGCTCGACCCGCCTGTCTGCCAGCGGCAAGGGCAAGAACTCCGAGACCGCCGCCTCGGGCACGGCGAAGACGACGACGAGCACCGCCGTCTCCGGCGGCAAGCGCCCCGGCAGCGGAGAGGGCAAGCCGCGCAGCGTCAAGGCCGGCACCACCCGGCTCAAGGCCGGCTCCGGGACCGAGGCGGGCAGCAATTCCAGCGGGACCGCCGCCTCGGCAGTGGGTTCGGGTCCGATCCAGACGACCGGATCAGGCCCCCGCAGCGCGGAATCCTCCGGTTCCGGGCCCTCGGGCACCGCGCGCATCGCCGGCGTCCCGGAGGAGCAGGCGGCCAAGGCCGACGGCTCCGTGCGCGCCTCGGCTGGACCGGTGCGGATGAGTGGGAAGACGAAGAAGAAGGGCCCGCGCACCGTGCGGCTCACCGTCGCCACCGTCGATCCGTGGTCGGTCATGAAGATGTCGTTCCTGCTGTCGCTGGCGATCGGCATCGCCACCGTCATCGCAGCCCTCGTTCTCTGGCTGGTGCTGCAGGCCACCGGTACGCTCAGCGGCATCCAGTCGACGCTGACCGAGCTGGCTGGCACCGAGGGTGCTGACAAGGTCATCGGCATGTTCAGCCTTGGGCGCGTGCTGTCCTTCGCCGTCATCCTCGCGCTGGTGAACATGGTGCTGATGACCGCGCTGTCGACGCTGTTCGCGTTCCTGTACAACATCGGTTCGACGCTCGTCGGCGGTTTCCACCTCAAGCTCACCGACGACTGATCGGCACCTCTTCTCAGCACGGGCCGGTGCGGCGCAGTGAGCGTCGTGCCGGCCTTTGCATTGCGGGGGAGAAGCCGATTTTGCACTGACCGGGGGCAGTGTGTATATTGGTTCCTCGGGTCATCCCACACGGGCCTATAGCTCAGGCGGTTAGAGCGCTTCGCTGATAACGAAGAGGTCAGAGGTTCAAGTCCTCTTAGGCCCACGCAATCATTCGAAACGGACATCGGGAGATGACGTGAAGAAGTGGTTGACGCTGACCGGCGTCCTCTCTGCTCTTGCAGGAGTGCTGGTGGTGTTCCGGGGCAACCGCCGCCGGCAGCACGAACAGTGGTCGTCCTACACTGACCAGGTGTAGAATGGAGCCACGCTTGGGGGTATGGCGCAATTGGTAGCGCATCTGCTTTGCAAGCAGAGGGTTAGGGGTTCGAGTCCCCTTACCTCCACCATTGTGAAGTCTCGGGACATCGTTCACTCGATGTCCCGAGATTTCTTTTTGTTCTGGGGCTGATGGCTCGCGTCATCGTTCCGGTAGCCTCCAGCGGGATCTCAGCTCCGCTGGGAGGTCACCGATGTGACAGACACACCCGCGTTCTCGAAGGCTTTCACGATCTTCTTGTCGCGAGCATCTGTGATGAGCGTCCACCCGGTCGGAAGGGTCGCCCAGGCCGGTACCTGACGGGCTTCGAGCTTTGAGGAGTCGGCCAACACAGCCGTTCGACTCGATCGCTGCGCCACCTGTTCTTTGGTGAGAGCCTCCTCAACAGTCGGTTCGCCTACGCCATCGCGCGGATCGACCGCGTCGGCGCCCAGGAAGGAGACGTCGAAAGTGAAGCGCCTGAGTGCATCCGACGCGAGCGCTCCAGCGGTGCCGTGGGAATTGCGCGACAGATGCCCCCCGACCACGATGACGTCGATGCCGTCTTCTTCGGCCAGAGAAAGAGCGATCTCGAGACCTCTGGTGACCACGGTGAGACCAGAGCTGCCGCGGAGGTTGTCGATGAGGTGAGCCGTCGTGGAACCTGCGTCTACGAAGATTGTGGCACCGGGCGGCACGAGCGATGCGGCCACGGACCCGATTGCCGCCTTGGCACGGGTATTCATCGACATCCGCTCCGCCAGCGCTCTCTCCTGGTAAGGGGCCAGGCTCGTAGCACCGCCGTAGGTTCTTGCGAGCTGTCCGGTTCTCTCAAGCGCGGAGAGATCACGGCGGATAGTGGACGTCGACGTCGACAGTCTCTCGGCCAGAGCCTCGACACGATTGATTCCCGAACGGACTAGTCGCACAACTTCCATGCGTCTGTCGCGAGTCGCCTCACGTGGATTCATCGGTTCTCCCAACGCTCTTCTCATACGAATGGCGCAAACCGCATCCAGGCTCGTCAGCGGGGCAAGTACTCGGCGCGGATCGCTTCGACATGCGGTGCATAGCCGATCGCCGCACGGTACGCAGACCGCATTGTGCCCGGGTCGGCTTTTCCGGTGCCGGCGATATCGAAAGCGGTGCCATGGTCGACAGATGTGCGCAGGATGGGGAGTCCAACAGTGACGCTGATGGTCCCATCGAAGTCGAACGTCTTCGCAGCGATATGACCTTGATCGTGATACTGAGAGAGAATCCCGTCATAGCGACCCAACAGCCCATGGTGGAACACGGAATCGGCTGGGATCGGGCCCGCCACATCCAAGCCGCGTGAGCGGACCTCTTCAATGGCTGGGGAGAGGATCTCGATCTCTTCATCACCAAACGCACCGTTTTCGCCACCATGAGGATTGATGGCGGCGGTCGCCAGACGAGGTTCCGCCACACCGTAGACTTCGAGTGCACGATGGGCTCGCATGATTGAGCCGACCTGGTTGTCGATGTTGATTGCGTCGAGAGCTTTGCGCAGTGACATATGGCGGGTAGCGAAGAACACCTGCATCTTGTGTCCGGGCTGATGGGTTTTCTCGACAACGAACATCGTGTCCTGCTTGGTGACCCCAGTGAGCTCACCGAGCATTTCGGTATGACCGAGGTGCTTGGACCCTGTCTTCCACACCGCTTCCTTATTGATGGGGCCGGTGACGATACCGGAAACCTCTTGATTCAGTGCAGCTTCCGTTGCCACCTCGATTGCGGTGACGGCTGCTCGTCCGGCCCTTTCGTCTACTCTGCCCCATTCGGGAATCTGGGAGCCGAGAACCTCGATGTCGAAGACATCTATGACGCCTTCGCCGCCCGGAGCGGTGTCCCATGACGACACCGCCCGGACCTCGGCATCGAGGTTGAGCACCTTGACCGCCTTCTCCATGACGGCAAGGTCGGCGACGGCGATGCCGTGCTGAGAGCTGTCGGTCGAGAACTCGTGCAGTACCGCTGCGGTGATCTCAGGCCCGATGCCGACTGGATCTCCGACGGTGACAGCGAGAACGGGGGTATTCGAGGTCATGGTTTTTCCTAATCTTCTCGAGAACCGGACTTGTACAAGCGGTCTTGTGCGCGAACCATAGCGGATAGATGGTCAAGACATGCGACAGCGGTGTCGGGGCCGCCGACCAGCCCGCCTTTTGTGACGATCGGCAGGCCCGCGAACTCTCCGCCGATGACAACGCCGGCTGCGGCGAGCGGGACGACTTCTTCATGGACTTCAATGCCTGCGGCCCCCAGAGCGGAAAGCACTGCGGCGGTGATGTCGCCACCTGTGGTGTAGAGACCTCCAACGCACGGGCCGGCGGCTGGATCGCCTGAGATGCGGGCAGTCGCGAGTACACCGGCGGTGATTCGGCCAATGCGCCTGGGGACCTCCTCAGCCTCCTCCGCCGTCAGCTCTAGGATGTCCGACTCCTCAAGCACCGAGGCGAGGAGCACGATGTTCCCGGGGCCAGCGTTTTCGAGTGCTGTTGAGACCTCGGCGATGGTGGACGAGATGTCCGGAACGGGCCGGTTGCTGTCGAGAACAGGGCGGACAAGGTGGACGGGGCGCGTTTCAGACAGCTGTCTCAGCTGAAGCTGCGTGAGTTCAGTCGCTGAGCCGGCAATCGCCAGCAGCGGAAGGCTCCCTCCAGTCGGCTTGGTTTCGAGAGCGTGGGCAATGGCGAGGGTGCCTGGTCCGGGGTCGATCCCCACCCACATGACGCGGGGGTCTGCTGCCACCGCCGCTTCGGCTGTCCGCTTGAGGTGTTCATCAGTGAGTGCGTCTGCGACGACGACATCGACACCATCGTCGAGAACTGCACGGAATCGTGCGACTAGCGCGTCCCATGACCCGGTGACCTCGGCCAGTCCTATCACTGCTGTGCGCAGCTCAGTGCTGCGCTGCAGCGCGGCCTCGACGGAGGAGTTGTCGACGGGTGCGCGTACATCATGAGCGAGTTCGGTGTCTTCCAGCCGCTTGCCGGCCATGAGTTGCAGCCCGTCGACGGTCTGCCTGTCGGCTTGAGGAAACGCCGGCATACACAGACCGACAGCCTGACGACCACGTTCCCGGACAGCCGCGAGGACGGCTTGAGCTTCCGCGCCGAAGTTGCCGCGCAGCGTCGAGTCTGCACGTGAGCAGATGAGGTCTGCGGGCCACGCTGCTGCGACGACGCCGCGCACCGTCTCTTCAGCATCTGCAGGCGGCAGATGGCGCGAGTCTGTCGTGACGACAAGGACGTCGTAGGTGTCAAGCAGGCCAGTGAGTTCGTCCGGAGGCAGTCCCAGGTGCACATTTGCGGCGCGCAGGCCCGAGCGTGCGAAGCCCGCAGCACAGCCGTTGCCTCCGGTGAGGTCGTCCGCGACGACGAGTATGCGTGTCATGGTCACCCGATGAGCAGGTTTGCCAGGAAGAGCAGTGGGATCGATCCGAGCCAGACGGCGGTGGTGATACCCGACCAGCCTTTGAGAGCGGCAGTGCCGGTCAGCCCCGTGAACCGTGTGACAACCCAGAAGTAGGAGTCGTTGAAGTAGGAGAAGACCATCGAACCGCAGACACATGCCATGACTGCGATGAGAGGAGAGACTCCCAAGGAATCAACGAGCGGGGCGGTGACAGAGGCAGCGGTGATCATGGCCACGGTTCCGGAGCCCTGAGCGATTCGCACCATGGAAGCGATAAGGAACGGGATGAGGAACGCAGGCAGCGCCATGCCGGCGATGGCCTCGGCTAAAGCGTCACCGACCCCAGAGTCTCTCAGCACCTGGCCGAAACCTCCGCCAGCACCGGTGATGAGGAGAATCAGGCCTGCGGATTCGGCGGCCTGAGCCAGCCAGGCGTGTGTCTTCTTCCGCGGCGTCCACCGGGGGAGCAGAACGTAGACCGCCAAAATGATGCCGATGATCAGCGCGACCACAGGATTTCCAAGAAAGAGGAGCGGTTTGACCCAGTCGGAGGCAGCATACTCTTCAGCATTGATCTGACCCGTGGCCGATTTGTCGATAGCCGAGGTCACAGTGTTGGCCACAATCAGCAGGAGCGGAACGAGAAGCGGAAGAGAACCGAGAGCCGCATTGATGCGGTGCGGCTTGCGACCTGCCGGGGTCTCACCGAGGTAGTCCTCAGACCGATAGGTCTTGATCGCGTCGAGGTGAGATGCAACGTCTTCTCCGCCGTTCTCGGCAAGTTTCACGTCGTGATTCTCGCCGTAGACCTCTGCAGCGACCTCGGGGACGACCTGCGATTCGAGCTTAGGGCCCATCCACCTGGCGTAGAACACCACGACGGGCAGAAGGATGATCGTGAAGATGCCGCCGGTCAGGATGACCGCACCGAGGTCTGCCCCGAGAAGGCCGGTGACGGCGAGCGGGCCGGGTGTCGGCGGCACCATGTGGTGGGTGAGTGTCATACCGCAGCCGAGGGCGAGGCAGAGAGTGACATATCCGCCCCGCTTGACTCGTGCAATCGAGCGGGCCAGAGGGTTCATGATCACGAAGCCGGAGTCGCAGAAGACCGGGACCGAGACAAGGGACCCGACAGTGCTCATCGCCCAGGGTTCTCTGCCTTTGCCGAATCCCCGAAGGAAGGCTCGTGCCAGTGCATCGGCGGCCCCTGAGACCTCCAAGATCTTTCCGACCGCAACACCGAGTCCGATGACGATTCCGATGCTGGCCAGCGTGTTGCCGAAGCCAGTCGTCACGGAGTCCACGACACCGAGCATCTCCTGCCCGGCCACCAGGCCGGTGACCAGCGCTGCTATCAGCAGAGCGATGAAGGCATCCAGCCGAGTGCGCAATACGAGAAAGACGATTGTGGCGATGCCGAGCAAGAGGGCCAGAATCAGCCGCGCATCCATGGGCGGTCTCCTAAGAATCGGGCGCGAACACAGTCACACAGAAAGAAACACAGTCACGCAGAAAGACAGGTGGAGCAACGTCGTCGAAGCGTGTTGATGAAAGCATGCATGTTCGTGATCGGTAAAGCAAGTAGTCATGCAATCAGCTGCTCAATCTGCGCATGAGACTGCAGCATGTTCTGCGCGCACGTGGCGAGGCGCATGCGACATCCGGGCAGCAGGGAAATGCTCATGCTGGCCGTCCTTTCCTGACCCTCTTCATTCGCCCAGGCCAAACCATCAGAAACGCCGCAGATACAACGATCGTCGTAGCACCAACGCGGGATTGTCGGGCAATCTCACCGTGTCTAACGTCGTGTGCATGGACACGAATACGTTCTCCCGCCGCTCACTGTTCGCATCCGGCGCAGCAGTCCTCGGATCCGCAGTACTGCTCAGTGCCGCACCCGGCCATGCTGCCGAAAACCGGCCCATCACCGAAGCCACCGGCTTCCGCACCTCCGACTCCGATGGTGGTGAGGCCTCGAATCCGGCCAACCGCCTCGGCTGCGCGCTCGGCCGTGGATTGGAGGACTGAGCCATGGCAGAACCCATCTGGATCGGCAGCCCGAACTTCAACCACGGCCGTGGAGGCTCCGGCATCGACCGCATCGTCATCCATTACATCGTCGGCACTCTCGCCGCCGCGGATGCCACCTTCAAGGACCCGGCCTCCCAGGTCAGCGCTCACTACGGCATCGGCGAAGGAGCCCTGCATCAGTACGTGAACGAAGGCGACACCGCCTGGCATGCCGGCAGCTTCGCGATGAATCAGCGCAGCATCGGCATCGAGCACTCCGCAGACCAGAACCGCGCCCCCGACGAGTTCACCTACAACACCTCGATCGCACTGTGCGCACGCATCTGCCGCGACTACGGACTCGACCCCCACGTCGCGCTCATCCCACACAGCGCCGTTGTCGCCACCTCGTGCCCGGGCACCGTCGACTTCGAGCGCATCAAGAACGCAGTCGCCGCCGCCGTCTGACGCGCCCCCGCCACCGCGGGCCCTGATCACCCTCGAATACCCCACTAACACAACCACACCCCCGCCCCCGCGCCGCCCAGCCTCCCAAGCTGGGCGGCGCTCTGTCGTTCCACTGTGTGACCCGGATCTCACGGATGTGCCTGCGGGAGCTAAGATAATGGTATGAAACTTCCACACAGCGATATTGATCCCGACGGCCTGCTGGAGTACTCCGTCGTCTTCACGGACCGCTCCCTCAACCACATGTCCGCCCGCTTCGTCTCCGTGATGGAGGAGACGCTGTCGATCCTGCGCAGCACCTACAACGCCAAGACCGCGGTGCTCGTGCCCGGCGGCGGCTCCTACGGCATGGAATCGGTCGCCCGCCAGTTCGCCGGCGGCAAGCGCTGCCTCATCGTGCGCAACGGCCAGTTCTCCTACCGCTGGTCGCAGATCCTCGACACCGGCCAGATCCCTGCCGAACATGAGGTGCTCAAGGCCCGCCCCGCCGGCGGCGACGTCGATGCCGGGTTCGCTCCTGCTCCCATCGAGGAGGTCGTCGAGACGATCCACCGGCAGCGCACCGAGCTCGTGTTCGCTCCGCACGTCGAGACCGCCTCGGGCGTGCTGCTGAGCGATGACTACATGCGCCGGATCGCAGACGCCGTGCACGAGGTGGGCGGCCTGTTCGTCCTCGACTGCGTCGCCTCCGGCCCGCTGTGGGTTGACATGGACGACATCGGTGTCGACATCCTCCTCTCGGCCCCGCAGAAGGGCTGGAGCGGCACGCCGTGCGCCGGCTACATCATGTTCGGTGAGCGCGCTCGCACGGCGATCGAGGACACCACCAGCTCGAGCTTCGCACTCGACCTGAAGAAGTGGATGACGATCTGTGAGGGCTACGCCGAAGGCAAGCACGGCTACCACGCCACGATGCCGACTGACTCGATCACCCACAACCTCACCCTCATGCAGGAGGCTGTCGAGTTCGGGCTGCCGCAGCTGCGTGAGCGCCAGATCGAGCTCGGCACCAAGGTGCGCGAGCTCCTCAGCTCACGCGGTTACTCCTCAGTTGCCGCAGAGGGCTGGCAGTCTCCGACGGTCGTCGTCGTGCAGGCCGAGCGACCCGCCGCCGAGGTGGTAGCCGCGTTTGCGCAGGCAGGCGTGCAGGTAGCCGGCGGGGTCCCGCTCATGGTCGACGAGCCGGAGGGTTTTCAGACCTTCCGCATCGGCTTGTTCGGCCTCGACAAGTGGGCTGATGCTGATGCAGCGGCAGCGCGACTGGAGGCGGCGCTCGACCAGGTGGCCTGACACAGCTCTCGTGGTTTCGACAGACAGCTGGGGTGTGCGCGACAGCGCGCGGTGACGGCGTCACCGCGCAGAGCGTCGCCATTACCTGCCGGTAAGCGGACTGGCGGCCTTGTTATGGTGTGAAGTGCCCGGCAGGCGCAGGGATCCCTGCGCCTGCACTCACACCACTGCAGAGACGAAGAGATGAGCGATTCGAAACAGCCGTCAGATCCGATAGAGCCTTCAGACTCGAACGCCCCACACGACGCCCGCCCCGGTGCCACTGCAGCAGCCACCGATGCTGCAGGGGCACCGGTTGACCGTGCACCGGCTGACGGTTCGCCGGGAGACCCGCCTCCGCCCAACTGGCCGGTCTTCCTCATCTCCGGCATCAGCATCCTGGCGATCGCCCTGTGGGCGATCATCGCCCCGGAGAACGCCGACCTCGTGCTCAACACCGCCGTCGGCTGGATCTCAGCGAACTTCGGCTGGTACTACATCCTGACCGCCACACTCATCATCGTCTTCGTCATCATGATGGCCGCCGGCCGCACCGGCAAGATCCGTCTTGGCCCGCAGCACTCCCGACCGCAGTTCAGCCTGTTCACCTGGACGGCGATGCTGTTCGCTGCCGGCATCGGCATCGACCTGATGTTCTTCTCGGTCTCCGAACCGGCCTCCCAGTTCCTGTTCCCGCCAGAGGGCGCGGTCGACGACCCGCTCAACCCGGACACCGATCCGAACGGCCGGGCGCGCATGGCCGTCATCTGGACGCTGTTCCACTATGGCATCACCGGCTGGGCGATGTACGCCCTCATGGGCATGGCGTTCGCCTACTTCGCCTACCGCAAGAACATGCCGCTCTCAATCCGCTCGATCCTGTACTGGGCGATCGGCAAGCGCATCAACGGCTGGCTGGGCTCCACCATCGACGTCGCCGCAGTGCTCGGCACCGTCTTCGGCATCGCTACCTCACTGGGCATCGGCGTCGTGCAGCTCAATTACGGCCTGCACCTGATGTTCGGCGTCCCCGAGGGCGTCGGCGCCCAGATCGGCCTCATCGCCCTGGCCGTGCTCATGGCCACGATCTCGACCGTCACCGGTGTCGAGAAGGGCATCCGCCGTCTGTCTGAGCTCAACGTCATCCTCGCCATCGTGCTGCTGGCCCACATTCTCATCACCGGCAAGACCCGGTTCCTCTTCGACGCACTCGTGACCAACATCGGCGAGTACCTCTACGAGCTGCCGCGGATGACCCTCGACGTCTTCCCGTTCATCCAGCCCGATGACTGGATGGCCGGCTGGACGCTGTTCTTCTGGGCCTGGTGGGTGGCCTGGGCGCCGTTCGTCGGACTGTTCCTCGCCCGCATCTCCCGCGGCCGTACGATCCGCCAGTTCGTCATCGGGGTGCTCATCGTCCCCTTCACCTTCATCGCCATCTTCATCTCGATCTTCGGCAACTCCACGCTGCGTCTCGTGCTCGACGGCAACCTGGAATTCGCCGACGTCGCCGCCAACACCCCCGAGCGTGCCTTCTACTCGCTGCTGGAGATGTACCCCGGCGCCCCGGCCGTCATCGGCCTGGCCACCATCGTCGGACTGCTCTTCTACGTCACATCCGCAGACTCCGGCGCACTCGTGCTGGCGAACTTCACCTCCCACACCCATGACCCGAACACCGACGGCCGCAAGGGGCTGCGCGTGTTCTGGGCGATCGCCACCGGCGTGCTGACGCTCGGCATGCTCATCGTCGACGGCGTCACCACCCTGCAGGGAGCCACTCTCATCATCGGACTGCCGTTCTCGGTCGTGCTCTATCTCGTCATGCTGTCGCTGTACCGGGCGCTGCAGGTCGAGCTCGACGTCACCGACAGCCGGTTCAACAGCCTGCCCGGCCGCCTGTCCGGCCAGGCAGGACTGTCCTGGCAGCAGCGCCTGCGCCGCGCCACGAGCTTCCCCAGCCGCGGGGCCGCCTCCCGCTACTTCAAGTCCACTGTCATCCCGGCGCTGACCGAGGTGGCCGAGGAGCTGCGCGCCAACGGCTCAGACGCCCGCCTCGACACCTCGGAAGTGGTCTCCCACAAGCTGCCGCAGGCAGCGCTGACGATCGAGTTCGAGGACGCGGAGCCGTGTGTCTACCAGGTCTACCCGGTGGCCGCGCAGATGCCGTCGTTCGCCCTCAACACCGCCCGCGAAGGCAGTGACGCATACTACCGCCTCGAAGTCTTCAACACCGAGGGATCGCGTGGATACGATGTTTTCGGGTACACCAAGGAACAGCTCATCTCCGACGTCCTCAGCAGCTTCGAGGCACACCTGGAGTTCCTGCGGATCTCAGACGGCACCCCGCCGGACGTCGCCGCAGCATCGACCACCGCCCTCACCACAGATTGGGAAGAGGAAACCCCTGACAAGACACGGACTGAGTCCAGCGACCGCTGACCTCAGCGCTGTGCAGAAATGAGGAGTGCCATGCCGAAAACCCTGTACATCGACGGCGAATGGGTCTCCGCCTCCGCCGGAGGAACCCGCGAGATCCACTGCCCGGCCGACGGCGAGCTCGTGGCCGTGGTCGACGAAGCCACCCAGGACGACACCGTCAAGGCGATCGAAGCCGCCCGCCGCGCCTTCGACGCTCAGGTGTGGTCGAGCGTGCCGGCCGCCGAGCGCGGCGCGCTGCTGCTCAAGGTCGCCGACGCCATCCGGGAGCGCAAGGATGAGTTCGCCCGCGCCGAGTCCCTCGACACCGGTAAACGGCTGATCGAATCCGAGATGGACATGGACGACATCGCCGCCTGCTTCGACTACTTCGGCCGCATCGCCGACGCTGATCCCGGTCGCGTCGTCGACGCCGGCGACAGCACCGTCGTCTCCCGCATCGTCCACGAACCGGTGGGCGTGTGCGCGCTCATCACCCCGTGGAACTACCCGCTGCTGCAGGCGGCCTGGAAGATCGCCCCGTGTATCGCCGCCGGCAACAGCTTCGTGCTCAAGCCGGCCGAACTCACCCCGCACACCGCGATCCTGACGATGCAGGTCCTCGACGAGCTCGGCCTGCCCGCCGGTGTCGGCAACCTCATCCTGGGCGCCGGCGCCGAGGCGGGAGCCCCGTTGTCAACGCATGCGGATGTCGACATGGTCTCGTTCACCGGCGGTCTGGTCACCGGCCGGCTCATCGCCCGCAACGCAGCCGAGACGGTCAAGAAGATCGCCCTCGAGCTCGGCGGCAAGAACCCGAACGTCATCTTCGCCGACGCTGATCGCGCAGCCGCGCTCGACAATGCGCTCAACGCCGCTTTCGTGCACTCCGGCCAGGTGTGCTCTGCCGGTGCCCGGCTCATCGTCGAGGAGTCGATCGCCGAGGAGTTCGTCGACGAGCTCGTCGCCCGGGCCGAGAAGATCCGCCTCGGCGGGCCCTTCGACGAGAACGCCGAGACCGGCCCGCTCATCTCCGCGGAGCACCGCGACAAGGTCACTGCCTATGTCGAGGCCGGCAGGCAGGAAGGTGCCCGCGTGCGCTGCGGTGGTAGGTGGGGCACCGGAGAGCTCGAATCCGGCTTCTACTACCTGCCGACCGTCATCGACCAGGTCAAGCCGGGCATGTCGGTGCTGCGCGACGAGGCCTTCGGCCCGGTCGTGACCGTTGAGACGTTCTCCACCGAAGATGAGGCGGTCGCGCTGGCCAACGACACCCACTACGGCCTGGCCGGCGCAGTGTGGACGCAGGACGCCGGCAAGTGCCAGCGGGTCGCCGGCCGGCTGCGTCACGGCACCATCTGGATCAACGACTTCCACCCCTACCTGCCGCAGGCCGAATGGGGCGGATACAAGCAGTCCGGATTCGGCCGCGAACTCGGGCCCACCGGTCTGGCCGAATACCAGGAAGCCAAGCACATCTACCAGAATCTCGAACCGGCCGTCACCGGCTGGTTTCCCGAGCACTGAGAGGGAGCCATGGAGACCACCCACACTTTCGACTACATCGTCGTCGGCGGCGGTTCGGCCGGTGCGGCCGTCGCTGCCCGCCTGAGCGAGGACCCCACCGTCACCGTCGGACTGCTCGAGGCCGGCCCGAGTGATGAGGACCTCGACGTGGTCCTCACCCTCAACCGGTGGATGGAGCTGCTCGAATCCGGCTACGACTGGGACTACCCGATCGAAGAGCAGGCCAACGGCAACTCGTTCATGCGCCATGCCCGCGCCAAGGTGCTCGGCGGCTGCTCCTCGCACAACTCCTGCATCGCCTTCTGGGCGCCGAAGGAGGACCTCGACGCCTGGGCGCACACCTACGGTGCGACCGGCTGGGAGGCGGAGAAGACCTTCCCGCTGTTCACCAAGCTCGAGACCAATGAGGACGACGGCCCGCTGCACGGCTACGACGGCCCGGTCGAGCTCATGAACGTCCCGCCGAAGGACCCCTGCGGTGTGGCCGTGCTCGACGCCTGTGAACAGGCTGGCATCCCGCGCGCGCAGTTCAACACCGGTGAGACCGTCGTCAACGGCGCGAACTTCTTCCAGATCAACCGCAGGGCCGACGGCACCCGCGCGTCGTCCTCGGTGTCGTACCTGCACCCGAACCTGAAGCGTGAGAACCTCACGATCCTCACCGACACGTGGGTGCGCGAACTCGAGTTCGACGACAGCAACACCTGCACCGGCGTCCATGTCGTCAACAACGCCTTCGGCACCACCCAGCGGATCGCAGCCAACCGCGAGGTCATCGTCTCCGCCGGCGCGATCGACACCCCGAAGCTGCTCATGCTCTCGGGCATCGGCCCGGCCGCCCACCTTAAGGAGGTCGGCGTCGACGTGCGCGTCGACGCCCCGGGTGTGGGCTCCAACCTGCAGGACCACCCCGAGGCGGTCATCCAGTGGGAGGCGAAGAAGCCGATGGTCACTGAATCGACCCAGTGGTGGGAGATCGGCATCTTCACCCGCATCGACGGCGAGGGCGACGTGCCCGACCTCATGATGCACTACGGTTCGGTGCCCTTCGACATGCACACCCTGCGCCAGGGCTATCCGACCTCGGAGAACGCCTTCTGCCTGACCCCCAACGTCCCGCACGCCCGCTCGCGGGGCACCGTGCGCCTGCGCAGCCTCGACTACCGGGACAAGCCGAAGGTCGATCCGCGCTACTTCACCGACCCCGAGGGCTATGACATGCACATCATGGTCGAGGGCATCAAGAAGGCCCGCGAGATCGTCTCCCAGCCGGCGCTGGCCGAATGGGCCGGCCGCGAACTCTACCCGGGAGACGACGTGCAGACCGATGAGCAGATTGAAGACTACATCGTCCGCACCCACAACACTGTCTACCACCCGGCCGGCACCGTCCGGATGGGCCCGGCGGACGACAGCGAATCGCCGCTGACCCCCGATCTCAAGGTCAAGGGCGTCACGGGCCTGCGCGTGGCCGACGCTTCGGTCATGCCGCTCATCACCGCTGTCAACCCGAACATCACCGTCATGATGATCGGCGAGAAGTGCGCCGAGCTCATCAAGCAGGACAGCTGAGCCTGACAGACTCACCCAGAAAGGGGGCGGGCAGCGATGATTCGCTGCCCGCCCCCTGTTGGTCATCGGCTCGGTGACCTCAGATCAGGACGTCTCCTCCGCCTCGGTGGTGGCTGGCGGCTGAGATGCCCCGGCACCCGGAGCGGGCTGAGATGCGGAAGTCTCAGAGTCTGCGGCTGTGTGCAGAAGGGTCCGGAGGTCGACTCCGGTGGTCTCATCGACGACCTGCAGCACTTTGGCGAGGTTGACGCCGATGTTCTCGCTGAGCTTCCCTTCCCCATCGGAGGAGATGATCGAGAGCCTGTCGATGCTGCCGTAGGGCTCAGCCAGTCGGCCGGCCATCTCCGGCAGCACCTTGAGGATCTCGGCCAGGCGCGCGGCATCGTTGTAGGAGGCGTATGCCTCGGCGGCGGCCTCGATCGCCCGTGCCTCGGCCTCACCGCGAGCGGCCACCGCAGCGGCCTCGGCCCGACCGCGCGTCTCAGCGGCCGCAGCGTCGTTCTGCGCTTCGACCAGTGCCGCTGCCGAGGCGCGCTCGCGCCGGTAGTGATCGGCATCGGCGTCGCGTTCGGCGGCGTACTTCTTGGCATCGGCTGGCTTCTGCACCTCACCGATGAGTTCGCGCTCACGCAGCTCGTTGTTGCGGTCGGCGATCTTCTGCTTCTCATCCAGGATGCGCTGCTCCTGCTCCGCACGGGCCAGCTCCTCAGCGGCAGCCGCCTGCGCCTTCTCGGCAGCGGTCTCACGCTGGATCGCGGCCTGGCGCAGCTCGAGGTCCTTCTGGGACTCGGCCACCCGCTGGGCATCGGCGTTCGAGGCCTCGGTCGCCTTGCGGCGCGACTCCGATTCGGCGATCGCGGCGCGCTCGGCGACGAGTGCCGCCTCGGGCCGGCCGAGATCCTTGAGATAGCCGTCATCGTCTTCGATCGAGATGATCTGGAAGGTGTCGATGACCAGGCCCTGGTTGTTCATCGAATCCGCGGCATCGGCCCGCACCTGCGCGGCGAACTCGGCGCGGTCGCGCAGCACCTGCTCGACCGTCAGCGTGCCGATGACCGCGCGCAGCGTACCGGAGAGGATCTCCTGGCAGTAGTTGTCGATGGCCTTCTGCTGATCGAGGAACCGCTGGGCTGCCTTGCGGATGTCGGCAACCGATTCGCCGACTTTGATCTGGGCGACACCGCGCAGCCGGAGGAAGATGTTGTTCGACGAGTAGCCCTCGATCTCGATGCTGATCTGGCGCGAGGACAGCGAGATCGTGTGCGCGCGGTCGAACAGCGGCCTGACGATCGCGCGACCGCCGACCACGACGCGGGTGCCGCTTTCGAGGTCGACGTCCCCGCCCTTGCTGCGGGTGGGTGCGCGGCCGGTGATGACGAGCGCCTCATTGGGCGCAGCGACGCGGTAGGCGCGGCGGAACATGATGAAACCGATGATGCCGATGATGAAGACGACGGCGAGGATCGCGCCGATACCGGTCACCAGTGTGGGATCGAACATGGGGATTCTCCTGAAAGTGACAGCGCGGGGCTGCTGGCAGTGCCGAATAGGTCACTGGCAGACTATCCGAAGAATCTGAGGCGCGGCACCGTCAGCTCGCAGCGGGCCGGCACCTGCGGCTGCCGGCCCGCTGCGAAACCAGGGACAGGGTCGTCGTCCTAGGTCAGAAGGCTGCACCAGTGGCCGCAGGAACTTCCTCGGCGGCGCGAACGCGCACTGCGTCACGGGCGGCGATGAGGTTCTCCAATGCCGGACGGACCTCCTCGTACCGGCGGGTTTTGAGTCCGCAGTCAGGATTCACCCACAGGCGATGGCGCGGCACGTGGGTCAGGGCTGCCTCCAGCAGGCCAACGAGCTCATCGACCGAGGGCACCCGCGGGGAGTGGATATCGTAAACGCCTGGGCCGACGCTGCGGTCGAACTCGGCGGGGTCGAGGCTGTCGAGCAGCTCCATCCGCGAACGGGCGGCTTCGATGCTCGTGACATCGGCATCGAGGGCATCGATGGCGTCGATGACCTGCTCGAACTCCGAATAGCACAGATGCGTGTGGATCTGGGTGCCCGGCTCCACGCCGATGCTGGCCAACCGGAAGGCATCGACCGCCCAGTCCAGATAGGCGTTCCGGGCATCGGCGCGCAGCGGCAGCAGCTCACGCAGAGCCGGCTCATCGATCTGGATGATCCGGATGCCGGCGGCCTCCAGTTCGGCAACTTCGTCGGAGAGCGCCAGGCCGATCTGCTCAGCAGCAGTCGACAGCGGCACGTCATCGCGTACGAAGGACCACGACAGGATCGTCACCGGGCCGGTGAGCATTCCCTTGACCGGTGTGTCGGTCAGGCTGGCGGCAAAGGTCGACCACGGCACCGTGATCGGAGCCGGCCGGTGCACGTCGCCGAACAGGATCGGCGGGCGGGTGCAGCGGGTGCCGTAGGACTGCACCCAGCCGTGATCGGTGACCGCGAAACCGGCCAGGTGCTCGGCGAAGTACTGCACCATGTCGTTGCGCTCGGGCTCACCGTGGACGATGACATCGAAGCCGAGCTCCTCCTGCAGGCGCACCACCTCGGCGATCTCGGCCCGCATCGTCGCCTGGTACTGCACCTCGGTGATGCGCTCATCGCGCAGCGCGGCTCGGGCGCGGCGCACCTCGGGCGTCTGCGGGAACGAGCCGATCGTCGTCGTCGGCAGCACCGGCAGGCTGAGCGCCTCCTGGGCCCGCCGGCGCTCTTCGAGGCTGCCAGCGCGCACCCGACGCTCACCGATGGCAGCGGTGCGGGCACGCACCTCGGGGTTGAGTACGCGGTCGGACTCTGCGCGGGTGCGCACCGCCCGGGCCGACCGGTCGAAGACGGGCTTACGGACACCGGCCGGGTCGGCAGCACCGCTGCCGCGGGCCCCCAGTGCCGCCGCGAGCGCCTCGACCTCGGTGAGCTTCTCAGCGGCGAAGGACAGCCAGCCGGCCACATCAACCGGCAGCCGGGTCTCGGCGGCCACTGTGTAGGGGACATGCAGCAGCGAGGTCGAGGTGGAGACCGAGACGTCGCGGCCACGGTCCTGCAGCCCGGTGAGCACCTCGAGCTCGGCAGCCAGGTCGGCAGCCCAGATGTTTCGGCCGTCGACCACCCCTGCCACCAGCCGGGTGGCGCCGAAGTCCGCTGTCTGCAGGCGGGCCAGCCAACCAGGGTCCACGGCTCGGGTGGCGGGCGAGACATCGACGCCCAGCGCCTCGGGCCCGGCGGCCAGCAGGGTCTCAAGTCCTGCCCGCAGCGCACCATATGGCGCGGTGATGAGCACCTGCGGGCGCTCACCGGCTGACAGCAGACGGGCGTGCGCGTCACCGGCGCAGGCGGCCAGGTCGGCATCGCTGATCGCGTCGAGGTCGGTCACCAGGATCGGCTCATCGAGCTGCACCCACTCGACTCCGGCGGCATGGAGGGCAGCCAGAAGTTCGGCGTAGACCTCGACGAGCTCATCGAGCCGCTCCAGCGGCGCGTGCTCTGCTCCGGCCGCCGGCTTCGACAGCGCCAGCAGGGTCACCGGACCCACCAGCACCGGACGGATCCGATGCCCGGCCTGCCGCGCCTCGGCGACGAGGTCGAGGAGACGCTGCGGGCGGGCGGTGAAGGTGCGCTCATCGGCGACTTCAGGCACCAGGTAGTGGTAGTTCGTGTCGAACCACTTCGTCATCTCCAGCGGCGGACGCTCTGCGGTGCCGCGGGCCAGAGCGAAGTACTCACCCAGGGCGGTGCCGGACGGATCCTCGCCGACGATGCCGGTGGTGATGGCAGCGTCGAGGACCTGGTCGTAGGCGGAGAAGTCGCCGGGGATCGCGTAGTCGGCGGCCAGGCCGAGCTCGCGCTGCCGCTCATAGGCGGTCACTCGCAGACTGTGGGCGGCATCGGCATAAGAGGCTTCGTCGATGGTGCCGGCCCACAGTGCTTCGAGGGCGCGCTTGAGTTCGCGGCGCGGGCCGATGCGCGGCAGCCCGGTGACGGTTGCAGGCGGGAACGCACACTTCTGTGAGGCGGTCAAGGGAAGTCCTTTCGGTCGACGATCAGCCGGGCGAGGGTGGCTGGTCGCAGGCGGGAGAGCAGTTCGGTGATGGTCGTCGGGTCGTTGAAGGTGTAGAAGTGCAGGCCCGGCACCCCGGCGGCGATGAGCTCGTCGACGAAACCGGCGGTGAGGTCCAGGCCGATGTCGTACTCCTCGGCTGGGCTGCGGGCTGCGGCCAGCGTCTGGGAAATGCGCGGCGGTGGCGTGAGCCCGGAGAGCCGACACATCCGCTGCAGGCGCGCGGTGCCGGTGATCGGCATGATCCCCGGGATGATCGGCAGGGTGACGCCGGCCAGCCGAGCACGCTCGGCAACAGCGGTGATGAGGGCGGAGTCGAAGAACAGCTGTGTGATGGCGAAGTCGGCGCCGTTGCGCTGCTTGGCGGCCAGCACGTCGATGTCCTCCGCCGGATGCCGTGACTCGGGATGCCCGCTCGGGTAGGCCGCCACCCCGATCGCCAGCCTGCCGCCGCACAGCCGGGCGACATGGCCCTGCTCGACCTCGCGCAGCAGTGCTACGAGCGCATCGGCGTGCGCGAGGTGCCCGCGCGGGGGAGCCGACTGCCCGGCTGCCAGATCCCCGCGGACGGCGAGGAATCCGCGCACCCCGGCGTCGATGAACCACTCGATCCACTCGATCAGCTCGCTGCGCGGGGCTGCGGTGCACGTCAGGTGGGCCAGCGGCCGCAGCCGGGTGGTCGCGGCCAGCTGCTCGATGAAGGCCGCCGTCCCCGCCGACCAGCCGGTGCCCACCGCTGAGGTGACGGCGAGGTAGTCGGGGTCGTAGGAGGCCAGCAGCTCCAGCAGCGCACCGGAGCGCTGCTGCTGGGCGGCACTGCGCGGGGGCATGACTTCGAAGGACAGCGCCAAACGGGTCCCGGACGTCCCTGCGGCCACGCCGGCCTCCGGTGCGGCGGCCGGCGACCAGGCATCGAGGGGTGCTGAGGCGGAGATCGTGCTCACTGGGCTTCCGGCGAGGCAGTCAGCAGATCGGGGTGGTGGAGTGCGGCGACGTCGGGGTGGGAGCGCAGTCGAGAGGCCAGCGCGTTCTCCCCGTAGACAGCGTGCAGCGTGTCGCGCTCATCAGCGCTCACCCCGCGCGCGGATGGGGCCAGTTCAGCAGGCAGGGTCACCTCGGGCAGGCTGGCGCGCAGGGCGGGGTTGTAGAAGAACGGCACCGAGATCCGGTCCGCACCCGGTGCGGTCGGCAGCACGCGGTGGACGGTGGCGCGCAGGTAGCCGCCCGTGGCGACTTCGAGCAGCTTGCCGATGTTGACGACGAAGGTGTTCTCGATCGGTTCGACATCGATCCACCGGTCCTCATGCAGCACCTGCAGCCCGGTGGTCCCCGGCTGCGGGTACAGCAGGGTGAGCACCCCGCCGTCGCGGTGCGCGCCGACGCCCTGGGTGATGTCCTCGGTGGCCGTGCCCGAGGCGGTGGCCGGCTCAGGTGCCGGGTAGCGGACGATCTTGAGGAACGACTCGGGGTCTTCGGCGAAGGCCGGGGCGAAGAAGTCGGCGGGCTGGCCGAGGCTCAGCGCCCATTCGGACAGCAGCCGGGCGGCGACCGCGCTCAGCTGAGCATGCCAGGCGTCGGTGACGGTCTTGAGCTCCGGCAGCGCGGCCGGGTAGAGGTTCGGGCCGGTGAGCCGGTCGTAGGCGTGCTGCCGCTCGGTGACCGGTGCGCGGTGCGGGCCGATGTCGATCTGCTCGCGCCAGTCGACCAGACCCTGGGTGCGCTCGCCGCCGGTGCGGGTGTAGCCGCGGAAGTGCGGGGAGCGGATGTTCTCGATGGCGAGCTTGTCCGCCTCGGGCAGGGCGAAGAAACGCTCAGCGGTCTCAAGCAGGGCGGTGAAGTCTGCGGCGGGGATGCCGTGACCGGTGAGGTAGAAGAACCCGACCGAGTGGGTGACCTCGCGCAGCTGGCGGCGGAAGTCAGCGGCCAGCTGCGGATCGTCGGCACGCGACAGGTCGAGGATCGGCAGGCGGATCAGCGGCATGATGGCTCCTGGGTCTGCGGGGGCGGATGTGGAGCTCACGCTAGACCCGCGCTGTGACCGGAGCCGGTGGGGCTGTCACGGCAGGCCTTATGCCGTCATATACCTGCCATGCAGCGTCATGAAGGCGACATCCGGCGTCATCTGCCGACGCACAGGTTCTCAGTCGCGCACGATGCGCTGCTCGCGGGCGGCGGCGATCGCCGCGGTGCGGTTGGAGACGCCGAGCTTGGAGTAGATGTGGTTGAGGTGGGTCTTGACGGTCGCCTCGGAGATGCACAGCGCGCGGGCGATGTCGCGGTTCGATGTCCCGGTGGCCAGCAACTGCAGGATCTCGATCTCCCGGTTCGACAGCGAGATGCCCGGGCTGCGCATCCGGTCGAAGAGCCGGGCGGCGATCTCCGGGGCCAGGGCGGTGCGCCCGGCGGCGGCCTCGGTGACGGCCTGGCGGATCTTCTCCGGGTCGGCATCCTTGAGCATGTAGCCTGCCGCACCGGCCTCAATCGCTGCGACGATGTCGGAGTCGGAGTCGTAGGTGGTGAGGATCAGCACCGGCAGGCCGGGGCGGGACTCCTTGAGCCTGCGGGTCGCACTCACCCCGTCCATCCCGGCCATCTGCAGGTCCATGAGCACGACGTCGACCGGTTCGCCCAACGTCTCGGCCCGCTCGACGGCCTTGATGGCCTGCATGCCGTCGGAGGCCTCGGCGGCGACTTCGAACTCGGCGAACCCGTTGAGCATGGCGATGAGCCCGGTGCGCACCACCGGGTGGTCATCGACGATGAGCAGGCGGATCTCCCTCATGCGGTTGTCTCCAGTGGCTCGGGTGGGTGATCGCTGCCGGGTGGCAGCGGCAGGCTGACGCCGACGACGGTGCCCTTGCCGGGAGCTGATTCGACGGTGACATGGCCGCCGGCCCGGCTGATGCGCTCACGCAGCAGGCGCAGTCCGTAACCGGAGTCGGCACCGACCCCGTCGGCCGGGTCTGCCGGCAGCACGGTGTCGGGGTCGAAACCGCTGCCGTTGTCGAAGACGTCGATGGTGACGGTGTCGTCGAAGAACGCCAGCGTCACCCGGGCTGCCGAGGCGTGTGCGTGGGCGGCGACGTTCGACAGCAGCGACTGCACAGACCGCACGAGTGCCGCCTCGGTCGCGGCTGAAACCGGAACCGGGTCGCCCTCGACGGCGAACGTGCACCTCAGGTCCTGCCCAGCAGCCTGGACGCGCTCCTGCGTGTCAGCGCACAGCTGCGGCAGGCGCTGGAGCAGCCGGGTGGTGCGCTGCTGGCGCGGTGTCTGCCCGGCAGCCAGATCGCGGACGAAGGCGCGGGCCTCGGCGAGGTTCTCAGAGGCGGTGCGCTCGATGATGTCGATGTAGTCCACCGCGGCCTCAGCCCTGCCTCCGACCTGTGCATCTCGGGCGGCGCGGGAGACGAGGACGATGCTGGAGAGCCCCTGCGCCAGGGTGTCGTGGATCTCCTGGGCGAGCCGCTCACGTTCGGCCAGCTGGCCGGCCTCATGCTGGGCGGCGGCGAGTTCGCTGCGGGTGCGGATGAGCTCGGCGACCGCGCGGCGCTGATGCTCGCTTTCGGTGTACAGAGCCTGGTAGACCAGCGACATGATGATCGCCACGCCGGCGCCGAGCAGCGGGCCGACGATGAGCGCCGGCTGCAGCTGACCGGAGTGGGCCCATTGGATGACGCCGACCGAGCAGGCGAGCACGATGACCGCGAAGATCGCATGTCGGGTACGGAGGATGTGCAGGTGCAGGAAGAACAGGGGGAAGGCCAGCCACGTGAAGTGCTCGCTCAGCGAGACGAGGCACAGCCACTGGACGGTGACAGCGGCCAGCCACAGCATCGCCATGCGCTGCGGCAGCCCGGCGAGCCGGCCGTCGATGCCGACGTGTTCGCTGTGATGCTTCTCGCGCACCGTGCCGAAGACGTAGGTCCCGGCCAGAATGACCGACAGTGCCAGGACGATCCATCCGATGCCGTGCGGGCCGATCTCGATGAGCGCCCGGATGATGCCGATGCCCAGGAGAAGGGCGAACCCGACATGCAGGGTCACGCGCATGGCGCTCAGCACCAGCGGAACACGACTGTCGGGTTCGGGCATAGTCCAACTCTAGCTGGGCGGCTCGGACCCGGCCATCAATCGAATGGCTGAGGCAGAGTCCCACCGTCCTCCCGATGTGCGCAAGCGCGCACGACGCGATGGTGGAGGTATGTTCCTAGCATTTCGTGAGATCAGATTCGCCAAGGGCCGCTTCGCCCTTATGGCCGCAGTCGTCGCGCTCATCAGCGTGCTGCTCATCATGCTCTCCGGGCTCACCGCCGGCCTGGCCCGCCAGTCCACCTCGGCAATCGCCGAGCTGCCGGCGTCGATGGTGGCCTTCGGATCGGGCAGCGACGATGAGGTGGCCGACGACCCGTCCTACACCCAGTCCCGCGTCACCGCCGAGCAGGTTGAGACCTGGCAGTCGACGGCGGGTGTGTCCGATGCCGAACCGCTGGGCATCGTGCAGTCCCGCCTCGAACTCGACACCTCCACCCAGGCTGCCGGCTTCGCCGCCGAACCCGGTTCGGGCATCGCCCCGGAAGCGCTGCGCGCTGAGACCATCGTGCTGAGCGAGGAGCTCGCGACCGAGCTGTCCGCCACGACCGGTGACATCGTCACCTTCGGTGGCACCGAGCTCGAAGTTGCCGGCACGATCCCCGACCAGTGGTACTCCCACACCCCGGTCGCCTGGGTCGACCTGGCGACCTGGAAGTCCATCACCCATATCTCCGACCCCGAGGTGGCCGGCACCGTGGTGCTCGCCACCGTCACCGACACCTCGGTCGCCTCAGTCGGCAGCCAAGCCGCCGGAACCGACGTCGATGACGTCCGGGCCGACGCCGACGACCGAGCCAACACCGTGTCGATGACGCCGAAGGAGAGCTTCTCCGCGCTGGCCTCATACAGCTCGGAGAACGGCTCACTGACCCTCATCCAGGCGTTCCTCTACGGCATCTCCGCCCTCGTGGTCGCCGCGTTCCTCAGCGTGTGGACGATCCAGCGGACCCGTGAGATCGCCGTCGTCAAGGCACTCGGCGGCTCCACCCGCTATGTGCTCGGCGACGCTCTCGGCCAGGCGCTCATCGTGCTCGGCATCGGGGTCATCGCCGGCGGCATCATCGGCATCGCAGCGGGCCTGGCTCTGTCCTCGGTCGCACCGTTCACCGTCAGCCCGGCGACCACGCTGCTGCCGATGGCAGGCGTCATCGGAATCGGCCTCATCGCCGACGCCTTCGCCGTCCGCCGTGTCACCCGCGTCGACCCGCTTCTCGCATTGGGAGGAAACTGATGACCACCATCCTGCAGACCACGAACACCCAGACCACCGCCGCCGCCAGCGCTCCTGCGCTAGAGCTGGGGCGCATCACGCTCACCTACCCGGACGGCACCGGCACCGTCACCGCCCTCGATGACGTGAACCTGACCCTGACCCCGGGCACTGTCACCGCGATCGTCGGCCCGTCCGGCTCGGGCAAGTCCAGCCTGCTCGCGGTCGGCTCGACACTGGTGACCCCGACCTCCGGCGTGGTGCGCATCGACGGCACCGACGTCGGACGCCTCAAGGAGTCCGAGCGCAGCCGGCTGCGCCGCGAGAAGATCGGCATCGTCTTCCAGCAGCCGAACCTGCTGGAGTCGCTGACCGCCGTCGAGCAGCTCATCATCACCGACAAGCTGCGCGGCAAGGGCGGCGGGGATGACACCCGCAAGCGGGCTGAGGCA
Source organism: Brevibacterium sp. UBA7493 (assembly GCF_002479565.1). Classification (NCBI taxonomy): domain Bacteria; kingdom Bacillati; phylum Actinomycetota; class Actinomycetes; order Micrococcales; family Brevibacteriaceae; genus Brevibacterium; species Brevibacterium sp. UBA7493. Next base: position 274,457 of record NZ_DLOD01000015.1, on the reverse strand, counting down.
CTGCTCGAACGCGTCGGCTTAGCCGATGCCGCCAAGCGCCGGCCGCACCAGCTCTCCGGCGGTCAACGGCAGCGCGTCAACATCGCCCGAGCGCTCATGGGCGATCCGAGCGTGCTGCTCGTCGATGAGCCGACCGCTGCTCTCGACCACGACCGGTCGGAGGCGATCATGGACCTGCTGTGTCAGATGACGAAGGAGTTCAGCGTCGCCACCGTCATCGTCACCCATGACACCGAGTTCCTGCCGAAGACCGATGTCGTGGCCACGATGCGCGACGGCAAGCTCTCGGAGCCGGAGTGCGCTGCCGCTGCAGCGTGCTGACCCGGTCGGCACTGCAGCCTGAGGCGGCCCCGGCGCTGACCCAGCGGCGGCAGCCCGACTGGGCTGAAGCAGAGCGATCTGTCAGCCGAGCTGCCGGATGACCCGGGCCGGAACTCCGGCTGCGAGTGCACCGGCGGGGACATCCTCAGTGACGACGGCACCGGCGCCGATCACGGCATCATTGCCGATCGTCACGCCCGGGCAGATGGTCACTCCGCCGCCGAGCCACACGTTGTCGCCGATCGAGATCGGCTCAGCTGATTCGCGCCCGGTCCGCCGCGCGCCGGGTTCCAGCGGATGGATCGGGGTGAGAAGCTGGACGTTCGGCCCGATCTGGCAGTCGGCACCGATGCTGATCGGCGCGACGTCCAGGGCAGTCAGCTGCGCGCCGATGTACGTGCGCTCGCCGATGCTGATGTTGCTGCCGTAGTCGATGGTGAACGGCGGGCGCACCTCGACGTCAGCACCGACGGTGCCGAACACAGCCTCCAGGCGCGTGCGCACGAGGCGCGCATCGACCTCGGCGCCGGAATAGAACGCCTCCGCGTAGGCGTGCGCCCGCCCGGTCGCGGTCCGGTGACTGCTGGCCAATGCTGGGTTGTCGGCTGCGATGTACCAACCGGTGGCAGCCGGCAGCACCGCCTCAGCTGCCCGAGACGAGGCGACCGCCACCTCGGGTGCGGGCCCGCCAGCGGGGGAGGAGGCAGAATCGGCGGTCTGGTTGCGGGCCCCGGTCGCAGAGTGAGCAGCGGCATCGACGTCACCGCTGGTGAGTTCCGCCAACTCGGCCATATCGCCGACGACGACGAGCTTGAACCGGGCACGGGACATACCGACGTACATCATCTCCCTGGCCCGCTGCGGGTCGCGGAAACCGTTGGCGCACAGCACGACGACCTCGCGGTCGAGGCCCTTGAAGCCGAGCACGTGACCGTAGAAGGCGTCCGTGCCGGCGAAGAACGCATCCCAGTAGGCGGCGAAGCCCTCGATTGCGACGACCTCGCGCTGCACCGGATGCCTCGGACCGGTCGTCAGCAGTGCGATCTGGTTCAGCTCCCAGTCCCCCGAGTCGGCAATCCGGGCGAGCACATCGTCGGCGGTCTCGAGCGCCGCGTCTGTGGGCACGTCGACGAACTCGACGCGCTCACCGCCGTGCAGCCGCACGATCTGGGGTTCGGAGGCGAGCCCGGCGATCGACTCGACGATCGTGTCGGCATTGCGCAGATTCTCACCCAGATAGAACGGGTTCATGGTGATCGGTGCCGCGCCGTCCCGGTCGAAGATCCGCTGATGTTCGTCAGTGAAGGCGTAGAGAATGCCGGTCGCCGGTGCGCGCAGGCACGACTCGACAGCCTGCCACCAGATGTCAGAGAAATCCTGGCCCTCGTCGACGATGATCGCATCGAACAGGTCGGCAGGATCACGTTCACCGGCGAGTTTGCGCAGCCGCTGAGGCAGCGCGACCTCCCAGTAGTGCGAGTCGTCATCGGCACCCGGCTGCGCGCCCCACTGCAGCGGCAGGTCATGGAACAGGCCGACATATGCCGGGCGCTCAGGCGGCGCCCACTGGGCGATCGTGAGCTGCATGAACCGGGCCAGGCCACGCGAATAGCACATCACTGCCACACGTAGCCCCTCCCGTGTGAGCTGGCGAGCCTTGAGCAGCGCCAGGTGCGTCTTGCCCGAGCCGGGGCCCCCGCTGAGCTCAGCCCGCGTCTGGTAGCGCAGCACCGACAGGATCCGCTCCTGTTCGGCTGTCAGCGCATTCGAGCGGCTGTCGAGTTCAGCCGCACGCAGCCGGGAGGTCTCAGCCGCCTGATGAGTCTGGCGCAACTGGCGAGACAGCAGCTCCAGCTGCTGGGCAGACAGCGGCGCAGTCTCGCTGTAGTAGGTGCGCAGGGCGGCTTCGATGCGCGCGCCGATGCTGCCGAGATCCTGCCCGTCGATGAGCAGATCGCGCGGGGCATCGGGCACACTCGTCCAGTCCCGCAGGCTGCTGAACGGCAGGCTGGCCATCTGCACCATCCGACCTGCACCGGTGCTCAGCCGGTTGCGCAGCCACCGGCCGAGCGCGTGCTTGGCACGCATCGCCTGCTCCAGCGGCGAGATCTGCAGCTGGGCAGACCCGTGCCGGCCGGCGGTGCACCACCGGCCCTCGCGCATCGACACCTGCCCGCCTTTGACCTCGAGGACGACGATGCCCAGACCTGGCCACAGGATGAGCATGTCGATCTCGACGTCGAGGTCTGCGCTGGTGATCCGCTGCCCGCAGATGACTGTGACCTCCTCCGGCAGCTGCTCGCGCAGGCGGCGCAGCACCACCGCCTCGGCAGTGGAGGCATCATGCGGCTCACCGAGCACACGCGGGCCGGTGTCGTTCGTCTGGGTTGGAGGGTGGAGGCCAGAGGCGGTTTCGGACATGCGCGGTCTCTCTGCTGGGACGATCTGCTCACCGTGAGGCCGGCAGCGCCCACCGGCTGCGGCACTCGCCCTCAGCGTAACCCGTTCGACATCCAGCAGCAGCCCGAGACAGCGCAGCGCCCCTGCTCATCACGAGCAGGGGCGCTGGTGTCCTCACCCGAGGCTCACCTCGGGAGCGGGGAGATCAGAAGTTGTCCGGATCTTTGGCGCGCGGGTTGCCGAACTCGTCGATGCCCTCTTCCTCAGCATCAGCGTCGACGTCCTCGACCTTGGCTGCCGGGACCGGAGTCTCGGAGACCTCGGTGACCGGGGTCTGGCGGGATGCCGGGGTGGTGCCGACCGGGCGGGCGTCGGCGGGGCGGTTGCCCTCCAGCGGCGTCGACCAGGGGTCTTCGACCGGCTGGGCCTTGCGCCACACGAAGTAGGCGACACCGGCCAGGCCGACGAGCACGAGCATCCACAGGAACACCTTGGTGCCGGTGCCCATGCCGGACTTCGTGGTCCGCTTCTCGATGTCCTTGCCGGCCTTCTTCAGGGCCTTCTTGGCCTTCTTCACGGCCTTCTTGTCGCCGGTGAGCTTGGTGGCGATGTCCTCGATGGCCTTCGGGGTCTGGGCCGAAGCCAGGGCTCCGGCAGCACCGGCGGCCAGGGCGCCTGCGCGCTGGGTGGCGTCGGGAGCCCAGTCATCGGCCACGCGCTTCTTGGCGGTGGCCAGGCGCTCGCGGCTGTCTGCGCTGAGCGAATCGAACTGGTCGGCCACCTGGTCAGCGACGGCGCCGAACTGCTTGCGGCCGTCCTTGCCCAGCTTCTCCAGGCGGGGGCGGAGATCCTTCTCGAAATGGTTCACATCGGGTCGCACTTGGTCAGCAGCCTCCTTGAGCTTCTTCGACACTCGACGCAGCTTCGGCGCATTCTTCGCCGCACCGCCGCCGACAAAGGCGTTGGCCTTCTCCAGTGCCGGTCCGGAGGCTTCGATGGCCTGCGCAGATCCTGCGCGCACCGCATCACCGACCGCGACGGCAACATCGCTGACCTCGTGGAGCAGGCGCTGGGACGTGGGCTGGGTCTTCTTCTTGAACATCTCACCCTCCGGAATCGGTGGATTCATTCTGTGACTTCAACGTTACCCCCAGTCTAGAGGCTGAGCTAATCAGTGCGGCGCCCGGGTGGGCGTCTGAACGCTGACAATTCGCCTAGGATTCCCGCCGGTGACGGTGGGCGCTCCGCTCCCGAGGCGGTGGGCGCGTGCGTGCGTTCGTGACAGAATGACGTCTATGAGTATTGCAACGCAGCAGGCAGTCCTGCACACGAACAAGGGTGACATCGTCATCGACCTCTTCGGCAACCACGCCCCGAAGACCGTGGCGAACTTCGTCGAGCTCGCCGAGGGCAAGCGCGAGTTCACCGATCCGCAGTCCGGTCAGCAGGTCACCCGTCCGTTCTACGACGGACTCGGCTTCCACCGCATCATCAAGCAGTTCATGATCCAGGGCGGCTGCCCGCTGGGCACCGGCACCGGCGGCCCCGGCTACGTCTTCGACGACGAGATCCACCCCGAACTGCAGTTCAACAAGCCCTACCTGCTGGCCATGGCCAACGCCGGCAAGCAGATGGGCCGCGGCACCAACGGCTCGCAGTTCTTCATCTCGACCGTGGAGACCCCGTGGCTCAACGGCAAGCACACGATCTTCGGTGAGGTCGCCGACGCGGAGTCGAAGAAGGTCGTCGACGCCATCGAGGCCGTCCCGACCGGTCAGGCCGACCGCCCGACCGAGCCGGTCGTCATCGAATCCGTCGAGATCCGCTGATCCCAGTTCGCCTCTCACCGGCCCCTGATCCCCTGTGGACCAGGGGCCGGTCCCGTTCACTGCCGTCCATAGGATGTGGTCATGTCAGTTCCACCGCATGAGTCGCCGGAGCCCGGCAACCCGCGCCTCGGAGGCAGCGGGCCGGGCTCTCCCCAGCCTGGGTCTGGCCACCCCGGTCCGTTCGCGCCGGGCCCCTCGGCGCCGGGTCCGCCGCAGGGCATGCCGGGCAGGAACGCCCGCAGGCTGCCGTCGACTCCGGTGACGTATGCGCTCATCGGGGCGTGCGTGGTCGTGTGGCTGCTGCAGCTGCTGACCGGTGACTGGATCCCGCGGATGTTCGGCTTCGCCGCCTACTGGGCAGCGCCCGAGCCCTACACCGCGCTCACCACGGCCTTCATCCACGGCGGCAGCATGCACATCATGTTCAACATGATCGGGCTGTACTTCTTCGGCACGTTCCTCGAGCGCTACGTCGGCTCAGGCTGGTTCGCGCTGCTGTACCTCTTCAGCGCACTCGGCGGCTCACTGGCCGTCTTCTTCCTCGCGCTCGCCGACGGCAGCCCGCAGGCCCTGGTCACGGTGCACATCGGCGCCTCGGGAGCGTTGTTCGGCTTAGTCGGATTCGTCGCCACCCCCACCCGGCGCCTCGACCGGAACCTCACCGGTGTGCTCGGGTTCGTCGCGATCAACGCCGTGCTCATCTGGCTGGTGCCCAACATCTCCTGGCAGGCCCACCTCGGCGGATTCCTCACCGGCTTCGTCTTCGGCTGCGTGTACTTCTTCACTCCGCAGCGGCTGCGCGCCCTCGGCCTGCTGATTCTGACAGTGGTGGTGGCCGCAGTCGGGTTCGCGGCACTCGTCTTGGTGCCGGTGACTGTTTAGGGTCAGGTGTCCTCGGAGACCATCGGGTCGCCGGGCCCGAACAGCTTGATCGCCAGGTGCAGGATGTAGTGGGTCACCGGCCCGATCACCACGGCGAAGACGATCGTGGCGATGAACAGGGTGCCGCCGAGCAGCCAGCCGATGAGCATGACGGCGATCTCGATGGAGGCGCGCACGACCGCGACCGAGCCGCCGGTCTTGAGGACGAGGCCGGTCATGAGCCCGTCGCGCGGGCCCGGTCCGAAGTTCGGAATGATGTAGAGCACCGTGGCCACGGCATTGATGAGGATGGCGAGGGCGACGAAGACGATGCGCAGCCACAGCTGCTCCGGTGCCGGGACGATGAACAGAGTCAGGTCGATGAACAGGCCCACCAGCAGTGCATTCGACAGGGTGCCCAGACCCGGGCGCTGCTTGAGCGGGATCCACAGCAGCAGCAGGAGGAACGACAGGATCACGACGATGAGGCCGATCGAGATGCCGGTCAGCTTCGACAGGCCCTCGTGGAGCACATCCCAGGGCATATTGCCCAGCGTCGACCGCAGCATGAGCCCGGCGGAGAACCCGTAGAGGAACAACCCGACGTACAGTGCCGCCAGGCGGATGGGCAATGGGTGGTGAGCTAGAAGACGGAAGTATCCGGCCGGTTTCGCCATTCCCTCAGCGCCATCGTGTCGACATCAGAAGCCCGGCGACGAGGATCGAGAAGCCTGCGACGAGGTTCCAGTTGCCCCAGGCCTCAACGGGCCAGGCGCCCTGGGAAAGGTAGAAGACGACGAGCCAGGCGAGACCGAACAGCAGGATGCCGACCATGACGGGCACGAACCAGCGCGGGTTCGGCTTGGCCACCGTCGAGGTGGTGCCGTCGTAGGTCGAGGTGGTGCGGCCGGTCGACCGCGAGGTGGACCGGGAGGTCGACCGGCTGGTACGCGCCTTGCTGCGCTTGGCGGGGTTGCCGGAGCGGGCGGCCTTACCGGACTTCTCGTCCTTGGCGTCGTCGTCGGCGTCAGCCTTCTTCGAGGTCTTCTTGCCGGCAGCGGTCGCGCCGGCCGGCTTAGAACCGGTGGACTTCTTCTTCGCTGCGGTGCTCTTCGCCGGTGCCGTGTCCTTCTTGGGCGGCGTGTCCTTCTCGTCTGCAGTGTCTGCAGTGTCGACGTCGGTGGCCTCAGCGGTGTCGTCGATGTCGAGAGTCTCGTCGTTCAGAGTCTCTTCGGTCGTCTCGGCGGCCTTGGGGCTCTCCGTGTGGCGCGAGGTGCGGTGCGCTTTGCGGTTACGGCTCGACTTGGACACGTTTCTCCTCCGGTGGACAGACCAGGCCCGGCGAGGGGCCTGCGGATGCTGTCCCTGGGTGCATGTGGGGGTTGGACAACAACCAAAGTCTACTCGAGGAGCACTGCTGTGCACATTGCCCGAAAGCCAGCAGTTGTGCGGGGGTGCTCGATCAGAGGATGCGGCCGTCGTCGGTGATGACCGACCCGAGCCGGGCCGCACTGTTCCGGGCCGCGCTGCGCCGCCGGCGCGCCTCCGGGTGGAATGTCACCGGGGTGGCGTCGAGCACCCGGTTGACCATGACGGTGAGGAACCGGCCAGGGGAGAGCCAGTCGGCGACGACATCGTCGCGGACGCGGGCCTCAGGCAGGCGGTCGATGATCGCATCGAGGTCCCCGCCGGGTGCCAGCTGTGCGGCGTCGTCGAACAGGGTGCCGCTGGCTCTCGGGTCGGTGTAGTCGAAGATGATGATGCTGGTGGCGTGGTAGGCATCGTCCTCCTGCCCGAGCTTGCCGACGAGGTCGAAGAGCCAGTCGGCAGTCGCCGGAGCCGTCTCCAGGATGTCCGAGCGCAGTCCGAGCACGAAGCCGAGGGCGGCCAAGGGGTGGCGCAGCCGCAGGTTCTTCGCATCTCCGTAGGACTCCTCGACGCGGTTGGCGGCGTTCTTGCCATAGGAGGAGTCCATCCGCTTCGTCGAGATGAGCAGCTCGGGCCCGGTCGCCCAGTCGGTCATCATGACATCGACCTGTTTGAGGTAGTGCTTGCCGAGGATGTTCGCACTCGCCGCCGTCGCACCGGGAATCGCGGTGCGCTGGGCCAGCCGGGCGGTGAGGGCGTCGCGTTCGGCTGCCGGCAGGCCGGCGAGCAGCTTGGCGATCGGGGTCGGCAGGATCCGCGGATGGGTCGCCCGCGGCCACACGGCATCGGGGTCGAAGCCGGCGCGGCGCAGCTCATAGGACAGCCACACATCCAATGCCAGGGCAGGCACACCGGTCTGGCTGCCGGCCCGCAGCAGCAGCGGCACGCCGAGCAGCCGCTCCAAGGTCGGGACGTCGGGGGAGAACCGCAGCCTGCCGTCATCGGTCGTCGTCCACGGATCGGCGTGCTCACCGTCAGGTGCGGCCTGGGCGATGATGTGGTCGAAGAGCAGCCAGGCGCGTTCCTTCGCACTCGTCTCAGCGGCCACTGGCACCCCTGACGGTCCGTCGGCGCACCATCTCATCTCTGGCCTGTCGCACGTCGTCGAGCTCTCGTGCGCTCAGGTGCTCGGGCTCAGACAGCAGCACGGCATCAACGAGTGCGGATGCCTCGGCCAGCCGGCCGGTGCGCAGCAGCCGGGCGACGCGCGGGCGGATGGCGGCCAGCGCCTCGGCGGCGGAGGCGATGAGCGCAGGGGAGGGGACTGCCCAGCGGTCGGCTTCCTTGGGTTCGAGTTTGAGGATGCCCCCGCCGTAGCTGCGGCCGACGATCTCAGCGTGCAGCATCGTCACGGCGTTGAGGCTGGCCAGCGGCAGCAGCTCACTGCCGACCTCACGGTGCTCCTCGCGCAGATACACCCCGTGCACGGAGTTGAGGTGCCGGGCGCGGGCGCTGTTCGTCGTCAGGCGGGGAGTGTCGGCGTTCATGCACGTCAGCAGCAGATCGGCAGGCTCCAGCAGCGGCACCCGGTACCAGGTGCGGCGCACCCGGCACTTGTAGGCCTCGTGCACACCGGTGCGCTCACCGGCCTCGATGTAGGCCGCCGCCGCAGCAGAGAGCGGTTCGCGCGGATAGAACAGCTGCGTTGCCTGACCCTCGCCTGCCAGCCGGCGCAGCTGTGCAGGGGTGAGGGAGAGCCCGCGCAGATGCGAGCTGCCGGGCGGAGAGACGCGCATGAGATCACGGGAGGTCAGCCCGAGTTCGGCGGCACGGGAGGTCGAGAGCGTGAAGTACTTGTTGTTGCCGGTCACCGTGCCCAGCGTCGTATCCCCCCAGGTCTCCAGATCGCAGAACCGCCCGGCCTCCATCTGCGTCTGCAGGGCGGTAGTCGCTGCGGGGCTGACGAGGCTGTCGATCCACTTGGCCGCCGGGTCGACCGGCGTCCACTGCTGACCGGGCGCCAGGGCAGTGAGCTCTGAAGCCGCACGGGCCTGCCGGATCGTCGCATGGGCGCTCGGGCCCTCCTGGTAGCCGTCGGCCAGCAGCAGGACGACCTCGGTCTCAGCACCTGGGAAGACCTGCTCTTCGAAGAGGACGAGTTCGACGCTGCGGAAGCTCTCGAACAGGAAGGTGCGCACCGGGGCGGCATAGTTGACGGTCAGCAGCTCGGCCGGCAGCACGAGGCCCAGCCGGCCGCCGGACCGCAGGAACAGAGCGGAGTGGATGGTGAAGGCCGCCCAGCTGGAGGCCAGCCCGGACAGGGCGACCCCGCCGCGCAGCGCGGCCTCCCGGGCGCGAGCCCGGCTCTCACCGGTGAACCCCTGATAGCGGATGAACGGCGGATTGCCGATGACGGTGTCATAGTCACCGGTCGGCGGCAGGCGGAAGAAGTCGCTGACCTCGATATCGGCCCGGCCCCCGGCAGCGGTGACGCGGGCACGGCCGATCTCCGCGCTCTCGGGATGGATCTCCACCCCGTGAACGGTCGGGGTGCTGGCGCGGGCCGGATCGAGGGCCGTCAGCCGCCGGTGGGCTGAGAGCAGGAACGCGGCATCTCCGGCAGAGGGCTCGAGCACCCGGTCATCCGGGGAGCGGACCGCCCAGGCGGCGATGAACTCGGTGATGTCGGCAGGCGTGAAGAACGCACCGCGGGCCTTGCGCAGGGCGGAAGTGTCAGCCGGCGAGGCTGCGGGCATGGACGTCACCTCTCCATTATCGATCATCGCGCTTCGAAATCCCGACCCCGCGGCGTGTGCTGCCTGCCGGTGGGATCGCCTCCCAGTCAACACCTCGGCACTGACATCGACACCCGGGCGCTGTCGCACGCCGTCACGGCGCGGTCGTCACTTGGCCGCCTGTCGACGCGCTGGGTACATTGGAAAGCACACACGACACTGCGCCGGCAGGCGGTGCAGAGGGCGGAGCACAGCAGAAGTGAAGAGACTCTTCGGACACCCGATGGTATTCATCGTGCTGCTCATCTGCGGGCTGCTCATGGCCACCTCGGCGAAGACCTCCGACGGCACCCGGCTGCGCACCGAGGCCTCAACACTGCCCGACATCGTCAAGGAGCGCTCCGACCAGGGCCGCAAGCTCGAAGAGAGCGTGGCCGAGCAGCGCCGCACCGTCGAGGAGCTGCAGCGCCGCTCCGGCTCCGACGAAGCCGATGAAGCGCAGAAGTTCGCCGATGCGCTCGCCGCCGAGGCCCGGGCAGCCGAACTCACAGGCGAGGGTGTCACCGTCACCCTCGATGACGCGCCGCGGGAATCGATGAACCTGCCGGGCGTGTCCGTCAACGACCTCGTCATCCACCAGCAGGACCTCGAAGGCGTGATGAACGCGCTGTGGGCCGGCGGTGCAGAGGGCATGTCCGTCCAGGGCCAGCGCATCGTTGCGACCTCCTCGGTCCAGTGCGTCGGCAACACTCTCCGGGTCAGCTCCCAGGTGTACTCCCCGCCGTATGTCATCGAAGCCGTCGGCGACCCCGACGCGCTGCGCCGGGCACTCAGCGACTCTCCAGCTGTGCAGGTCTATCAGCAGTACGCCGAGCGCTTAGGATTAGGGTGGAAAGTCGAGACCGGAACGCTGACCCTCGATGCGTATGAGGGCGCGTTCGACCTCTCCCAAGCAAAGGTGAAGCAGTAGTGGATCAACCGATGTCGCGCCGTGAGCGCATCGCGCAGGAGCGCGCTGCCGCAGCTCGGCAGACCGGCGATGGCGCCGGTGACAGCGGAACCGCAGCCGCCTCCGGCACTGCAGGGGCACCGACGAGCGGGGTAACCCCCACCGGCCCGCGGCCTGTCATCAAATCCGCCTCTCGCCACTTTGAGTACAGCTACGGCACTCCGAGCGTCGCCTCGGCGCAGGCCTACGGGGCCGATGCTCCGCAGACCGAACCGATGCCGACTGCCAATCGGCACGCTGACTTCGACACCGTCGTCTTCGGCGATGAGCCGTCGCACAACCGCACAGCCCGCAAACCCAAGCCCGAACGCGAGCCGCTCGGCCCGGTGCGCGGCACCATCCGCGCATTCGGCGAGCTGTGCATCACCGCCGGTCTCATCCTCATCCTGTTCGTCGTCTGGCAGCTGTGGTGGACCGACATCGCGGCCAACGAGGACAACCGCAACCTCGCAAACGAGCTGACCACGCAGTGGCAGGACAACCCGCGCAACGAGCTGCCTGACGATCCCGACACGCCCTACGTCGGCGATCCGGCCGATCTCAACTCTGCCTTCGGCATCATGTACATCCCCCGCTTCGGCGAGGACTACTACCGCACGATCGCCGAGGGCGTCTCACTCGAGCCGGTGCTCAACCGGATGGGCCTGGGCCGCTACCCGAACGCCGCGATGCCCGGAGAAGTCGGCAACTTCGCGATGGCCGGCCACCGCGTGACCTACGGCAAGCCGCTCAACCTCATCGCCGAGATCCGGCCCGGTGACGAGGCGATCGTGCAGACGGCCGACGGCTACTACACCTACACCTTCGTCAACTTCGACATCGTGCTGCCGGACCAGACCGAGGTGCTCGCCCCCGTACCGGACATGCCGGACTACAAGGGCAAGGACCGGATCATGACGCTCACGGCCTGCAACCCGATGTTCTCGGCCCGGGAGCGCTACATCGGCTACTTCGAGCTCACCGACTGGCGGCACGCGAGCGAGGGCCCGCCGGACTCCATCAAGGACTCCTCGGCATACAAGAAGGCAGGTGCGACTGACTGATGTACGAACTCATCTGGCGGATCCTGCCCGGCAACTGGTTCTCCAAGCTCATTCTGTCCCTCGGCCTCATCGCCGGGGCGTGCTACCTGCTCATGCAGTTCGTGTTCCCCATCGTCGCCCCGTACATGCCGTTCAACGAGGCGACGATCGAGGAGGAGGGCGACCACGCCCCGGCCCGGCCCGGTGAGGGCGGCGAACCCGGCGTCGAAGAGCCCGGACAGGGCGGCTGATGGCGCGCATCCTCGTCATCGACAACTACGACAGCTTCGTCTACACCCTGGTGAGCTACGTCCGCGAGCTCGGTGCCGAGACGACGGTGATCCGCAACGACGATCTCACCGCGCCCGAGGTGGCGGGCACCCTGGCAGAGTACGACGGGGTGCTCATCTCCCCGGGTCCCGGAGCCCCAGCCGATGCCGGTGTGTGCCCGCAGGTCATCGCCCACTGCGCGGACATCGGTCTGCCGGTCCTCGGCGTGTGCCTGGGCCATCAGGCGATGGGCGAGGTGTTCGGGGCGACGGTGTCGCACTCGCCGGTGCTCATGCACGGCAAGACCTCGCAGATCACCCACACCGGCACCGGCCTGTTCGCCGGCTGCCCGAGCCCGCTGACCGTCACCCGCTATCACTCCTTGGCGATCGTCGACGAGACCCTGCCCGCGGACGTCTTCGCCGTCACCGCGCAGACCGCCGACGGAGTCATCATGGGCATCGAGCACCGAAGCGCGCCGGTGTTCGGCGTGCAGTTCCATCCCGAGTCGGTGCTGACCGAATGCGGGTACCAGATGATCGGCAACTTCCTCGCCGCTTGCGGGATGCCTGAAGCAGCTGAGGCCGCCCGCTATCGCGCCCCGCTGCTGTCGGCCCGCAGCTGAGGCGCCGCAGCTGAGCCCGGTCCCACCACGCACTGGGCTGGGACCACCACGCATTGGGGTGAGTCCGGAATGCGCTGAGCCGTGAATGCACTGACCGGCCGAGGGATTCCCGGCCGGTCAGTCGTCTCGCACAGCTCAGCTGGTGAAGCCGAAGCGTCCGCGCATGCGGTTCAGGGCGTCGTCTGCGACTTCGTCGAGCCGGTTGCCCGGGTCGAAGGTGTTGTCCGGCCACGGCCATTCGATGCCACCGCCGTCGCCATCGTCATCGTCCTCGGTCGGTGTCGGCGACGGAGTCGGGGTCTCGGTCGGCTCCGGCGGGGCCTTGGCGATCGTGATGGTGATGGTGGCGTGCTGCTCGACCTCCTCACCGGCATCAGTGCTCTGCTTGAAGACCTTGCCCTCTTCGTGATCGGCGGTCTCCTCTTCCCTGACGTCGCACTCCAGCTGGTAGTCGTCGCTCTTGAGCGCGTCGCAGGCCTCCTGCTCGGTCTTGCCGAGCACATCGGGCACATCGATCCGTCCGGTCGAGAGCACCAAGTCGACGTTGGAGTCCTTGTCGACCTCGGTGCCGGCCTTCGGGCGCGTCTCGATGACCGTGCCGGCTTCGACGTCGGGTGAGTTCTCGTCGATGTTGTTGCCGGCCTTGAGGTCGGCATCGTTGATGCGCTGGCGGGCCAGCGACTCGGTCTCCCCGGACACATCGGGCACGGAGACCACGTCGGGGCCGGTGGAGACGTAGACCTTGATGGTGTCGCCGTGTTTGACCTGGGAGCCGGCCGGAGGATCGGTCTTGACGACATTGCCCTCCTTGATCTCATCATCGGCGATCGGCTCACGATCAGGTGTGAGGTTCTGGTTGATGAGGTAGCTGTCGGCATTATCGGCTGAGCGGTCGCGCAGATCCGCCAGCTCGAAGGTCACCGGCTCCCGTTCCTTGGTGGCGTTGTAGACCCACAGACCGAGCCCGGCGAGCACGACGGCGACAAGCGCAGCACCGATCCACATCCAGGTCTTGCGCTTGCGCTCCTTCTCCTCATCGACACCGTCCTCATCCTCCGGCACGGTGGCGACGGCATTCGTCATCGGCGCGGTGTTCATCGCCTGGGTCGGCACACCGGTGGCGTAGGCCGGCTGCGGAGTGCCGATGCCGGCTGCGGCCGCCCCTAGCCCGGCACCGGCCAGAGCCGCCGGTGGTCTGAACATCTGGGTGGCGTCATCGGCATCGCCGTCGAGCGAAGTCGGTCGGCCGTCGCGCACGGCAAGCACGTCCTCGCGGAAGGTGAAGGCATCCTGGTAGCGGATGTCGCGGTCCTTCTCCAGGGCGTGCATGAGCAGCCGGTCGAGAGCAGGCGGCACCTCGGGATTGAACTCCGAGGGAGCCTTCGGTCGTTCGCCGACGTGCTGGTAGGCGACCGCGAGCTGCGAATCGCCCTGGAACGGCGGCCGGCCGGCGACGAGTTCGTACAGCAGGCAGGCGGTGGAGTACAGGTCGGAGCGGGCGTCGACGATCTCGCCGCGCGCCTGCTCGGGTGAGAGGTACTGGGCGGTGCCGACGACCGACTGGGTCTGGGTCAGGCTGCCGGTGTCCTCCAGGGCGCGGGCGATGCCGAAGTCCATCACCTTGATGTCGCCCTCAGGGGTGAGCATGACGTTGGCGGGTTTGATGTCGCGGTGGACGATGCCGTTGCGGTGGCTGTACTCCAGCGGGCCGAGCACACCTGCGGTGACGTCGAGGGCCTCGCGGATCGTCAGGCTGCCATGGGTGGAGATGACCTCGCGCAGCGTGTGCCCCTCGACGTACTCCATGACGATGAAGGGCACCTGCACGGTCGAGCCGCCGGATTCGGAGAAGACCTCCTCACCGGAGTCGTAGACGGCGACGATGCCGGGGTGGTTGAGACCCGCGGCCGCCTGCGCTTCACGCTTGAGGCGGGCGTGGAACGACGGGTCACGGGCGAGGTCAGAGCGCAGCAGCTTGATGGCAACACGACGGCCCAGGCGGGTGTCGAGGCCCTCATGGACCTCGGCCATGCCGCCACGTCCCAGCAGCCGATGCACTTCGTATCGGCCGGAGAGTATCCGCGGTTCGCTCATGCTGTTCCTTCTCGTCTGTCAGTTTCCGCCGCGGCCGGAGTTCTGGCCCGGTCCGCTGCCGTTGTTGCTGCCACCGCCGTTGCCGTTGCCACCGCCGTTGCCGTTGCCGTTGTTGCCACCGCCGTTGCCGTTGCCACCGCCATCATCGCCGCCGTCGCCACCATCATCACCGCCGTCGTCCGGTGGCTGGGTGGGCTCAGGTTCGGGTTCCTGCGTCGGCTGCGGGTTGCGCGTGGGCTCACCTTCCCGCGTCGGCTCCGGGGCGCGGGTCGGCTCCTGGCGCTGCGGTCCTTCCGACACTTCGATCGTGACGGTGTCACCAGGGGCAAAAGTGTAGCCGTTGCTGCCCTCGCGGACATCGACGACCGTGCCGGCAGGCTCGTTCGAGGCCACCATCGTCGACCTGACCTTCAGTCCCAGCTGCTCGAGGTTCGAGGTCGCCGAGGCTTCGGAGAGGCCGATGTAGTCGCTGGGCTTGATGGTGATCTCCTCCTGCGTCGGCGTGGCCGTCGCCGTCGGAGCAGGATCCGGTTCATCGTCCTTGGGGCCGAAGAACAGCCAGCCGATCCAGGCGAGACCGGCCAGCAGCAGGATCACCAGGATCGTGATGATGACCGCCGAGGCCTTCGACTTCTTCCCGTTCTCCTCGGCCTCCGTGTCCTCGGCCAGCTGGCCATCGGACCCGTACGGGGCGACGGCAGCCGCACCAGTGGGGCTGCCCGGCTGATAGGCGCGGGTCTGCTGGGTGGCCGGCATGACGCGAGTCGAGGAGTCCTCAGGCTGGCTGAACACGCGGGTGACCGCCTCGGAAGCGGTTGCGGCAGCCGCCCCAGCGGCGAGCATCTGCGGCACCGCCGCCTCGGCTGCGGGCACATCGCCGTTCATGAGAGCACGCGCTGCAGTCGCGAGAGCGGCACCGGAGGCCGGGCGCTTCTCCGGCTGCTTCGACAGCAGCGAGTCGACCAGCCGGCGGACCGGTTCGGAGACCGTCTCCGGCAGCGGCGGGTGCTGGCGGTTGACCTGCGCGATGGCGATCTCGACCTGCGAATCCCCGGTGAACGGGCGATTGCCGGCCAGCGCCTCGTAGGCGATGATGCCGAGCGAATACAGGTCCGACTTCGGTGTCGAACCCTTGCCCGTCGCCTGCTCGGGAGCCAGATACTGGGCGGTGCCCATCACCTGGCCGGTCTTCGTCAGCGGTGCCTGGTCAGCGACCCGGGCGATGCCGAAGTCGGTGATCTTGACCCGGAAATCCGGGGTGATGAGCAGGTTGCCGGGCTTGACGTCGCGGTGGACGACCCCGGACATGTGCGCAGCATGCAGCGCCTGCGCAGCCTGCGCGATGATCGAGAGCGTATCGGCCTCGCTCATCGGGCCGCGGTCGAGCAGGGCGGCCAGCGACTCACCGGGCACGAACTCCATGACGAGGTACGGTGAGCCGTTCTCCTCGCCGTAGTCGTAGACACCGGCGATGCCGGGATCGGAGACGGCGCCCATCGAGCGCGCCTCGGCACGGAAGCGGGCGAGGAATCCCTGATCGGACAGGTACTCGTCCTTCATGATCTTCGCTGCGACCTCGCGTTCGAGGACGGTGTCGCGTCCGCGCCACACTTCGCCCATGCCGCCGACGGCGATCCGGCTGGTGAGTTCGTAACGGCCGCCGAGCAGCGTGCCTGGTTCTGGCCTCATGAATCCATCACCGCTTCCATGACTGATTTTGCGATCGGGCCGGCGACGCGTCCACCGGAGGCCTCATTGCCGGCATTGCCGCCGCTTTCGACGACGACTGCCACGGCGACCTGCGGGTCGTCTGCCGGGGCGAAGGAGGTGAACCATGCGTGTGGTGCCCTGCCCTTCGCGTGCTGTGCCGTGCCGGTCTTCGCTGCGACATCGACACCGGGGATCTTCGCGGCTGTGCCGGTTCCCCCGTCGACGACGTTGACCATCATGTCCGTCAGCTGACCGGCGGTGTCGCTGCTGATCGGGTTGGAGAAGGTCCGCGGCCGCGGCTCCTCGATGAGATCGAGGGTGCGGGCATTGCGGATCTGGGAGATGAGCTGGGGCTGCATGAGCTCTCCGTCGTTGGCGATCGCCGAGGCGACCATCGCCATCTGGATGGGGGTGGCGCGCACTTCGAACTGGCCGAGGGACGACTGGGCGAGCTGCGGTTCGTTGACATCGGAGGGGAACGACGAGGCGGTGACCGCCAGTGGCATGTCGAAGCTCTCCCCGAAGCCGAACTTCTTCGCCTGCTCATTCATCGCATCCGCTCCCAGGTCCATGCCCAGCTGCGCGAAGGTCGTGTTGCACGACTTCGTCAGCGCATGGTCGAGGCTGGCGGTGCTGCCGTTGCCGCAGGAGGCGCCGCCGGCGTTGCGGATCGTCGCCGAGGTCTGCGGCAGGTCGAGCACGGTCGGCGAGGGCAGCTCGGAGTCCTTGGTGTACTGCCCGGATTCGAGCGCGGCAGCAGCGGTGACGAGCTTGAACGTCGAGCCCGGCGGGTAGAGGTTGCCGCCGATCGCCCGGTTGTAGGCCGGGTTGGCGTCGTTGTCGATGAGCGAATTGTACGCATCGAGGGCGGCATCCCGGTTGTGGGTGGCCAGCGAGTTCGGATCCCAGCCCGGTGTCGAGACCATTGCGAGGACCTTGCCGGTCTTCGGGTCAAGTGCCACGGCGGCGCCGCGCTGGCCGCTCAGACCGTCCCAGGCGGCCTTCTGGGCCTTCGGGTTGATGGTCAGTTCGACGGCGGCACCGGCCGGCTGCTGGCCGGTGAGCAGGTTGGAGACCTTGTCGTAGAACAGCGCGTCGTCGGTGCCTGAGAGCAGCCCGTTCTCGGTGCGCTCGAGCCCGGAGGTGCCCGAGGTGATGGAGAAGTAGCCGGTGAGGCTGGCGTACATCTCCGCCGACATCCCCTCAGCGCCGTACTTGCGCTGGAACTTGTACGGGTCGTCGACGGGTTCTGAGTAGGCGATCGGGGTGCCGTCGACGAGGATAGGCCCGCGGTCACGAGAGAGCTCGTCGAGCAGCGTGCGGTTATTCAGCGGATTGTCCTTCAGCGACTGCGCGGCGAAGTACTGTACGTAGCTTGTTGAGCCGAACAGGAGTGCGAACATCACGAAGCCGACGACGGCCAGGTGCTTGAGCGGATTCTTCACTGGCTCTCACCTCCGCGCTGGAAGTTCGTCGTCGGGGTGTCATCGGCGTCGATCCCCGCTCCCGAGGCGGGGGTGCGGTTCTGCTCGCCGGTCACGTACACCTCGGGACCGGGTTCCGGGGTCGTGGCGTCGTCACCGGGACGGCGGACCTTGCGCTTGGAGCGCAGCCGGCCGAGCGTGGAGGCCAGCGCGGATTCGTGGGCCTCGTCCTCGTCGACGGGCTTCTGGATGGTGAGCACTCCGGTTTGGAACTCCTCGGCCGGCCGGCGGGCGTTGTCGCTCATGCGCAGCATCAGGCCGATGATGATCCAGTTCGCGATGAGCGAGGAGCCGCCGTAGGCCAGGAACGGGGTGGTCAGGCCGGTGAGCGGGATGAGCCGGGTGACGCCGCCGATGACGATGAAGCACTGCAGAGCGATGGTGAAGGACAGGCCGGTGGCCAGCAGGGTGCCGAAGCCGTCGCGCAGCTGCTGGGCGATCTTCATGCCGCGTTCGAAGAGGACCACGTAGAGCAGCAGGATCGCGAACAGGCCGACGAGCCCGAGCTCCTCGCCGAGGGAGGCGTAGATGAAGTCGGATTCGGCATAGGGCACGATGTGGGGCCGGCCGTTGCCCAGGCCCGCGCCGGTCAGTCCGCCTTTGGCCATGCCGAACAGGCCCTGCACCAGCTGGTAGGACCCGCCGATCTCACGGTTGTACATGTCCGGGTTGAGCGCATCGAGCCAGCCGTCGAGGCGCTGTTGGACGTGGCTGAAGATGCGCGAGGCGATGAGCGCACCGGCGGTGAACATGCCCAGGCCGAGGAAGATCCAGGCCTTCTTGCCGGTGCCGACGTAGAGGACGGCGACGAAGAGGCCGAAGAACAGCAGCGAGGTGCCGAGGTCGCGCTGCAGGACGAGGATGCCGACGCTGGCGACCCAGGCGATGATGATCGGCCCGAGGTCGCGTGGGCGCGGGAACTGCATGCCGAGGAATTTGGGTCCGGCGAGCACGAGCTGGTCGCGGAAGCTGACGAGGTAGCCGGCGAAGAAGATCGCCAGGCAGATCTTGGCGATCTCACCGGGCTGGAAGGACATGCCGCCGATGCCGATCCAGATGCGGGCGCCGTTGATGGTCTTGCCGAGGCCGGGCACGAGCGGCAGCATGAGCAGCACGAGGGCGGCTAAGCCGGTGAGGTAGGTGTAGCGGCGCAACATCCGGTGATCGCGCAGGAACGCGATGACGAGGGCGCACAGGATGATCCCGAGAGTCATCCAGATGAGCTGGGAGACGGCGGCATTCGATTCGCGTCCGGCGGCGGTCTTGGCGACGTCGATGCGGTAGATCATCGCCAGGCCGAGTCCGTTGAGCAGCACGGCCAGCGGCACGAGAACCGGGTCGGCGTAGCGGGCCCGCCACCACACGATGAGGTGGAGGGCGAGGGCGAGGGCTGCCAGCCAGCCGGCGTACTGGTAGACGTTGGCCGGCACGGTGTGCTCGCTGCCGAGGCCGACGAGTGCGTAGGCGCCGGCGGAGATGACGACGGCCAGCCCGGTCAGCAGCAGCTCGGAGATCCGCAGCGCCTGCGGGCTCCGGTGCCGCTGGGACGTCGTCCCGGCCGGGGAGAGTGGGGGAGCGTCAGGTGCGTAGCTCATGCTCACCCGCCCGCGCCCGAGGGCCGTTCGGGCACGCTCTGGCCCTGCTGGTCGGTGCTGTCCGGGTTCGCTTCGCCGGTCTTCTCCGGCGGCGGTGCCGGGTCGGTTGAGGCGTCGGCGGCGCCGGCGCCCATCTTCTTCGCGGCGTTCTGCTCGGCCTCATCGCGCAGGTTGCCGACGAGTCTGTCGGCATCGGCGCGTGAGCTGGCCGGGATGGTCTGCTCGATGCGGCGCTGCGAGTACGCCGAGAGGTCATCGACGCGCACTTCGGTGGTCTCGTCGAGTTCGGAGAGCTCGATCGGCCCGAGCTTCTGGGCGATGCCGCGGTAGACGGCGACGTTGCCGGCATCGGCGGCGACGTAGTACTGCCCGCGGATGAAGGTGTATCCGACGACACCTGCGAGTACGAGGGCTGCGAGCACGGCGATGGTGATGATGATGCCGAGCAGCGGGCGGCGCCGCGGCCGGTCGTCGTCATCCCAGTCCTCGTCGCGGCGGTCGATCTCCTGGGTCTCAGCGGCGGTCGCGGTGCGCGTGCGGCGACCACGGGCAGCCGAGCCGGTGGCCCCGGCGGCGGTGGCTCCGGCGAGGCCGGCGTCCGAACCGGAGGCGCCGCGCGTCGCGGCAGATGCGCCGTTGTCGGGCCGGTCGACGACGTCGAGTGGGCGGGTGTCGGTGTTGTCTTCGCCGATGGTGTCGAACTGGCCGGTGTCGATGAGTTCGGTGGGGGTGTCCTTCTGGCCCAGCAGCGCGAACTGGGGGTTGTCGCGCACCGAGCCGACGGATTCGCCGCTGGTGGTCTCAGCGCTGTCGTCGGCCTCGACGACATCGCCGATGACGACGGTGATGTTGTCCGCGCCGCCGCCCTCGAGGGCCATCTCGACGAGCCGGTCGCAGCAGGCGCCGGGGTCATCGACGGTGGCCAGCGTGTGCTTGATCTCGTCGATGTCGGCGAAGCCGGTCAGACCGTCGGAGCACAGCATCCAGCGGTCGCCGAGGCGGGCCTCGCGGATCGACATGTCGAGTTCGGGGGCCGCGCCGACATCGCCGAGCACGCGCATGACGACCGAGCGCTGCGGATGGTGTTCGGCCTCTTCGGCGGTGATGCGGCCTTCGTCGACGAGCATCTGCACGAAGGTGTGGTCGTGGGTGACGAGGTCGAGTTCGCCGTCGCGCAGCAGGTAGCCGCGGGAGTCGCCGATGTGGGCCAGGGCCAGCTTCGAGCCGGCGCGCAGCAGCGCGGTGACGGTGGTGCCCATGCCGGCGAGTTCGGGCTTCTCGGCCACCGAGTTGGTGATGCGCTCATTGGCGTCGAGGATCGCGGTGCGCAGGGCCTCTGAGGCGTCGTGTTCGTGATCGTCTGCATCGAGTTCGGAGAGCCGGGCGACGGTGATCGCCGAGGCGACGTCACCTCCGGCGTGACCGCCCATGCCGTCGGCGATGAGCAGGAAGTTCGGCCCGGCATAGCCGGAGTCCTGGTTGTTCTTGCGCACCGCGCCGACGTGGGAGCGAGCGGCTGAGCGCAGCATGATGGGGTGGGGACTGCTCACGAACGTAGCTCCATGGTGGTGTGGCCGACGGTCACGGCGGTGCCGGGGGAGACGGGGACAGGGCTGGACAGGCGCTGTTCGCCGATGAAGGTGCCGTTGGTGGATCCGAGATCCTCGACGTACCAGCGGCCGCCGGAGGGGACGAACCGGGCGTGGTGGCCTGAGGCGAAGTCGTCTTCGAGGACGACGGTGTTGTCACCGGAGCGGCCGAGAGTGATCGGTGCGGTCCCGAGTGCGATGACCATGCCCTGCATGGCTCCCGAGGTGATGACGAGTGAGTGCGGCGGGCTGGCTGTCGGCGGCGGGCTGGCTGCCGCCGACTGCGGGGCCGGGCCCGGCGCAGCAGCGGGGGAGCGGCCACCGCGCTTGGCGGCGCGGTTCCTGCTGCGGCGCGGGCCGAAGAGGTCTTGGCGCAGGACACCGGCGATGAGGAAGACGAAGAGCCACAGCAGAACGAAGAATGCCAACCGCAGCACCAGGACGGTGAACTCGCTCATCAGCCTCCCATTTCCCTGTGCCTGAAGAGCACCTCGGTGTCGCCGGCGGTGAGCCGGGCGCCGTCGGTGAGTGTGACGGAGGTGATGCGGCGGCCGTCGAGCAGCGTGCCGTTCGTCGACCCGAGGTCGGTGGCAGTGGCGTGGCCGTCGCGCACGGTGATCTCGAAGTGCCGGCGCGAGACGCCGGAGTCGTCGAGGACGATGTCGGCGCTGTTCGACGAGCGGCCGAAGACGGTCGTGCCCTCGCCGAGGCGGTAGCTGCGGCCGTCGATCTCAGCGCTGCACTGGATGTTCGAACCCGGTCGCGGATGGCCGGCGGCACTGGATCCGGCGCCTCCCGGAGCTGCGGCACCAGGGCGGGCGGCGCCTCGGGGGCGGCCCATCGCTGGGGCCGGGGCGCCGGCGTAGGCGGGAGCTTGTTCGTAACCGGTGGCCTGCGGGGCGACCTGCGGGTTGGGGCGCGAGGAGGTGTGGCCGGAGCGCTGCTCCCATTCCTCGGCGACGATGGGGTTGGCGCGGCTCTCGGGGTCGTAGCCGCCGCGGTTGGGCGGCTGCGCGGCAGGCGAGCCGTCGGGGCGCAGGGTGTTCGAGCGGACCCGGTAGATGCCGGTGTCGAGGTCTTCGGCGCATTCGAAGCCGACGTTGATGGGGCCGACGAAGCTGTAGCCCTGTTCGACGGCGTGGTCGCCGACGACCTGGCGCAGGTCGCGGCGCAGCTCGGCTTGGATCGGCTCGAGGCGCTCATAGTCAGACGCCGACAGTTCGATGGTGTAGCTGTTGGCTGTCAGCGTGCGGCCGCGGGAGACGACGGCTGCGCGGTTGTCGGACTCGGTGCGCAGTGCGCCGGCGAGTTCGACGGGCTCGACCTGGGAGCGGAAGGCTTTGGCGAAGGCGCCGTTGACGACGCGTTCGATGCGGCGTTCGAAGCGATCGAGTACGCCCATCGGTGCCTCCTCTCCTGCCGGTTGCGGCAACGGGTCGTGCGGTCGGTTCTGCTCGCACGCTGAAAGGGTCAGCGTGCGAGCTGTCAACACTCCATGCTAACGCGATACCTTGTCGATCACATGCCGATTGGGCTGAATGTCTGCCCAGAATGCCATACCGCTGCCGCGCCTGAGGCAGGCTTCCGCGGTTCTCACCGGTTGTCCCGGTCACCGCCGCAGGGCGGTCTCAGCTGTGTCCTGCGCCACCGGATTGGCGCTGCCGGGGGCGGGGTGTTAGAGTTTCCAGGTGCTGCTCGCGCGAGTGGCGGAATTGGTAGACGCGCTGGCTTCAGGTGCCAGTGATCGCAAGATCGTGGGGGTTCAAGTCCCCCCTCGCGCACGTTGGGAAAACAGCCCCTCACCAGGCGAAACACCTCGGTGGGGGGCTGTTTCGCATCGTCGGCGGTCCGTGTTCCGCGCGCCGTGCTGCTGCGCGTCCGTCCCGTGCTGCTGAGAATCCTCTTTGCCGCACGCGACGCACCCCGATAGCGTGTGAGCAACCATGACAACGATGTCTGCTGATGAAAGAGGTGCCGCATGGTGGAGAAGTCCGCGTCGGTGACGGGCAGGGCGCTGCTGCGCGGAGTGCGGGTGTTCGATGGGGAGGACTTCCTCCCCCAGCTGCAGGACGTGCGCGTTACCGACGGGGTGATCGAGTCGCTCACCGCGACCGAGGCCTCGGCAGCGGAAGCGGATTCACCGGCCGCCTCAGGCGCGGATGCTGCCAGCGGCGACCTCGAGGTCATCGACGCCTACGGCCACACCCTCACCCCGGGCATCATCGACTGCCACGTCCATGTGTGCTTCTCCGATGCGGGATCGCTGACCGCCTTCACCGAACCGTTCTCACTGCAGTTCTACAAGTCCGTCGTCCACCTGCAGCGCACCCTGCAGGCCGGGGTCACCACTGCCCGTGATGCCGGCGGCGCCGACGCCGGAGTGCGTCACGCTCTGCAGACCGGGCTCATCAGCGGTCCCGACCTCCGCCTGGCGATCTCGATCATGTCCCAGACCGGCGGGCACGGTGACGGGCAGATGCTCTCAGGCTGCTCGATGCCGATGCTCACCAGCCATCCCGGCCGACCCGACGGTGTCGCCGACGGGCCTGAGGGGGTGCTGCGGAAGGTGCGAGAGATCCTGCGCGCTGGCGCCGATCAGATCAAGATCTGCTCGACCGGCGGGGTGCTGTCGCCGACTGACGATCCCCGGCACTCACAGTTCACCGAGGAGGAGATCGCCGTCATCGTCTCCGAGGCGCACGCCCAGGGCTCCTATGTCATGTCCCATGCCCAGGGGACCGAGGGGATCAAGAACGCGCTGCGGGCTGGGGTTCGTTCGATCGAACACGGCATCTACCTCGACGACGAGTCGATCGAGATGATGCTCGAGGCCGGCACCTTCCTCGTTCCGACTCTGCAGGCCCCGATGTCCGTCATCGCCGCCGCCGATGCCGGTGCACCCCTGCCGCCAGCTGTCGTCGACAAGGCCCGGCGGGTCGCTGAGACGCACGCCGCTTCGATCGCCGCCGCCTACGAGGCCGGTGTGCAGATCGCGATGGGCACCGATGCCGGAGTCGGCGAGCACGGGCAGAATCTCGAGGAGATCGAGCTGATGATCGCAAACGGCATGGCTCCTGTCGATGCGCTCGCCTCCGCCACCTCGGTCGCGGCACGCCTGCTCGATGACGCGAACATCGGGCGGATCGCACCCGGTCAGACAGCTGACCTCGTGCTCTTCAACACCGACCTGCGTGACGGCGGAGCCGAGAAGATCCGCCAGCACACCATCGGTGTGTGGCAGGCCGGTGTGCGCGTGCGCTGAGACCTTCCGGCGCCCAGGCTCAGCGGTGTGTCGGCATCCCCTGCTCTCCCAGTTGTGATCTGTGCTGCGCTCCCGTCGGCTGAGAATCTGCATTGTCCCGGCCTTTCGATCGGAGACAGGCTGACAGGAGTATGCACAAAGTCGCGCTCGGCGGTGCGCTCATGGCCCGATTGCTGAAGCTGGATCGCAACCTGGCGACGCCGGTAGCGCTCACTGCGCTGTTCGGCTTTCCGGGTGACTTCATCATCTGCAAGGAAGTTGCCACCTCCATTGGCCGAACCACGTCCGAGACACGGGAATTGCTGGCGGAAATGTTCCCGCCGATGCTGATCGGAGGCTTCGTGACCGTGACGACAGGATCGGTCGTCGTTGCCTCCGTGTTGGTGAGTACGCTGTGCGCAGCGTCGCTGCAGCATGTGCTTGCCACTATTCGCTCACTGTGCGCAGACGGGATCGGACATGCGCACCTACGTCCTGCCCACCACAGTCGAACTGACAGGAGTTTCCATGTCCCAATCACCTGCCGCACCGCTGACCGTCGATGAGGAATTGCGCGATCTCATGCGCGATCTGCGCCATGACCTGCATGAGCATCCCGAGCTCGGCACTGAACTGCCGCGCACTCAGGCGAAGGTGCTCGAAGCGATCAGCGATCTCGACGGCTTGGAGATCACCACCGGTGAGCGCCAGTCTTCGATCATCGTCATCCTGCGGGCTCCGGACTCGAGTGCTGATACCCCGCTGGTGCTGCTGCGCGGAGATATGGACGGGCTGCCGGTCGAGGAGAATGTCGACATTCCGTGGGCATCGAAGATCCACGGTCGCATGCACGCCTGCGGCCATGACATTCACACCGCTGGCCTGGTCGGCGCGCTGCGGATGCTGCATAAGCGCCGCAGCGAACTGTCCTGCGATGTGCTGTTCATGTTCCAGCCGGCCGAAGAGGCCTACGTCGGAGCGAAGTGGATGATCGAAGACGGGCTGTTGGAGGCAGGAGGCAAGCCGATCGAGGCGGCATTCGGCGCCCACGTCTACTCCGGGATGTTCGCCCCGCGCACCTGGCATCTGCGCCCGGGCACTCTCATGGCCGGCTGTGACGAACTGCGTATCGTCATCCGCGGCCGAGGCGGGCACGGTTCCGTGCCGCACCTCGCCCTCGATCCGGTGCCGGTGGCCTGCGAGATCGGCATCGGCCTCAACACGCTCGTCGCCCGCCGCTTCGGTCCCTTCGAACCGGTCGTCGCGACCCTGGGATCGCTGCAGGCCGGCACTGATTCGGTCATCATCCCTGAGACCGCGGAGATGAAGATCTCGCTGCGCTCCTTCACCCCGGAGACGAAGAAGCGGCTGCTCGCCGACGTCCGGCAGCTGGCCACCTCGATCGCCGAGGCCCACCAGATGACCGCCGAGATCGAGGTCATGCCCGACTACCCGGTCACCGTCAATGACGAGACTGAGACCGCCTACGTCTGCCGGGTCATCGACACCGTCTTCGGCGCGGGATCCTGGACGGAGATGTCCGAGCCGCTGACCGGCTCCGAGGACTTCTCGCATGTGCTCGCCGAGGTGCCCGGTGCCTATGCACTCGTCGGCACGGAGCCGTATGGCGACGCCGATGAGACGAACCATTCGCCGCGCGCCTCCTTCGGCGACACCGCCCTCGACGACGTCGCGGAGTTCCTGGCGAATGCCGCGTGGCTGCGCGGACGGGTGTGAGCGGTTCAGCGACCCCCTATCCTTACCGGGAGAAGTGCGGGTCCAGAGCCTGCTGATGCTCTACGGCAGATGGGGGCTGGGGGCGTTGGCTGCCACTGCTATGGCGCTTGCCAAGTGTGGAATCTGATCGTCCTCGAGCGCACCGACGGTGACGCGTATGAATGGCTGCAGGCGTTTGATCCGAGCCAGCTCTGATGAGGTGACGGCGTAGCCGTGTGCAGCGAGGACGAGTTGTGCTCCGGCGTCATCTCGAACGGGTATGGCCATTACCAATCCGTCATGTGACAGAGGGAAGATCCCATGTGCCGCTAGGGCCTCAGCCAGCACTGTGCGCCGCGCAGCGTATGTTTCGCGCGCTGCTGTGACTGCGGCGCATGTCGCAGAGTCATTCAAGAGGAAGGCCGAAGAGTTCTGCAGAATGCGGCTCACCCAGCCAGCTCCGTAATTCAAGGTGCTCCGGGCGAGCTCGATGGGGCGCTGGAGGTGGCTGCCGATCACGGCGATGCGCAGGTCGGGACCGTGGGACTTGGAGAAGCTTCGGATCAGGATGGTCTGCTCCGGCAGCTGCTCACCCAGACTCAGAAGCGGTCGTTCTGAGATGTCGCCGGTCCCGTCGTCTTCGATGATGAGGACATCATGCCGGGCGAGCACTGCGGACAGCTCTTCCCGGCGCTCGGGTGTCATGGAGACCCCGAGCAGAGCACTGCAGCGTGGCTCGTAAATGAAACCCGCAGCGCCAGTCGACAGCACATCCTCGACCGAGGCGGGCAGCGGACCCTGAGCGTCGGTGGATACCGGCACCGGCCGCAGCGCGCACCGGTCGAGGATATCGAGAGTTCGCGGAGAGGCGGGATCGGCGACCGCATATCGTTCCCCTGGCGTAGAGATGCCCTGCATGAGGAGATGCAGGCCCTCATAACCGCCGCTGACGGCGAGCCAGTGCTGGGCTGGGAACGGCCAGCAGGACCCAATCGAAGATTTGAGTGCAGGGGTGATGCTCTGTCTGGCGTAACTGTGCAGATTCGGGTCGATGCTCAGGGCGTACGCAAGCGCCGGCTCAAGGCTTGGAAGCAGAGCCGGGTCAGGTGTCGCGTACGTCAGATCAGCGGTCCCCTCTGGCCAGTAGCTGGAGATGTGGTCGAATCTCCGCGGGCCGACCTGCGGCGCTGATGACGAAATCCACGCCCCCTGTCTGCCAGCACCCTCCAGGAGGCCGCGGGATCGGAGATTCTTCCATGCCGCCGACACAGTTGCGCTGCTGACGTGCAGGGTATCAGCGAGGTCGCGGACTTTCGGTAAGCGCGTGCCGGTGGAGATGGCCCCATCGCGAACGAGCCGTGCCACGGCTGTCGCGATGCCTGCGGCGGAGGCTTCGTCGGTTGCCGCAGCGATAGCTTCTGCGCTGACTGCTGACTGTGGAACTGACGGCACGACCGCCTCCATTTGTTCAGAATCAATAGCTTTGATTGTTTCTCCTGTCGCCTGAACTTAATGTTAGCTACATCGCGCAAGAGGTGCGTGTCATGTCGGAAGGTGATGTGTTGCTGGAGCGAGTCAGAGTCGGAACCCGTCAATGGGATCATGTGTTCCCCATTGCGATGGGCGATATCAGTTCGACCGCAGGGCGGCGCGTCGACCTTGTCCGCTTAGACCACACCCCTGATCTGTGGGAGGAGAGGAATCTGACGGCAGGGGAGACGTCGCTGAGCAGGTACGTGAGGCGCCGGGCTGCCGGCGACGACAGTGTCATAGGGCTGCCGATCTTCCTGATGCGCGGATTTCGGCACCGCTGCATCATTGTGCGCAGTGATTCCGAAGCGCACAGCTTGAGCGATCTGAATGGCGCCAGGATCGGTGTGACCGGCTGGCCGGATTCAGGCAATACGTGGACGCGGGCGCTTCTTGTCGACGCAGGTGTCGACTTAACGGCGATCAGCTGGACCGTTGGGCGACTGACGGCAGATCACCCGGATGTTGACCGGCTCGACGGTGTCGTCCCACGGCACGATTATGAGGTCAGAATCTGTTCAACGCCGATGGTTGAACTTCTGAACGAGGGTGAGCTCGATGCAGTCTTCACTCCGTTCATGCCACCCGGCTTCTCGGACCCGGGCAGCGGAATGCGTCGGCTTTTCGACGACGTCACTGGCGAGGAACAGCGCTTCCTCAGCACACAGGGGTATATCCCGGGGATCCATATCTTGGCAGTCCGAGCAGAAGCTGCAGAGACCGACTCCGCGCTGCCTGCCGATCTCGGACGCATGTTCCGTGAATCCGAGCAGCTGGCTGCCGTGCGCCATCGAAAGCTGCTCGACGTTACGCCGTGGCTCAACATGGCCGTTGAGTTGTTCGATGCGGCCGGTGTCCTCGACCCGAATCCGGTTGGCTTGGACGCCAACGCCCAGATGCTGTCCGATTTTATCGGTCATATGCGGTACCAGGGACTCGTCGATGATGTGCCGCCGCTTTCCGAACTCTTCCCCTTCGATTTGACTGAGGCAGGTCTTTCATGATGTCGGACACACCCAGCACTGCTTTGCGAACAGCCGTAGCCCAATTCGCCGTCGCCGAAGATTGGGAGGCGAACGCCGCGACAGCCGGGCGGCTCATCGCCGAGGCCGATCGACATGGCGTGGATCTGCTCGTTTTGCCGGAGGGCATCATGACTCGGTTCATCGGCCGCAAGGATCAGATCCGAGCTGCCGCGCAGTCTTTGGACGGTCCCTTCGTCGCAGCTATGCGCGAGCACAGCCGCGACAGCGATGCGACTGTGGTCTTCGGCATGCATGAACGTTCCGACGACCCGCGTCCGTTCAATACGCTCGTTGCGCTGCGCCGCGGTGAGGTGATCGCCGTGTATCGCAAGCTTCACCTATACGACGCCTTCGCCGCCGTCGAATCCGACGATGTCCGGCCCGGACGTGAACGGCCACCGATAGTGAACGTTTCTGGGTTCGCCGTCGGATTGATGACCTGCTATGACGTGCGGTTCCCAGAGCTCGCTCGGGACCTGGCTGACCGCGGTGCGGAGGTGATTGCACTGCCTGCGGCCTGGGCGGCTGGCCGCACGAAGGAATTCCAGTGGTCGACGCTGGTGTCGGCCCGAGCCCTGGATGCCACAGTGTTCGTTGCGGCCTCGGGAGAATCAGGCGGGTCGTGCATTGGCGGGTCGCGGATCGTCGACCCGCTGGGCTCGCTGCTGGCCATGTGCTCGCAGGAGACCGATCTTGCGATCGCGCAACTGGATCGAGCGCACCTCGAAACGTGTCGCTCCAGCCTGCCTGTGCTTCACCATCGTCGCTTCGCTTTGTCGTTCCAGCCCTCAGAGTTCGCCGGTTGAAAGCAGTGCCGGGAAAGAAGGAGAAGAATCCAATGATCACTTCAACTATTGCCAGGAAGCGGTTCTGGACAGCCGCAGCAGCGGGTGCGGCTCTCTTGCTGACCGCGGGATGCACCGTTGACGAATCAGGGGAAGGCACAGCGACCGAGGGCGAAGTGCCTGAGGTGCAGGAGCAGGAACTCAACCAGGAGCTCCATGACCAGCTTCCCGACGACATCAAGGACGCAGGGTCCATCACTTCAGTGAACACCGGATCTTTCCCTCCCTACACCATCGTCGACGGGGAGAACAACGTGACCGGCGCTAGTGCTGATCTCGCTGAAGCCATGGGCCAGATGCTCGGGATCGAGATCGAACACGAGACTGTCGACGGTCTGGCCAGTGTGCTCACGGGGATGGACGCGGGACGTTACGACCTCAGCATCGGCCCGACTGGGGACTTCCCGGAGCGCCAGGAGCAGGCAACGTTCATCGACTGGGTGCAGGAGTATGTCGTCTTCGCGGTACAGGCAGGCAATCCTCAGGATATCGATGGTCTGGACACCACGTGCGGTAAGAGGATCGCGGTGCAGGCCGGCGGATCTGCTGAAGCGGTCATCAAGGAGCAGTCGTCGACGTGCGAAGACGATGGTGATGATGCCATCGAGGTGCAGTCCTACAAGGATCAGCCGAGCGCGATCCTCTCCGTGCAGTCCGGACGGGCCGATGCATTCTTCTCCTCCCGGGCTCCGCTGACCTACTTTGTCAATGACTCGGACGGCAAGCTCGAGCTGGTAGGCACCGAAGACGACAACGGCTTCGACGACCTCTATCAGGGGATCATGGTGCCGAAGGACTCCGAGATGACCGACATCGTCCTGGCTGTTCTCGAAGAGCTCCACGACAATGGCACCTACGACGCGATCATGGGCAAATGGGATCTTGACGCTAACAAGCTCGATACCCCCGGCATCAATCTGGCGAAGTGATAATGGCTGAGCGCGCTGAGCACCTCGACATCCGCAACGCCAACCGGACGAAGCATCCGTGGCAGATCGTGGGTGCGGTTATCGCATTGACCCTGGCGGCGCAGGTCGTCTACCTCCTCTTCACAACTCCGAATTTCGGGTGGAGTGTCGTAGGAACGTATCTCTTCGAGAAGTCGATCATGCGCGGCTTGGGTATGACATTGCTGCTGACGGTCATCGCAATGACGATCGGCATCGTTCTCGGCGTGATCCTCGCCCTCTGCAGAATGTCTGATAACCCGGTGCTCAAGCCGCTGGCAGCCTTCTACATCTGGTTCTTCCGCGGAACGCCGACGCTCATTCAGCTGATCTTCTTCTACAATCTCTCCGCTCTGTTCCCGGTGTTGGCCGTGGGCGTTCCATTCGGCGGCCCAGTCTTCGCAGAAGCTCCGACCAACCGAATCGTCACGGCGTTTCTCGCGGCAATCCTGTGTCTCGGACTCAACGAAGCCGCACTCATGGCGGAGATCATCCGCGGAGGGCTCCTGTCGGTGAAGAAGGGCCAGAGAGAGGCTGCTGCGGCGATCGGGATGCCACCACTGAGGAGTTTCACTCGGATCGTGCTGCCACAGGCGATGCGCTTTATCATCCCGCCGACAGGCAACCAGGTCATCTCCATGGTCAAGAGCACTGCTTTGGTCAGCGTCATTGCTTTGGCAGATCTGCTCTATTCGGCCCAAGCGATCTACAACCGAAACTTCGAGACCATTCCGCTGCTGATCGTTGCCTGCATCTGGTACCTCGTCGTCACGTCGGTGCTCAACGTCGGCCAGCACTTCATCGAACGACATTATGGCAAATCCGATCTTCCGATCGGCTCGACGAGCTGGGGAGGCCGACTCGGGCGAGTCTTCAGCCGACGGAAAGGAGTGATCGCCGGTGACTGAGAATTCCAAGAAGGGCAGCTCGACACCACCAGTGTTGGAAGCGATCGGCGTAGAGAAGAGCTTCGGCGAAGCGGCTGTGCTCAAGGGGATTGATCTGACCGTTGCCGAAGGAGAATCAGTCGTCATCCTCGGGCCATCCGGGTCGGGAAAATCCACCTTCCTGCGTTGCATCAATCTGTTGGAGCAGCCTGACGGCGGGCGGATCCTGGTTAAGGGTGAGGACGTAGGCTACACGGTCAAACGGGATCGATTGCATCAGCTCCCTCCGCGAGAACTGGCACGGAGGCGCGCCCGAATCGGCATGGTGTTTCAGCAGTTTAACCTGTTCACGCACATGACGGTGTTGGAGAACATCACTGAAGGTCCTGTCGGCGTCCTGGGTCATAAGCGCAGCGCCGCGAACCGGCGTGCTGCGGAGTTGCTTGATCTGGTCGGGCTGGCTGGGCGAGAGAAGGCCTATCCGGAGCAGCTGTCGGGAGGACAGCAGCAACGGGTTGCGATCGCGCGCGCATTGGCGATGGACCCAGCACTCGTGCTCTTCGACGAGCCGACCTCCGCTCTCGACCCCGAACTCGTTGGCGAGGTGCTCTCGACGATGCGCACGCTAGCCGACGGAGGGCTGACGATGGTGGTCGTCACCCATGAGATCTCGTTCGCCAGAGAAGCGGCAGATCGCGTGATCTTCATCGACGGCGGTGTCATCGTTGAGCAGGGGCCACCTGAAGATGTGCTTGATCGCCCCCAGCACGCCAGGACTCGGGAGTTCCTCGCTCGGTTCCTGTGAACTCAGACGTCATCGGCAGAATCACTCTGCTCGTCATGACGGTCGGGGCAGCTTCTGCAGCTGCCCCGACCCTTTCGTATCTGCGCTTCAGATCATCTCCCACGCGTCGGTGAGCACCGAGCGGATGATCTGCTCCATCTCCTCGAAGTCCTCCGGACCGCAGGTCAGCGGCGGGGAGAGCTGGATGACCGGTTCGCCGCGGTCATCGGCGCGGCAGTACAGCCCACGCTCGTACAGTGCGGAGGAGACGAAGCCCTTGAGGACGCGCTCGCACTCCTCAGCGCTGAAGGTCTCCTTCGTCGCCTGATCCTTGACCAGCTCGATGCCGTAGAAATAGCCCTCGCCGCGCACATCGCCGACGATCGGAAGGTCGCGCAGCTTCTCCAGGGTCTTGCGGAACGTCGGTGCGTTCGTGGCGACCCGGGTGTTGAGCTCTTCGCTTTCGAAGATGTCGAGGTTGGCCATCGCGACATGGCAGGCAACAGGGTGACCGCCGAAGGTGTATCCATGGTAGAAAGTCTCTCCGCCCTTGCCGAAGGGCTCGAACAGACGATCCGAGGCGATCATCGCACCCAGCGGCGCATAGCCGGAGGTGATGCCCTTGGCACAGGTGATGATGTCGGGGACGAAGTCGAAGTCGTTGCAGGCGAACATCGAACCGATGCGGCCGAAGGCGCAGATCGTCTCATCGGACACGAGCAGCACGTCGTGCTCATCGCAGATCTCGCGCACCCGCTCGAAGTAACCGGGCGGCGGCGGGAAGCAGCCGCCGGAGTTCTGCACCGGCTCGAGGAACACGGCTGCCACCGAATCGGCGCCCTCGAACTCGATGGCCTCCTCGATGCGGTCGGCGGCCCACTGGCCGAAGGCCTTCTCATCGCCGGCGAAGCGGTCGTCGGCGCGGTAGAAGTTGGTGTTCGGCACCTTGTGGGCACCGGGCACGAGCGGAGCGAACTGATTGCGCAGATCCGGCAGGGAAGTGACGCTCAGCGCGCCGTGCGGAGTGCCGTGGTAGGCGGTGGCACGGGAGATGACCTTGTGCTTGCCAGGCTTGCCGGTGAGCCGGAAGTAGTTCTTCGCCAGCTTGAGCGCTGACTCAACCGAGTCGCCGCCGCCGGAGGTGAGGAACACGCGGTTGAGGTCACCCGGGGCGTAGCCGGCCAGGCGCTCGGAGAGCTGGATGGCCGGTTCGTGGGTGTAGGACCACAGCGGGAAGAAGCCGAGCTTCTTCGTCTGGTCGTAGGCGGCCTGGGCGAGTTCCTCACGGCCATGGCCGACTTGGACGACGAACAGGCCGGCAAGCCCGTCAATGAGCTTTCTGCCGGTATCGTCGAAGATGTGGTGGCCCTCGCCGTGGGTGATGACCGGGGTGCGGCCGCCCTCGAAGAGGTGCTTGTGATTGGCCATGTGCATCCACACGTGATCGCGGATGCCGGTTTGAAGGTTGTGCTGTTCCACGTGGTTCTCCACTTCCTAGCGTGTGCCCCAGTTGTACTTCTGGTCCCAGAGCTTGAGGTACATCATCGTCTCGGTTGATTCGACATGCTCGATCGAGCGCAGCTGCCGCAGCAGGCCCAGCAGCTCATCGTCATCAGCGCAGACGACTTCGATGAGGATGTCGTAGACCCCGGCGGTCACGACGGTGTAGTCGACCTGCGGGAGCTGGCTGAGGATCTCGGCGGTCTCAGTGATGTCTCCGCTGACCTTCACCCCGATCATCGCCTGCCGGTTGAAGCCCAGCTGCAGGGGAGAGGTGACGGCCACGATCTGCATGACCCCGGCGGCGGTGAGCTTGGAAACCCGCTGGCGCACGGCCGCCTCGGACATACCGATGTCGCGGCCGATCTCTGCGTAGCTGCGCCTGCCATCCTGCTGGAGGGCCTCGATGATCGCCTTCGACTTGGCATCGAGCTCCGTATCCGGCGCAGAGGTCTCACCGGCCATGACGCCTCCTTCAGAACTCACCGTAACAATGTAATCAGTGGTTTTGACCATATCTGATTACGAAAACAGTTTGCAAGAGAGAGTGAATTTACGAAATCAGTAGACAACGCGAGGTGGTCTCGTTACCCTGGTGAAACGCTGATGTGCCTCGCCTCACACCACGGCACCACCTGTGCCGGGGCAGGACCCCACGTTCAGCACCACCGACACGGAGGTTCGAAGACCCATGCACGTCATCAACGGGCAGCGCACCCCCGGCACAGGACCGGAGTTCGTCCGCCGCTCGCCGGCCACCGGCGCAGAAGTCGCCCGCTACCGCCTGGCCAGCCCCGCCGACGTCGACACCGCCGTCACCGCGGCAGCCGAGGCCTTCCCCGGCTGGAAGAACACCACGCCCGGAGAGCGCTCCGATCTGCTCTTCGCCCTCGCCGAGGGACTCGACGCCCGGGCGAGCGAACTTGCTGAGCTCGAATCAGCCCAGACCGGCAAATCGATCCGCCTGGCCACCGAGTTCGATGTGCCCGGCAGCATCGACAACGCCCGCTTCTTCGCCGGCGCCGCCCGCCAGCTCACCGGACTGGCCGCAGGCTCCTACTGGCCGAACTCCACGTCGATGACCCGGCGGGAGCCGATCGGCGTCATCGGCTCGATCGCCCCGTGGAACTACCCGCTGCAGATGGCGGCCTGGAAGATCTTCCCCGCCGTGGCCGCCGGCAACACGATCGTGCTCAAGACCTCAGAGCTGACACCGGGCACCTCGCTCATCCTCGCCGAGGTCGCCGCCGAGGTCGGCTTCCCGCCCGGCGTCATCAACGTCATCGCAGGCGACGGCCAGACCGCTGGTGAGGCGCTCGTGCGCGACGCGCGAGTCGTCATGACCTCCTTCACCGGCTCGACCGCGGTCGGCCGGAAGGTCATGGAGATGTGCGCGGCCAAGGGCGCGCGCGTCCACCTCGAACTCGGCGGCAAGGCCCCGTTCGTCGTCTTCGACGACGCCGATGTCGAAGCCGCAGCCCGCGGCGCAGTCGCCGGCTCCCTCATCAACGGCGGCCAGGACTGCACCGCCGCCACCCGCGCGATCGTCCACCGCAGCATCTTCGAGGACTTCTGCACGCGCGTCACCGAGCTCATGAACGGCGTCGTCATCGGCGATCCCGCCGATGCGGCCACCGACCTCGGCTCTCTCATCAGCGCCGAACACCGCGACCGGGTCGCCGGCTTCGTTGAGCGCGCCCGCGCCTCCGGCGCGCAGATCCGGTGCGGTGGTGCGATCCCGGCGACTGGCACCTCGGGAACGGACACCACGGGCACGCAGGACAGCGCCTACTACGCCCCGACCCTCATCACCGGCATCAATACCGACGCCGAGGTGTGGCGCGAGGAGATCTTCGGTCCCGTGCTCGTCGCCATGCCTTTCGACGACGATGACGAGGCGATCGCACTGGCCAACGACACCGTCTACGGGCTGGCCGCCAGCGCCTGGACGACCACGACCCGCCGGGCGCTGCGCGCGGCAGCCGAGATCGAGGCCGGCTGCGTGTGGATCAACGAGCACATCCCGATCATCTCCGAGATGCCGCACGGCGGATACAAGGCCTCTGGCTTCGGCAAGGACATGTCGCAGTACTCGTTCGAAGAGTACACGCAGGTCAAGCACGTCCTCATCGACGAAAGCCCCGACGCCCACCGCGAATGGCAGGACATCATCTTCACCACCGACAAGGAGCGGGCATGAGTGCGCACACCGAGACCACCGCCGCACAGCCTCCCGGCACCAGGGCCGGCACCGCGGGCACCCGCCACAGCGGCGAGAGCCCCGGGCAGCTGGAGATCCGCGGGGTCACCAAGCGCTTCGGCAGCCACACCGCCCTGAGCGAACTCGACCTCACCGTCGAGGCTGGAGAGTTCCTGTCCCTGCTCGGGCCCTCTGGCTGCGGCAAGACGACACTGCTGGGCATGATCGCAGGTTTCGAAGAGCCGACCACCGGGCACATCCTGCTGTCTGACCAGGATCTCGTCGGCGTGCCGGCCCACCGCCGGCCGGTCAACACCGTCTTCCAGTCATATGCGCTTTTCCCGCACATGAGCGTGTCCGACAACGTCGCCTACGGGCTCAAGCAGAAGCGGGTGCCCAAGGCCGAGATCCGCGAACGCGTCATCGAGGCGCTGCGGCTTGTGCAGATGGACGGGTTCGCCGACCGCAAGCCCGACCAGCTCTCCGGCGGCCAGCAGCAGCGCGTCGCGCTTGCCCGGGCACTGGTCAACCGGCCGCAGGTCCTGCTGCTCGATGAGCCGATGTCGGCACTCGATCGCAAGCTGCGCGAGGAGATGCAGATCGAGCTCAAGCGACTGCACGCCGAACTCGGCATGACCTTCGTGTTCGTCACCCACGACCAGGAAGAAGCCCTGGCGATGAGCGACCGGATCGTCGTGCTCAACGCCGGCAAGATCCAGCAGGTCGGCACCGCCGAGGAGATCTACTCGCGGCCGGCCAACCGGTTCGTCGCAGGCTTCATCGGCAAGCAGAACTTCGTCGCCGCCACCGTCGAGGGCCGCGACGGCGACTCCGTGCTGCTGCGCACCGCCCGCTCCCTTATCACCGTGCCGGCCGCAGCACTGCCGGCCGGCATCCGGAACGGCAGCCGGGTCGAGGCGGCGGTCCGCCCGGAGGTCATCACCGTCACCTCAGCCTCGGGCACGGGTGCCGCTCCCGAGGCGGGGGCCGGTTCCGAGCCAGCCGCCGGCGGGCAGCTGACCGACGCAGTCGACGGCGAGGTCGTCGGGGTGTCCTTCCTCGGCGACGTCGTGCAGTACATCGTCAGGCTGCGCGACGGCCATGAAGTCCTCGCCCGCGTCCCGGCCCTTGAGAGCGACCACCTCGGGCCCGGCGCCCGGGTGCGGCTGTCATGGGGACGCAACCAGGCGCAGGTGTTCTGCGATGGCTGAACGCAATCACCGGGTGCGCTTCCTCGCACCCCGCTCCGAGGCCCCGCGCATCCGCCGGCAGCTGCTGACCACTGCCGGGCCGAGCCGGCGGGCCTTCCTCACCGGTGTGGGACTGGCCGGGCTGGCCGGGCTCAGCGCCTGCGGGCAGACCGGCCGGATGGCCAGCTCCCCGCCTGCCGACGGCGAGATCGAGGCGAAGCTCAACCTGTACTCATGGGGCGACTACGACGACCCCGAGATCATCAGCGAATTCAGCGACACCGCCGGCGTGCGCGTGCAGGTCGACTCCTACGGCTCGAACGACGAGCTGATGGCCAAACTCGCCGGCACCCGCGGCACCTCCGGCTACGACATCGTCGTGCCGACCGGCTCACGGGTGCAGCAGATGATCGAACACGACCTCATCCAGCCGCTGGACCTTGAGCGGATCCCGAACTTTAGGAACATGGATCCGAACTTCATCCACCAGGAGTTCGACCCGGAGAACCGGTACTCGATCTGCAAGGCCTGGGGCACCACCGGCTACGTCTACGACCGCACCGTCATCGACCGGGAGCTGACCAGCTGGCAGGACTTCATCGACGCCGCCGGCAAGGAGGCCTCCGGCTCGACCGCGATCCTCGAAGACCCCTGGGAGCTCACCGCGATCGCCCTCGCCTCGATGGGCGAGGACGTCAACACCGTCGACGAGGCGATCCTGGAGAAAGCCAACACGATCGTCGTCGACGACATCGCCCCGCATGTGCGCGCCTATATGGGCAACGCCGCCCAGGGCATGACCCAGGGCGGGCTGAGCCTGCTGCACGCCTTCAACGGCGACGCCCGGCAGGGACTGCTCGAATCCGATGACCCGGACCGCTGGCAGTTCGTCTTCCCGACCCCGGTCGCCAACCTGTGGATGGACAACTGGTGCCTGGCCACCGGCGCCCCGCACCCGGATGCCGCCTACGCCTTCATCAACCACATGATCAGCCCTGACGCCGCGCTGCGCAACGTCGACTACATCGGCTACCACGTCGGCACCCAGGGCCTGAAGGAGGAAGCCGCCGACTTCGACTTCCCCGACATCATCTTCCCCGAACAGGAGATCCTCGACCGGCTCGTGCCCTCCGAAGAAGGGGCCGGCATCCAGCCGCGGGTTGAGATCTACACCGCCGCACAGACGAGGAGTTCAGCATGAAGCGCTTCGCCGCCCGCATCCTCGGCCCCGGAGCGCTCGCGTTCCCCACCTGGGCCTACGTCGTGTTCTTCTTCGTCATCCCCGTCGCCCTCGTACTCTGGTACAGCTTCGGGTACAAGCCCGACGAATTCACCACCGTGTCGATGGAGCAGCTGAGCTTCGACCGCTACTCCGAAGCCTTGACCTCCTCATCCCTGGCGACGTTCCTCGCCACTTTGCGGATCTCGATCGTCGGCACCATCATCTGCCTGCTCATCTCCATCCCGTTCGCCTACTGGCTGGCCGTCAAAGTCCGGCCCGAACGGCGCGGACTGCTGCTGGCGCTGGTGATGGTGCCGTTCTGGACGAACTTCCTCGTGCGCACCCTCGGCTGGCAGATCATGCTCTCCAACGAGGGCTTCGTCTCCAAGACCCTCCAGGCCATCGGCTTATCCGACGGAGGCCTCGACATCCTCTACACCCGCACCGCCGTGCAGATCGGCGTGGTCTACAACTACCTGCCGCTCATGATCCTGCCGCTGTTCGTGGCCATGGACGCAGCCGGACGGCACCTGCGCGAAGCCAGCTACGACCTCGGCGCCGGACCCTGGAAGACCTTCTTCACCGTCACCCTGCCGCTGGCCATGCCCGGCGTGGTCTCCGGCTGCCTGCTCGTGTTCATCCCGCTCAACGGCGACTACGTCACCGCCACCGTGCTCGGCGGAGCGAGCGGCTCGATGGCCGGCCAGCTTATCGCCAACCAGTTCAACACCGCCCAGAACTGGGCACTCGGCGCGGCGATGGCCGTCATCCTCATGCTCGCCACCCTTATCGTCGTCGCGCTCGGCGGGCTGCTGCTGTGGGGGCTGCGCTCACTGATGGAGAGGCTGAACTCGGTGCGCATCACCCCGCCCGAGCCGGCCGTGAGCGAAGGGAGCCGCGCATGAGACGTCAGGCCCGCGACCTCGGGTTCACCCTGTGGGGTGTGCTCGTCTTCATCTACCTCTTCGCCCCGATCGCCGTCATCGTCGCCTACTCCTTCAACACCGGGCGCATCCTCGCCTCCTGGCAGGGATTCGGCTTCGACGCCTACATCTCGGGCATCAACAACGACGTCATCGTCTCCTCGGTCATCACCAGCCTGCAGGCCGCCGTCGGCTCTGCGCTGCTGGCCACCGTGCTCGGCACCCTCGGCGGCATCGCGCTCGCCCGCGCCAGGCTCGGCACCTGGTGGGCCCTCGGCCTGACCGGACTGCTCGCCACGACACTCGTGACTCCGGAGATCGTCGACGGCATCTCGTTCCTGCCGTGGTTCGTCACCCTCGGCGTGGACGCGGACCTCACCTGGTTCAACAACGGGCTTGTGCGCCTCATCGTGTCCCATGCGATGTTCTCCGTGGCCGTCGTGACCTTCATCGTCCGCGCCCGCATGGCCGGCGTCGACACCTCCCTGCAGGAGGCCAGCGCCGACCTCGGGGCGACCCCGTGGACGACCTTCCGCCGGGTCACCCTGCCGATCGCCGCCCCCGGCGTGATGGCCGGTGCGCTCATGTCGTTCACCCTCAGCCTCGACAACACGATCCTCTCCAGCTTCGTCCAGCAGCCCGGCTACACGCCCTGGCCGGTCTACATCTTCTCCGCCGTGCGCGTGGCGCTGCGCCCAGAGGTCGCCGCGATCTCGACGGTGATGCTGCTGCTGACCCTCATCGCCCTCGCACTTGTCGGCCTCGTGCTGCGCCGCTCGGGCGAATCATCCACCGACATCGTCAAAACCATCGTGAGGTAGCCATGTCCATCACCCCTGAGATGATCTCCTCGAGCCTCGCCGGCGTCTCGCACGTCCCATACTGGCTCGATGACCCCGCCAGGCCCGAGGCGGGCCCCGCCCTAGTCGGAGACCGCACCTGCGATCTCGCCGTCGTCGGCGGCGGGTTCACCGGTCTGTGGACGGCCCTGCAGGCCAAGGAGCGCGACCCCGGTCGGCACGTCGTGTTGCTGGAAGGCGGCCGTATCGGCTGGGCCGCCTCCGGGCGCAACGGCGGGTTCTGCGAAGCCAGCCTCACCCATGGCCACGAGAACGGCGTCAAGCACCTGCCGGAGGAGAACGACGAGCTCAGCCGGCTCGGCTACGAGAACCTCGACGCGATCGAAGACGCTGTCGCCCGCTACGGGCTCGACTGCGACTTCGAGCGCACCGGGCTCATCCAGATCGCCACCGAGGACTACCAGATCCCCAGCCTGCGTCAGGCGCACAATCCGGAAGAAGGCGAGGTCTACCTCGACGGCGAGGAGCTGCGCGAGCGCATCGACTCCCCGACCTATCTGGGCGGGCTGCGGCTTGATCGGGAGTGCGCGATCATCAACCCGGCCAGACTGTGCTGGGAGCTGCTGCGCGTCTGCCGTGAGCTCGGCGTCGAAGTGTACGAGAACACCATCGTGCGCAGGCTCACCGACAGCGGGGACACCGTCACGCTGACCACTGACGCCGGCACACTCACCGCCGGGCGCGCAGCACTCGGCACGAACGCGTTCCCCGCACTGCTCAAGCGGGTCAAATGGCACACCGCACCGGTATACGACTACGCACTCATGACCGAACCGCTCAGCGATGAGCAGTGGTCGGCGATCGGCTGGAACGGCAGGGAGGGCCTGGCCGACTCGGCCAACCGGTTCCACTACTACCGGCGCACCGTCGACGGCCGGATCCTGTTCGGCGGCTGGGACGCCGTCTACTACTACGGCCGGCGCGTCTCCAGCAGGTTCGACACCCGGCAGGAGACCTTCGAAACTCTCGCCCGGCACTTCTTCGAGACCTTCCCGCAGGCCACCGGCATCCGCTTCACCCACGCCTGGGGCGGGGCGATCGACACCTGCACCCGGTTCTTCTCCTTCTTCGACACCGCCTACGCCGGCAAGGTCGCCTACGCCGCCGGGTTCACCGGCCTCGGCGTCGGGGCCTCCCGGTTCGCCGGCACCGTCATGCTCGATCTGCTCGAAGGCGCGCCGACGGAGCTGACCGAACTGGAGATGGTGAAGAAGAAGCCGCTGCCGTTCCCACCTGAGCCGTTCATGTGGGCCGGAGCGAAGATGACGACCCGCGCGCTCATCAAGTCCGACGAGAACGAAGGCAGGCGCGGCCCGCTGCTCAAGACGCTCGACGCATTCGGGGTCGGCTTTGACTCATAGCATCCGCCGCGACTGGGTCGGCCACGGCGGGGTCCGCCGCGGCTGGGTCCGCCGGGACTGTGCTGGCTGCCAGGTTCTCCTGAGAGAGTAGGACTATGGCAGTCTTCACGAGTTCGCTGGTCGTTCCGCATCCTCTGCACACCGTCTTCGATTGGCATCGACGGCCCGGGGCGCTGACCCGGCTGAGCCCGGAATGGGCGATGCAGATCGAACAGGAGGCCGAGCCCCTGACGCCGGGCTCGCAGGCGTCGATGAAGATCACCCTGCCCGGCACGCACGGGCTCGTGCGCACCCCCTTCTCCGTCGAACACGCCGCCGGGCCGAGTGAGCACTCCTTCATCGACCGGCAGGTGCGGGGTCCGCTGAGCTCCTGGGAGCACACCCACACCTTCACCGAGGTGACCGGCGCTGAATCCGTCGGCTCGGCCTTCACCCGGATCGACGACCACATCGACTACAGCTTCGCTCCCGGCATCCTGCCCGGCGCGACCGAGATCGACGCGGCCGCGATGGAACCGACGCTGCGGGCGATCCTCAACGCCCGCAGCGAACGGCTGCTCGCCGATCTCGCCTACCAGGATGAGCTCACCGCGATCGGCGGGCCGGAGCGGAAGAAGGTCCTCATTGCTGGTGCCTCAGGCACCGTCGGCTCACACGTCGCCGCCCTCCTGTCGACCGGTGGACACGAGGTGCGCACACTGGTGCGCGACACCCCGTGGAAGGACTCCGAGGTCAAATGGAACCCCGACCTCGGCATCCTCGACCCCAACGCACTCGCCTGGGCCGATGTCGTCATCCACCTAGGCGGCGCGACCATCGGCACCCGCTTCTCACCGGCGGCCAAGGATCGGATCATGCGCTCGCGGCGCGATTCGACGAAGCTCATCGTGCTCACCATGGAGCAGCTGTCGGAGACCCGCCGACCCGAGGCGTTCATCTGCGCCTCGGCGATCGGCTACTACGGCTACGACCGCGGCGACGAAGAGCTCAACGAAGACGCCGGTTCCGGCGGCGGGTTCCTCGCCGAGGTGTGCCGCGCCTGGGAAGAAGAGGCTGCGAAGGCCGAAGCGCTCGGCGTGCGCTGGGTGTCGGTGCGCACCGCCCAGGTGCTCACCGCCCTGTCAGGACCGCTGCGCCTGCAGCTGCCGCTGTACCTCTCCGGCCTCGGCGGGCGGATCGGCACCGGCCAGCAGTGGATGTCGTGGATCTCGCTCGACGACATCGCCCGCATCTACGCCCGTGCCGCCGTCGACCCGACCATGAGCGGGCCGGTCAACGCCGCGGCCCCACAGCCGGTGCGCCAGGCCGAGTTCGCTCAGGCGCTCGCCGGGCTGGCCTCGATGCCGGCATTCGTGCAGACCCCGCGCCTGGGTCCCGAGATGCTGCTGGGCAAGCAGGCGGCCCAGGAACTCGTGCTCGCCGACCAGCGGGTGGTGCCCACCCGGCTCGGCGAGCTCGGCTACCGGTTCCGGTACCCGGAGATCCGGCAGGCGATGGCCGACGCCCTCGGCTTCCCCGACACCGATCACACCGGCACTTGACTCGACCACCTTCAGCCCATTTCACCCGACCCTGACAGATCCACGCGCCCACCACCTCGGGCGCGGCCGAACCGAAAGGACACCCCATGAGCAGCGCAGGATACCGCGTGCAGAACCCCGCCTCCGGCGAGATCGTCGAGACCTTCGACACCGCCAGCCAGGCCGACGTCGACACCGCCCTCGACCGCGCCCACACCGCCTACCAGTCGTGGCGGGAGATGCCGATCGAGGAGCGCGGGAAAATCGTCAAGCGCGTTGCCGAGCTCTTCACCGAGCGCAAGGACGAGCTCGCCCAGATCATCGCCGACGAGATGGGCAAGCCGTTGCCCGAAGGGGTTGAGGAAGCCGAATACTGCACCGACATCTTCAACTACTTCGCCGACAACGGTCCCACGCTGGCCGCTGACCAGGAGATCCCGACCTTCTCCGAGGGCAAGGCCTACGTCGAACGCCGCCCGATCGGTGTGCTGCTGGGCATCATGCCCTGGAACTTCCCCTACTACCAGGTCGCCCGCTTCGCCGCCCCGAACTTCATGCTCGGCAACACCATCATCCTCAAACACGCCGAGATCTGCCCGCGCTCAGCCCAGGCGATCCAGCAGATCATGGACGACGCTGGCGTGCCGGCAGGCGTGTACAACAACCTCTTCGCCAGCCACGACCAGATCGCAGAGATCATCGCCGACCCGCGCGTGCAGGGCGTCTCGCTGACCGGCTCCGAACGGGCCGGCTCCGTCGTCGG
The DNA here is from genome assembly GCF_002479565.1 of Brevibacterium sp. UBA7493. Classification (NCBI taxonomy): domain Bacteria; kingdom Bacillati; phylum Actinomycetota; class Actinomycetes; order Micrococcales; family Brevibacteriaceae; genus Brevibacterium; species Brevibacterium sp. UBA7493. Next base: position 231,031 of record NZ_DLOD01000015.1, on the reverse strand, counting down.
TGCGCTGGCCGGCAAGCACCTGAAGAAGGCCGTGCTCGAACTCGGCGGTTCCGACCCGTACGTCATCCTCGACACCGATGACGTCAAGGAAGCGGCGAAGACCGCCTGGGAGACCCGGATGTACAACACCGGCCAGGCCTGCAACTCGAACAAGCGGATGATCGTCATGGACGACATCTACGACGAGTTCGTCTCCGAGCTCACGAGCCTCGCTGAGGGCATGAGACCCGGCGGGCCGGGCGATGACTACGAGACAACCTACACGCCGCTGTCGTCGAAGGAGGCCGCTGATCGGCTCGATGCGCAGGTCCAGCAGGCCGTCAAGGACGGCGCGACGCTGCGCGCCGGCGGCACGCGCGGCGACGGCGCCTACTACGCACCGACCGTCATCACCGATGTCACCAGCGACATGGAGGCCTACCGCGAGGAGCTCTTCGGACCCGTCGCCGTCGTGTACAAGGTGTCCTCTGATGAGGAGGCGCTCACGCTGGCCAACCATACCGACTTCGGGCTCGGCGGCGCGGTGTTCTCCAAGGACAAGGCCCGGGCGGAGAAGATCGCCCAGCAGCTCGACGTCGGCATGTCGAACGTCAACACCCCAGCCGGGGAGGGCGCCGAGGTGCCCTTCGGCGGCGTCAAGCGCTCCGGCTTCGGCCGCGAACTCGGCCCGCTGGGCATGGACGAGTTCGTCAACAAGCGCATGTATTACGTCGCCGACTGATCTCTGCGGCACAGCGCTGAGCTGAACTGCCAGCGGGGCTCCCCTTCATCTGGAGGAGAGCCCCGTCTGCGCCTGCCGGCCGGCTGACGTCAGAAGGGTGCCCACGACCTGCCGATGAATGCTGCCCCGGGCGCTACTGTGGAGACATGTCACTGCGGATCCTCGTCATCGAACACGAAGCCGGCACGGATGCCCGGCGCTTCGGCGACTGGCTCGAACGCGCAGGTGCCGAGCTCATCGTCGCCCGCCCCTACCTCGGGTCCGAACATGCCGACCCCGGGTCCGAACATGGCGACCCCGGCCCGCCGCTGCCTGCCGATGCCGCTGCGCTGTGCGCCGCCTACGACGCCCTCATCGTCCTCGGCGGAGCCGCCGGCCCGCTCGATGATGAGGACAACCCGTGGTTCCCGCATGTGCGCAGCCTGCTCGCTGCCTCAGCCGAGGGTGCATTCCCCAGCTTCAACATCTGCTTAGGCGGCGAGCTGCTCGCCGCAGCCACCGGCGGGCAGCTGCGCCGCCGCCGCGTCCCGCAGGTCGGGGCGTACATCGTCGCCGCCCGGCCCGAAGCCGCAGGCGACCCGGTCTTCTCAGCGATGCCCGCCTCGGCGCCTGCGGTGCTGTGGCACCAGGAGGAGATGGGCCTGCCGCCGGGCGCGGTCCACCTCGTCGACGGCACCGACGCACCTGTGCAGGCGTTCCGGATCGGTCAGGCGTGGGGCACCCAGTTCCATCCCGAGACCACAGCAGAGCAGGCGCGGGGGTGGGGAGCCGATGTGTCGATGCCGGTGTGGTGCGGCAGGGAACGCGAGCAGGTGCTTGCGGAGATCGCGAACGCCGAGCCCGAGGTGGAGGCCGCAATGGCTCCGCTGGCGGCGGCGTTCGTCGACTATCTGCGCAGGTGATCACCGCTGCGCAGCCGATGACGGCGGTGCTGCCGCAGCGGTGGAACGGCGGGGGTGACGGGTCCAGCGGAACGCCGCAGATGAACCCGGCCAGTCCTGAAACTGCCGCATTCCGCGTCACGAATAGGCGTCGTTTCCAGCCTGAGCATTGGATTGGCAATGCCTGAGTTGCTACTCTGCACACTGGCGCCGCAGCCGAACCGACCCTTTGGCCGTACGTCTACCACGCGCCCGACAACATGAATATGATTGCTCCACCTGCCGTTCTCGCCGGAGCGGCTGACCAGTCCAGCTCCTCCGTTGACCAGTTCATCGACGGTCTCTTCGCCCCATTCGCCGAATGGCTGTCATTCATCGTCTTCTTCGAGATCCCGATCTTCGGAGTCGGTCTGCCGCTCATCGTCGTCTGGCTCATGGTCGGAGCGATCTTCCTCACCGTCTTCCTGCGCTTCCAGCCGATCACCGGCTTGAAGCACTCGCTGCGCGTCATCCGCGGCAAGTTCACCCGCAAGACCGACCCCGGTGAGGTTTCGTCCTTCCAGGCGCTGGCCACCGAGCTCTCCGGCACCGTGGGCCTGGGCAACATCGCCGGTGTCGCAGTCGCGATCACGATCGGCGGACCGGGCGCGGCACTGTGGATCATCATCTTCGGCCTGCTGGCCATGTCGATGAAGATGGCCGAGGCGACCCTGGGTGTGAAGTATCGCCAGATCACCGGCGACGGCAAGACCTCCGGTGGGCCGATGTACTACCTGCGTGAGGGCCTGGCTGAGGTCGGCTGGCCGCGGCTGGGCAAGTTCCTCGCCGTGTTCTACGCCCTCACCACCCTCATCGGCGTGTTCGGCGCTGGAAATCTGTTCCAGGCCAACCAGGTCGCAGCGATCATCGTCGACTCCACCGGCGGTGACTCGAGCTTCCTGGCCGACAAGCTGTGGCTCATCGGCCTCGTTATGGCGCTCGTGGCCGGCTTCGTCATCATCGGCGGCATCAAGAAGATCGCCGAATGGACCTCGGCGATCACCCCGGCGATGGCGATCCTCTACACCGTGTCTGTGCTCATCATCCTCGCGATGAACATCACCAACATCCCGCACGCCTTCTGGCTCATGATCGAAGGCGCGTTCACCGGGGAGGGCGTGGCCGGCGGCATCGTCGGCGTGGCGATCGTCGGCATCCAGCGTGCGCTGTTCTCCAACGTCGGCGGTGTCGGCACCGCCGGTATGGCCCACGCGGCAGTCAAGACCGATGAACCGGCCACCGAGGGCTTCACCGCGATGTGGGAGCCGCTGGTCGACTCCGTCATCATCTGTACGCTCACCGCCCTGGCGATCATCACCACCGGCCTGTACCAGGCTGATGCCGGCGACGGCTCGACCGGCGCCGGTGTGGCCCTGACGAGCCAGGCGTTCGCGACCGTCTCTGCCTGGTTCCCTTACCTGCTGACCGTTGCCGTGGTGCTCTTCGGCTTCTCGACGGTGCTCTCCTATGCCTACTACGGACAGAAGGCACTGGGATACCTGACGAAGAACTCGGTCGTGGCTGAGAAGATCTTCCAGTTCGTGTGGGTCGCCGCCGTGGTCGTCGGCTCGGCTGTCTCGCTCGACAGCGTCGTCGCCTTCTCCGATGCCACCCTGTTCCTCATGGCAGTGCCGAACCTGCTGGGTCTGTACTTCCTGTCGAAGATCGTGCGGATGGAGATCATCCGGCACAAGACGAAGGTCGCCGTCGGCACGATGAGCGAGGTGCCCGAGGATCTGCAGGTCGGTCTGCGCGACCACGAGCCCACCCCTGAGCAGGTCGAGCGGGAGAAGACCCGCCGCCACAAGGCCCGCGAGCACCGCAAGCGCGTGCGCTCGGGCTTCCGCAGCGCCCAGCGCAAGCGCGGTGTCGACGTCGACGCGCTCGACGACCCCGACCGGAAGATCTGAGCCGCACTCAGCTGACACCACGCACCAGGCGGGCAGACGAGGGATCGTCTGCCCGCCTCGCGGCTTTCACGCACCGGTGCCCACCGCCTCGGGCACGGTGGGTCAGCTGAGCATGACGAGCCCGCGTACCAGCGCGACTACAGCCCCGGCGCCGGCGAGCGTGATCGCCAGCCTGCGGGCTGCCTCGGCGGTTACGAGCTTCGCGAGCTTCCCGCCGGCGATGATGCCCAGGCCCACAGCGGCGAAGATGACCGGGAAGAGCCACCACGGCGGCAGCTGGTCGATCGTCATCGCCCCGACTGCGAGCTTCGAACCGACCGACAGGGCCCCGAAGGTCGCGAACGTCGGCTGCATCGTGGCGGCGAACGAGCGCTGCGACCAGCGAGCAAACTTAGCGTAGATGACCATTCCGGGTGCGGCGACCCCGGCCGAGGTGTTGAGGAACGCCCCGGCCGCCCCGCCGGCGGCGGCGAGCCACGGTGAGCGGATGTGCGGGACGCGTGGGGTGCCGAAGGTCAGGGCAAGGGCTGCGAGCACGACGAGGCCGATGACGATGTTGAGCCAGGCCGCAGACAGCGCGCGGACGAGCAGTGCGGCCGGAATCGCGCCGAGGATGCCGGCGGGCAGGAAGATGAGGTAGCGCCGCCAGTCGACGTCGCGGAGGACCGCGAGCATGATGATGGTGCCGGAGAGCATCGTCGTGGCGTTGGCCATGAACACCCCGAGTGCTGGGCCCATGAGAAGTGCGAGCACCGGGGCGACGACGAGGCCGACACCGGTGCCTGAGAGCCGCTGGAGGGTCGCGCCGAGGAAGACGGCTGCGAGGGTGGCTGCCACGATGCCCAAGGTCATGCGGCAATCCTAGCTCCGGCCCCGGGACCGATGCGGCGGGCACCGGCGCGCAGGCAACGGCCAGTGGGCCGGCCGTGTGCCTCGGCGCGGGCCTCAGCGCTGCGGCAGCACTGGTGTGAAGCCGATCGAGGCGGCCGGTCCGACCGGGATGGCGTTCCAGCCGCGGGTGATCGTCTGGGCGAGCGCGGTCGAATCCATGCGGTTCAAAGGCAGGCGCTCACGGCGCGGGCAGATGAATCGTCCGAGGAGGAAATACAGGCCGACGCACGGAAGACCCAGAATGATGATGGCGATGACGATCATGACGCACCTCCTGGCAGAACTCGATGCACACTTATGTCCGTCCATTAAGCGCCTCTCACCAGCGCGGGGGCAAGAATGCGTTCACCTACCGGACTGTGGATGAGACGGCTTCAGGCGGTGATGATCGTCAGCCAGTTCAGTCGGGTGAGCTCGACAGCGGCCTCAGCATCCCCACCGCGCAGGGCTGCGACGATGCGCGCATGCTGCTGGACCGAGGCGTCACTCATCGCATCGAAGTGCAGGAACTCAGCGCGGCGGAGCATGAGCGTCACACTCTCGAGGTGCTCGGCGAGGATCGGGTTGGCCGCCTGCTCGATCGCCACGGCGTGGAAAGCGTCATCGGCAGCGATCGCCGCCTCGGCATCGCCTGCCGCCAGGGCTGCGGTGAGCTCGCCGTTGGCGGTCTCCATGCGGCTGATCTCACCGGGCCCGAGGCGGGGCGCGGCCAGTGACATTGCCAGCGCCTGCAAGGCGGCGGCGACAGCTTGGGCATCGGCGATCGCGGCCGGATCCTCAGCGGTGACGCGGGTGGCGCGACCGGGTTCAGCGGTGACGAGACCGGCGCGGCTCAGGCGCAGCAGCGCCTCGCGGATGGGGGTGCGGGAGACGCCGAGCCAGGCGGAGAGCTCGGTGTCGCGCAACTGCTCACCGGGTTGCAGCTCCCCGCGCACGATCGCATCGCGGATCGCCTGGTAGACGTCATCGCGCAGCAGCGCACGCCGCGGCAGCCCCTGCGTCGCCGGCACCGGCACCCTCTCACCTCCACCAGCTGGAGATTCCCTTCACATCGGCAGCATTCCCTGCTCACCAGTTGACATCCTACCCCCTTTGGATATGCAATATATTGCATATTGACCTGCTGGTGCCAGCACACCGATGTGCCGGACCGGCGGGAGAAGCGGCCGCCGAACGGAAGGATCCCAGGCTATGGCACTCAGTGACTACGAGCGGTACCCCCTCACCTTCGGACCGAGCCCGGTGCACCAGCTGCAGCGACTCAGCGACCACCTCGGCGCCGGCAGGATCTGGGCCAAACGCGAAGACGTCAACTCCGGACTCGCCTTCGGCGGGAACAAGACGCGGAAGATGGAGTACATCGTCCCCGACATCCTCGCCTCCGGGGCCGACACGCTCGTCTCGATCGGTGGCTACCAGTCCAACCACACCCGCCAGGTCGCCGCCATCGCCGCGCACCTGGGCCTGCAGGCCCGGCTCGTGCAGGAGAAGTGGGTCGACTGGGATGATCCGGTCAACGACAAGGTCGGCAACATCGAGCTCTCCCGCATCCTCGGTGCCGATGTGCGCCTCGACCCGGCCGGCTTCGACATCGGCATCCGGTCGAGCTGGGAGAACGCGATCGCCGAACTCGAAGCCGACGGCCGCAAGCCCTATGCGATCCCGGCCGGTGCCTCCGAGCACCCGCTGGGCGGACTCGGGTTCGCCAACTGGGCCTTCGAAGTCGCCGAACAGGAGAAGGAGCTCGGCATCGTCTTCGACACCATCGTCGTGTGCACCGTCACCGGCTCGACACATGCCGGGATGATCGCAGGGTTCGCGCTACTGGAGGAGCAGACCGGCGTCAAGCGGAAGGTCATCGGCATCGACGCCTCGGCCACAATCGACAAGACCCGCGACCAGGTCGGTCGGATCGCCCGCCACACCGCCGGTCTCATCGACCTCGACCGCGAGCTGCGCGATGACGATATCGACATCCGCACCGGCTGGGAGGGCCCGGCCTACGGCATCCCAGACGATTCGACGATCGCTGCGATCCGTACGACCGCCGAACTCGAAGGCGTCATCCTCGACCCCGTCTACGAAGGCAAGTCGATGGCCGGCCTCATCGGCCTGGCCGAGGCCGGGGAGTTCGCCGAGGACTCCACCGTCCTCTACGCCCACCTCGGCGGGCAGCTCGCCCTCAACGCCTACAGCTCGATCTTCGACTGATCCCAGCACAGCCGGTGCGGAAACGCCAGGAAGGGGCACACCCGCCTGCCGTTGTCCCATGTGGCTGATGCCACCCACCCGGCGGGTAGTCTCTACCGTAGACGAGACATCGCCGCCGAGCGAAGGACAGATGCAATGCAGCCCAACCCCGACAACCCCCAGGCCGCAGGCGCCCAGTACAACCCCGCCGACGATCAGGCTGAGGACCGTCAGCAGTTCGAGACCTCCACCCAGCTCGACCCGCCGAGCGTGAACTCCCGCCCGCTCTCTGCCTCCGCCTCGGCCACCGGCGCGTCCGTCCTCGACGAGATCGCCCAGCGGGTGCTGTGGCTCTCAACCGCGATGATCGACGCGGCCAACCGGGGCCGTGAGAACACCGACGGCGTCAAAGTCGGCGGGCATCAGGCGTCGTCGGCCTCGATGGTCGGCATCATGACCGCGCTGTGGTTCCGCGAGCTCACCGCAGCCGATCGCGTCTCGGTCAAACCGCACGCCTCCCCGGTGCTGCACGCCATCAACTACCTGCTCGGCGACCTCGACGAACGCTACCTCACCTCGCTGCGCGCCAAGGGCGGCCTGCAGCCCTACCCGTCGCGGTCGAAGGACCCCGACACCGTCGACTTCTCCACCGGCTCGGTCGGCATCGGTGCGACCGCCCCGATCTGGGCGGCCCTGTCGCACCGCTACCTGCGCGACCGGTTCCCCGACACCCCGGAGGCCGGCCGCTTCATCTCCCTGCTCGGTGATGCCGAGATGGACGAAGGCGCGGTCTGGGAGGCGATCATCGACCCGGAGGTGCGTGGACTCGGCAACGTCGTGTGGATCGTCGACCTCAACCGCCAGTCACTCGACCGCGTCATCCCCGATGTGCAGATCCAGCGCCTGCAGGGCATGTTCGCCGCCGCCGACTGGCAGGTGCTCACGTGCAAATGGGGCACCCGCATCCAGAAGCTGTTCACCGCCTCGGGCGGGGAGGTCTTCGCCCGCCGCATGGAGCAGATGCCCAACGAGGAGTACCAGCGGCTGCTGCGCAGCCACCCCGATGAGCTGCACGAACGCATGCTCACCGGGCTCGCTGCCGACGAGGCCGCAGTGCTGCGCGACCTGCTCGACTCACTCAGCCCGCGCGCGCTCGCCGAGGTCATCCGCGACCTGGCCGGCCACGACATCCCCGCGCTCATCGACACGTTCCGGCAGATCGACGACACCCGCCCGACCGTCATCTTCGCCTACACCATCAAGGGCCGCGGGCTGGCCACCGAGGGACATCCGAACAACCACGCCGCCCAGCTGACCGAAAGCCAGATGCGCGAGCTCGCCGAGCTCTCGGGCACCTCGCTGGAGGATCCGTGGGTGCGCTTCGCCCCCGATTCGGCCGCCGCCGAGGTGTGCCGCTCGACCGCACAGCGGCTCACCCGCCCGCCGGCACCCGTGCACGAGGTGGGCCAGGTGCCGGCCGAACTCGGGTATGCGCACAAGGCCGTCACTTCGACGCAGGCGACACTCGGCCGGGTGCTTTCGGATCTCAAGCGGGCCGAACCCGAGCTCGCGGAGAGGGTCGTGACCCTCAGCCCCGACGTGGCGACGTCGACGAACCTCGGCGGCTGGATCAACAAGACCGGCGTGTGGTCGATCGCCGGCCGGCAGGACTGGTTCGCCGATGACCGTGAGCGGGTGCTGCGCTGGCAGGAGGCCTTCAGCGGCCAGCACATCGAACTCGGCATCGCCGAGGTCAACCTCGTCTCCCTGGCAGGAGAGCTCGGCTCAACCTTCTCGCGCTGGGGTCAGCCGCTCATCCCGGTTGCGACGATCTACGACCCGTTCATCAACCGGGCACTCGAACCGTGGACCTTCGGCCTATATGCCGGTGGGCAGTCGATCATGGTCGGCACGCCCTCCGGTGTGACGCTGGCGCCTGAGGGTGGGGCGCATCAGTCGTTCAACACCCCGTCGGTGACGCTGGAGATCCCGGGGCTGACGAGCTGGGAGCCGGCGTTCGCGCAGGACTTCGAATGGACGCTGCTCGAAGCGATGCGCCACATCGGCCGGCACGACGGCCACTCGGCGTACTTCCGGCTGTCGACCCGACCGGTCGACCAGGGACTCGCCCGGGTGCCCGGCGATGAGATCGAGCGTGAGCGCCGCCGCCAGCAGGTCATCTCCGGCGGCTACCGGCTCAGCCCTCACCCGGCGGCTGAGGACGACATCACCCTCGTGGGCGCCGGGGCGATCATGACCGAGGTGTGCCAAGCCGCAGAGTATCTCAGGGAGCGCGGATTCAAGGCCGGCGTCGTGTGCATCACGAGCCCGAGCCTCGTGTTCCGCTCACTGCAGGCCCGCGGACGGCTCGGCGGTGCGCAGACCGGAATGGGTGCGACGAGCATCGTCGACGTGCTCCTCCCCGCCGAACACCCCGCTCCGCTCGTCACCGTCATGGACGGGCATCCGCACACGCTGTCGTTCCTCGCTGGCGTGCGCGGGGATCGTGCCCGCAACCTCGGCGTCACCGAATTCGGTCAGGCGTCCTCGGTGTCGGAGGCCTATGCGATCCACGGCATCGACACCGCCTCGATCGCCTCGGCTGCTCTCGATCTGCTGGGCCGGTGACGTCTTCGTGGGGACGCTCAGCGGCAGGATCGGCGTCCCCGCGGGGACGTGTGGGGACGTCAGATTCCCAGTGTGCCGAGCGGGATGACGTGCACGCCGCTCGGCAGTGTGTAAGCGAATTCTGTGCCGGTCACGACCGCGAGGAATGCCGGCTCGCCGATGCGATCGAGATCCACGCGCTCATCGCGCAGCTTGATGAGATTGCGTTCAGCGGCCTCGACTTGTGACCGTCCGAGCTTGACTTCGCAGGCACCCCAAGCGCCGTCGTCGGGATACTCGATGATGGCGTCGATCTCGAGACCGGTGTTGTCGCGATAGTGGTAGACCTGACCGGATTCTGCGCTTGAGAGTGCCCGGAGATCTCTGATGACCATCGCCTCGAAGACCTGGCCGAAGTATTCAGGACTCTTGGCCAGCCGATCCGGCCCAATGCCCAGTACTGCACATGCCAGGGCCGGGTCGGCCAGTTGGAGCTTGGGTGCCGTTCGCAATCGCGACTTCGAACGGAGATTGACGCTCCAGGCGGGAAGATTGTCCAGCGCGAACACTGTCTCCAGCGAGTCAAGGTAGGCGTTGACAGTCCCGTAGTTCAGCGGTGCGTCGGCGCCCGACACATCTCGTCGAAGACTTTGTGCGCTCGCTTCGGTAGCGATGTTTCGAGCGATCGACTGCAGTACCCTCCGCATCCGAGATGGGTCATGGCGAACGCCGACAGCGGCAGGGATATCTGAGTCACAGAGATCATCACAATACGACCGATTGAACAGCACGGCCTGTCGTGTTGGAACACCGAGCAGACCGGGCCAGCCGCCGCGCACTGCCTGTTCCGCCAGCGCCTGATAGCTCAGTGGCGACCGCGCTGACACAGTATTCGCACCCTTGAGCGCTGAGAGGGAGATGTCTGACGAGGAGGCTTCGCTTTCGGCGAGTGCCATCGGCCGCATGCGCAGTCGCCCGAATCGACCCGCCCCTGAATGCCGGGTGATGTCGGAGGCCGGCTGCGCTGATCCGGAAAGGATGAACTGACCCTGTTGCTGTCGGTCGTCGATTTCATGACGCATCGCATTCCACAGGCTTGGTGCAAGCTGCCATTCGTCGATGAGGCGCGGACTGTCTCCTTCGAGCAGTGCCGTTGGGTTGAGTTCGGCCAACTGGATGAGCTCGGGTGAGCGGTCAAGGCGAATCGAGCTTCGCGAATGGTGGAGACCCGTCGATGTCTTGCCGCAGCCGCGCGGGCCCTCGATGAGCACCGCTCCCATTCCTTTGATCAGCTCAGCGAGGATGTGGTCAACGGCCCGTTGCTTATACACTTCGTTCCCCTGCTTGAGGCGGCCGTCTTGCTGAGGCTGCTGCGCCTCGGTCGACGACGACCATATGGATCGATCATCTATTCTGCAACGATTCTATCGTCTATTCTGCAACGCTCCCATCATCTATCCTGCAACGATCTCATCAACTATCCTGCACGGGTAACGATGGCAAAGCTACGGGCCAGCGGTGCACCGGCGCGGGTCGGGTGAGGCGACTGTCAATCAGGCCACCGCCCGGGCAGCGACGAGCATCTCGGCTGGCATCGCCCGCTCGAGCTTCCACTCGATCTGCATGGGCCGCGACCCGGAGTGCTGTACGTAATCAACGGTGCCCAGACAGATGTAGGGCTCCGTGCCGAGGTCTCCCTCTTTCGCTGCGCGGACGAAGAGCACAACGTGTGAGCCCTGCTGCCGGTGGTGGATGTAGCGCTGCCCGGTGGGACTTTCGGGGCTCGTCGCATTCTGCGATTCCCAGTGGAAGAGCGTCTCAGAGATCGCGTAGTCGCGATAGAGCGTGGTCGGCGAGTAGTCGCTTTCGGACTTCTTCAGCGTCACGAGCAGCACGTCGGTCTGGGCGGCCGGGATCCACTTGACTCCCTCGCGCATGTTGCCCGGCGCGATGCCCTGTTGCGTCGTGCCGAGACCGAACCCGGCCAGCAGCTCCTCGCGTGTGTAGCGGGAGTGGCTGCGGACAGGAACGCGTTCCAGGCCCGCGAGCGGCTGCGGGAGTGTGCGTGCCTGCTGCTCGCAGACCTCGAGGAGATCACGCAGCTCAGACGCGATCGCCGGCATGCGGCGCACCCGTCTGATCGTGTCGGCGATTTCGCCTGCCGGTGCGGTGGGTCGCAGCTGATAGAAGAGCATCGCCGCATACGGGTCGGCAGCGAGCGCGTCATCGGAGGGCAGCGTGCCGTCGAGCAGTTCGCGATAGCGGTCGATCCGCTCATTGTCATCGATGTGCGTGAACGCCCGCATCCGACTCAGCAGGGCGACCTCGTCGTCACCCAGCGCAAGTCGAGCCTGCGGGAACGACCAGTCCTTGAGTGCCGACCACGAGCGGGCCCGCTGCTGACCGCCGAAGGCCCGGGGCCCGGATCCTCCGTAGATGTCAGCCAGGCCGCGATCGGCCTCATGCAGATACGCTGCCAGACTGTATTCGGCCGCCGAGGTGTCCGCCGGCTTGTGGTTCGCCACATCGCGCACGAGATCGCGGGTGGAGAGATTGAGTGTCGACTTCAGACTGGAGAGGATCTCCTCCTCAGCGACCTTGTCCAGCACGATCTGCGAGCCGGCCGGCAAAAACGGAAAGCCCTGCTGCACATCGCGTTGGAGCCGCCGACGCGATGCGCCTGTCAGTGCGCGCAGCTTGAGGTCGAAGCGGAACTGCGCGTTCTGATGGCCGACGAAGTCGAGCACGGTGAGCACGGACTTGTCCGGCGCGCGTCGGAGTCCGCGGCCGAGCTGTTGGAGGAAGATCGTCGCCGACTGGGTGGGGCGGAGCATGAGCACCGTGTCGACGGCAGGGATGTCGACGCCTTCGTTGAAGATGTCGACGGTGAACAGGCAGCGGATCTCGCCTGCCCTGAACCGATTGAGAAGCTCTGCTCGGTCCGCTCTGCTCGTCTCACTCGTGATCGCGTACGAGACGATGCCGACCTCGGTGAACTTCCGCGCCATGTACACGGCATGGGCGATGCTGACGCAGAACCCGAGCGCTCGGATCGTGCTGACATCGACAACCGTGTCGGTCAGTGCCGCGATGATCATGCGGGTGCGGGCGTCATTGCCGGTGTAGAGCTTGCTGAGTTCCGTGGTGTCGTAGCTCCCGCGCTGGAACGTGATCGAGCTCAAGTCGGTGTTGTCGGCGATGCCGAAGTAGTGGAACGGCACGAGCAGGTCGGCCTCCAGGGCATCCCACAGACGCAGCTCACTGGCCGTGCGCCCGGAGAAGAACTCTGCCGCCACATCGACACCGTCGGTGCGTTCGGGTGTGGCGGTGAGTCCGAGGAGCTCGCGCGGTTCGAACCAGTCGAGCAGCCGGCGGTAGCTCGGTGCTTCGGCGTGGTGGAACTCATCGATGACGATGATGTCGAAGTGGTCCCGGGCCCACTGTTGGAGCTGCGCCGAGCGGCCGATCGACTGGATCGACGCGAAGATGTGAGTTCCGTCGGTCGGTCGATGACCATCGACGAAGAGCTCGCCGAAGCTGCCGTCTTTGAGCACATCGCGATACGTATGCAGCGCCTGCTTGAGGATTTCCGCTCGGTGGACGACGAACAGCAGGCTGGGACGACTGCCGCGCCCCCGGCGGTCAGCGCCGGCGAGGCGAGCGTAGTCGAGAGCGGCGATGACGGTCTTGCCGGTGCCGGTTGCGGCCACGAGCAGATTGCGGTGCCGATCGTGCGTCTCCCGTTCAGCAGCGAGATCATTGAGCATGATCTGCTGATGCGGATAGGGCCGCACATCGAGCAGCGTCGTGTCGATGTCCCCCGCCGAGGTGCCGGCTGCAGCGCCGGCGGGGCCACCGCGCGCCTCGCGCAGGGCGGCATCGAGCCGGGTCGCATCCCGCTGCGGATCGTAGGGTGCGAATTCCGGTGCGTTCCAGTAGGAGTCGAATGTTGCCGTGAACTTCTCCACCAGGCTCGGCGTGGCCGACCGCGATATCCGCACATTCCATTCGAGCCCGTCGACGAGGGCGGCCCGGCTGAGGTTCGAGCTGCCGACGTACCCGGTGTCGAAGCCGGTCTCGCGATAGAACAGCCAGGCCTTGGCATGCAGGCGAGTGGACCGGGTTTCGTAGTTGATGCGGATCTCAGCGCCGTACTCATCGGCAAGCCGGTCGAGGGCCTTTCGGTCCGTGGCCCCGATGTAGGTCGTCGTGAGGATCCGCAGGGGCACTCCGCGATCACGCAGCTGCGCCAGTTCGCGTTCGAGGAGGCGGATACCGCTCCATTTGACGAATGCGCACAGCAGGTCGACCCGGTCCGCGCTTGCCAGTTCGCGTTTGAGCTCAGTGCCCAGCTGCGGATCTCGCGGCGAGTTCGTCAGGAGTGCGACATCCGACAGCGGCGTCGTTGGCCGGCTGGGTGTCTCAGCGTCCGATGGGTAGAAGGACAGCAGCTGGTGCGGACCGTCGAGTACGACGTCGGGGTTCTCCGGCAGCAGGCGCAGAATCCGGTTGACGAGGTCGACGCGGTCGTCCTCCTCGGCGTCGGCAAGAGCCGAGGCGAGGTGGCCCGCGACATGCCGGCTGAGCACATGCGGTGCATCGGCTTCATCGACAGCTTCGATGACTGCGCGGGCATCAGCCCGGTGGTCGATGAGCTCCTGCAGCCGGCGTTCGAGCACCCGCTCATGCAGACCGATGACGAGGCCATCCGGGGATCCGGCACCGGTGCCAGATCGGGGATCTCCGACGGTCATCGGCGCGCACCTGCGCTCGCACCGCCGCGCAGCAGCGCGACCGCCGGAAGATCAGGGGCCGCCCAGTCAAGACTGTCGAGCTCCTCGCGACGTACCCACACAAGTGCGTCATGATCAGCGCTGGCGGCAGGCATCTCGGCGGCGCTCACCCAATAGCAGGCCAAGTCGATTGCCGGGCCGTCGCTGTGGGCCGCGCCTGAGGCGGGGGTCGTCTCGCGGACGAGCAGGTCGCCGACGGTGACTTCGACGCTGAGTTCTTCGCGCAGTTCACGGGCGAGTGCGGCTGTCGGCGTCTCATCCTCTTCGACTTTGCCGCCGGGGAACTCCCACTTGCCAGCCGCAGCCTTGTGCGGTGCGCGCCGGCAGGCCAGTATCTGCTCCCCGCGGGAGAAGATCGCACCGACGACAGTGATCGTGTCGTTCATGCTGCTCATTCAACCCCACCCGGCAGCTGCGCTCAATAGGCGTGCTGAGGCACTCAATCGTCTTCCTGACCTCAGACGATGCAGCCGCGTGCGGCTGTCGGCGGCAGCACGGCGATGGTAGTCTTGAGCCATGGCGCGCATCAGCTTCCTCGACTGGCCGGTGTTCCGGCAGTTCCGCTCCGGTGACACCACCGGGCGCGGCCCGGCTGTGACGTCCCAACAGACGAAGGACATGCGCCCGCGCACCGAAGACGCCGACACCGTTGCGCGCAGCGTGTGCCCCTACTGTGCGGTGGGCTGCGGCCAGCTTGTCTACGCCAAGGACAACAAGGTCATCCAGATCGAAGGCGATCCGGACTCGCCGATCTCCCGCGGTCGGCTGTGCCCCAAGGGCTCGGCCAGCGAACAGCTCGTCAACGCCTCCGGGCGCATCACCGAAGTCCTCTACCGGGCTCCGAAGGCCAAGGAGTGGACGACACTCGATCTCGACACCGCCCTCGACATGATCGCCGAGAGGTTCCTCGAAGCCCGCCGCAACCACTGGCAGGACAAAGACTCCGAAGGCCGGCACCTGCGGCGCACCATGGGTGTGGCCTCCCTGGGCGGGGCGACGCTGGACAATGAGGAGAACTACCTCATCAAGAAGCTGTTCACCGCAGCCGGCGCGATCCAGATCGAGAACCAGGCCCGCATATGACACTCCGCCACAGTTCCCGGTCTGGGAGCTTCGTTCGGACGCGGCGGCGCGACCCAGTCCCTGCAGGACATGGCCAATGCCGACTGCATCGTCATTCAGGGCTCGAACATGGCCGAATGCCATCCCGTCGGGTTCCAGTGGGTCACTGAAGCCAAGGCCCGTGGAGCGAAGGTCATCCACGTCGACCCGCGTTTCACGCGCACCACGGCAGTCGCAGACAAGCATGTCCCGATCCGGGTCGGCTCTGACATCGTGCTGCTCGGCGGACTGATCCGGCATGTACTGGAAAACGACCTGTACTTCGACGAATACGTCCGGACGTTCACCAACGCCTCCACCATCCTCGGCGACGACTTCGCCGACACCGAGGATCTCGACGGACTGTTCTCCGGCTACGACCCGGACACCGGCACGTACGACACCCAGACCTGGGCATATGCCGATGCCGATGGGTCGCGCCGAGGCGTGCCGCCGACCCAACCGGCCGAGCAGGACCCGACCCTGCAGGACCCGCGATGCGTCTTCCAGGTGCTCAAACGTCACTACTCCCGCTACACCCCGGAGATGGTCGAAGAGGTCTGCGGCATCTCCGCTGCCGACTTCGCCTACCTCGCCGATGCCATCACGCAGAACTCCGGACGCGAGCGCACCACCTGCTTCGCCTACGCCGTCGGCTGGACCCAGCACTCCCAGGGCGCGCAGTACATCCGCACCGCCGCTGCGCTGCAGCTGCTGCTCGGCAACGTCGGCCGGCCAGGCTCAGGCATCATGGCGCTGCGCGGGCACGCTTCCATCCAGGGCTCGACTGACATCCCGACCCTGTTCAACCTGCTGCCCGGCTACCTGCCGATGCCCAAAGCTGGCACCCATGACACTCTCGATGACTACCTGGCCGTCATCGGCTCGAAGGAGCAGAAGAGCTACTGGGCCAATGCTGATACCTACATGATCAGCCTGCTCAAGGCCTGGTGGGGTGAGGCCGCCACCGCGGACAACGACTTCGCCTACGACTACCTGCCCCGCCTCACCGGTGCACACGGCACCTACCAGACCGTCATGAGCATGCTGAAAGATGAGGTCGACGGTTACTTCATCCTCGGCCAGAACCCGGCCGTCGGCTCGGCCAACGGCCGCATGCAGCGCCTGGGCATGTCGCACCTCAAATGGCTCGTCGTACGCGACTTCCAGCTCATCGAATCGGCGACCTGGTGGAAGGACGGACCGGAGATCGCCTCCGGTGAACTCAAGACCGAGGACATCGAGACCGAGGTGTTCTTCCTCCCGGCTGCCAACCACACCGAGAAGTCCGGGACCTTCACCCAGACGCAGCGGCTCGTGCAGTGGCGCGAACAGGCCGTCCACCCGCCAGGGGATGCGCAGAGCGAACTGCAGTTCTTCTACGAACTCGGCTGCCGGCTGCGGGAGAAGCTCGCCGACTCCACCGACCCGCGCGACCGGCCGCTGCTCGACCTGACCTGGGACTACCCGGTCGATGAGCACGGCGACCCCTCCGCCGAGGCGGTCCTCGCCGAGATCAACGGCTTCCACACCTCGGGCCCGGAAACCGGCACGCCGCTGAGCTCCTACCTGGAGATGAAGGCCGACGGTTCGACCGCCGGTGGCTGCTGGCTCTACACCGGCATCTACGCCGATGGCATCAACCACGCCAACAAGCGTGTGCCCGGCAGCGCGCAGGACGAGATCGCCGCCGACTGGGCGTGGGCGTGGCCGGCCAACCGCCGCATCCTGTACAACCGCGCCTCTGCCGATGCGCAGGGCAAGCCGTGGAGTGAGCGCAAGAAGCTCGTGTGGTGGGATGAGGAGGCCGGTCGCTGGACAGGCCAGGACGTCCCCGACTTCCCAGCCGACCGGGCACCAGATGCCGTACCCGAACGGGCCCAGGGCGGGCCGGCGGCACTGACCGGCGCCGACGCGTTCGTCATGCAGCCCGACGGCAAGGGTTGGCTCTACGCGCCGACCGGAGTCGTCGACGGGCCCCTGCCGACCCATTACGAGGCGCAGGAATCCCCGGTGCCCAATCCGCTCTACGCCCAGCAGCACAGCCCGGCCCAAGTGATGTTCGACCGCAGGGACAACCTCATGGCTCCGCTGCCCGGGCAGGCAGGTGCAGGCGTCTACCCCTTCATCTTCACCACCTATCGGCTCACCGAACATCACACCGCCGGCGGTATGAGCCGGTGGCTGCCCTATCTCTCAGAGCTGCAGCCCGAGCTGTTCGCCGAGGTGTCCCCGGAACTGGCAGCCGAACGCGGGCTTGAACCCTATGGCTGGGCGACGATCATCTCCCCGCGTGCCGCGATCGAAGTCCGGCTGCTCGTCACCGAGCGCGTGACTCCGATGAGCGTCGGCAGTGCAGCAGCCGGCAGCCAGCGCACCGTCCACCAGATCGGGCTGCCGTATCACTGGGGTGTCGGGGCCCAGGCGCACATCGTCGGCGACGCCGTCAACGATCTGCTCGGCATCACACTCGACCCCAACGTCCTCATCCAGGATTCGAAGACCGGTGCCTGCGACATCATCCCGGGCCGGCGCCCACGCGGCCCCGAGCTTGAAGAGCTCGTCGACGACTACCGGCGCCGCGCCGGCCTCATCGACGCCGCAGGCCGCATGACCGACAAGGCACACCAGGATGACCGACCCGGCGACCCGTGGGACACTGCGCCGGAAGCCCAGCAGGGTGTCTACACCCATGAAGACGGAGGCGGCGCCGATGCCGCAGACAGCTTCCACGAACCTGAGAAGGAGGAGGGCTCGTCATGAGCGCACCGATGACGGCACCGGCCGAACAGCATCACAACGCTGCGACCAGTGTTCCGGCCGACACCGCCGACCCTGCCGTCGCCACCGGGTGGGAGCACACCCACGAACGCAAGGGCTTCTTCACCGACACCTCGATCTGCATCGGCTGCAAGGCCTGCGAAGTCGCATGCAAGGAATGGAACCGCAACCCCGCTGACGGCAACCTCGAACTCCTCGGCTCCTCCTACGACAACACCGGCGGGCTCGGGGCGAACACGTGGCGCCACGTCGCCTTCATCGAACAGGACGCCGAACAGATCGCCGCCGCCCGCGAATCCGGCCGCAGGCTCGTCAACCTCGGCATGCCGACCGTGCGCACCCGTGGCAACGACACCCCCACCCCCGGTGCTGCCACAGCGGGTGGACCGGCTGCCGCTGAGTCGGCTGCCGGCGGTCGGCAGGTCGATGCGCTCGCCGCCGCTGAGACGATCGGGGACACTGACCTCACCCCGCCGGACACCCCGGAGTTCCGGTGGCTTATGGCCTCAGACGTGTGCAAGCACTGCACGCACGCCGGCTGCCTCGACGTGTGCCCGACCGGCGCGCTGTTCCGCACCGAGTTCGGCACCGTCGTCGTCCAGGCCGATGTGTGCAACGGCTGCGGCACATGTGTGGCCGGCTGCCCGTTCGGCGTCATCGAACGCCGCGACGACGGCACCATCAACCCCCCGACCGAACGCGAAAGCCCCGCCGCCGGCACGCCGATCGAACAGGACGTGCCGCACCCGGGCACGGCGAACAAATGCACCCTGTGCTACGACCGGCTTGTCGCCGGCGACCAGCCAGCGTGCGCGAAGACCTGCCCGACGACCTCGATCAAATTCGGCGACCGCGCCGACATGGTCGCCACTGCCGAACAGCGCGTCCGCGACCTCCACGCGCAGGGCATGACCGAAGCCCGCCTCTACGGCGCCAATCCCAATGACGGCGTCGGCGGCACCGGCTCGGTGTTCCTGCTGCTCGACGAGCCCGAGGTCTACGGCCTGCCGCCGGACCCGCGCGTGGCGACGAAGGACCTGCCGCAGATGTTCAAAACCGCCGGCATCGCCGCCGCCGGGATGATCGCGGCGACCGCGCTCGCCTTCCTCGGGGGCCGGAAGTGAGGCAGAGCGCGTGACGACCAGCGAATTCGACTCCTACCGCCCGCCCGAGCCGCCGCGGAGGCGCAGGCGCGACCTGTTCCGCCGCTCCCGCAGCGACGACGGTGCTCAGGGCCGCGGCCGCGCCCGAGGTGCCGGTCCCGGCGGCGGCCGCCGCCGAGGCGGTGGGGCGGATGGCTCGCGGGAGATGCCGATGGTCGCCGAGGCGCAGTTCACCTCGTATTACGGCCGGCCCATCGTCAAGGCCCCGCCGTGGGGGCATGAGATCTCGACCTACCTGTTCCTCGGCGGGCTCGCCGGCGGTTCCGGGCTGCTGGCTCTCGGCGCGCAGCTGACCGGCCGGGAGCTGCTGCGCCGCAATACGCGGCTGACGGCCCTCGGAGCTGTCAGCGCTGGCGCGGCCGCCCTCATCATGGACCTCGGCCGGCCCGAACGGTTCCTCAACATGATGCGCACCGTCAAAGTCACCTCGCCGATGAGCCTGGGCTCCTGGATCCTCGCCGGCTTCTCCACGCCGATGGGAATCGCCGCAGCCTCTGAGATCGACCGCCTCACCGGTGAGAAGCTGCCGCTGGGCCCGCTGCGTCCGGTGCTGCGGGGAGTTGAAGGGCCGTCCGGGCTGGCAGCCGCAGTGCTCGCGGCACCCCTGGCCGCCTACACCGCCGTGCTGCTCTCCGACACCGCCGTGCCGACCTGGCATGGAGCCCGCAAGCATCTGCCGTATGTGTTCGTCTCCTCGGCCAGTCTTGCTGCCGGCGGCGCTGCGATGGTGACGACCCCCGCTGCTCAGACCGCCCCAGCGCGGGCGCTCGCGGCCCTCGGTGTGGTCGGCGATGTCGTCGCCATGCACGTCATGAAGGACCACATGCACCCGGCCGAAGCAGAGCCGCTGGAGACCGGCAAGCCGGGTGCCAAGCTCACATGGGCTGAGCGCCTGGCGATCGCCGGCGGCATCGGCACGCTGTTCGCCGGCAACCGGCTCGTCGCCGCCGCCTCGGGAACGGCGCTCATTGCCGCCTCGGCGCTGACTCGGTTCGGGGTGCTCGAAGCTGGCCTGGAGTCGACGAAGGACCCCAAGCACGTCATCGAACCGCAGAAGGACCGTCTCGCTGCCCGGCAGGCGGCCGGCATCACCGACGACTCGATCACGACAGCCGGGTGAACCGGCTGCCGATCCGTGAGGCAGCTGGAAGGCCCGATTGTCACCGCCACCTTCGGAGCCGCCGGCACCCGGAGGCTGTGCTGACGGCACCTGGCAAACCGGGCAGCTCAGTCAGCTGCCGCCTCGGCGACGATGCCCAGGACGGCGTCACCGTAGCGGTCGAGTTTCGTCGCACCCACGCCGCTGACCTCGTTGAGGGCGGCTGAGCCGGTGGGCCGGGCGCGTACGATTCCCACCAGGGTCGCATCGGAGAACACCACATAGGGCGGCACCCCCTGGCTTGAGGCTTCCCGGGTGCGCCAGGAGCGCAGGGTTTCGAACAGCTGGGCATCAGCACCAGTCAGCTCTGCTGCAGCGCTTCGGCTGTGCCGGCTGCGACCGGGCCCAGCAGATGCGCCGTCGCCCGACCGAGGAGTCCGGCCGCCGGGATTCTGCACATCCTCGCGCAACAGCACAGACTCCTCACCGCGCAGCACCGGACCAGCCGCCTCCGGGACGACGAGCACCCCGTAATCGCCGAGGGCCTGCAGCAGCCCGCGGGCCAGCAGCTGGCGGACGATCGAACGCCAGAGCGCCGGGGTGAGATCGGCGCCGATGCCCCACACGCTCAGCTCCTCATGCCGTGAAGCAGTCGAACGGTCACTGACCCGTCCGCGCAGCACATCGATGATCTGCCCGGCCCCAAAGCGCTCCCCGCGCTGGCGGTCGAGGCGGATGACCGCTGACATGAGCTTCTGCACCGGCACTGTCGCATCCCAGGTGCGGGGCGGCTGCAGACACGTATCGCAGTTGCCGCAGGGCCTGGCGTCTTGGCCGAAGTAGCGCAGAATCTGCACCCTGCGGCATTCGACCGTCTCACATAAGGCGAGCATCGCCTCAAGGTGTTCGCGCTGGCGCCGGCGGTGCGCCGCCGAACCCTCCGACTGGTCGATCATCCTGCCCAGCTGCACGACATCGCCGAGACCATAGGCCATCCACGCCGTCGACGGCAGCCCGTCACGACCGGCCCGTCCCGTCTCCTGGTAGTAGCCCTCCACAGACTTCGGCAGGTCGAGATGGGCGACGAAGCGCACATCGGGTTTGTCGATCCCCATCCCGAAGGCGATCGTGGCGACCATGATGATGCCCTCCTCGCGGAGGAACCGGCGCTGATTCTCCGCCCGCTCCACCTCACTCAGACCCGCATGATAGGGCAGCACGGCCAAGCCCTCGCCGCGCAGGAACTCCGCTGTCTGCTCGACGCTGCGGCGGGAGAGGCAGTAGACGATCCCGGCATCCCCGGCGTGCTCGGTGCGCAGAAACCGCAGCAGCTGCTGACGCGCCCGGGATTTCGGTTCGATGCGGTACTGGATGTTGGGCCGGTCGAAGCTCGCAACGAAATGCCGGGCTTCGCCGAGCCGGAGGCGTTCGGTCAGCTCGGCGTGCGTGGCCTGCGTCGCGGTGGCCGTCAGCGCGATGCGCGGAACCCCAGGGAACCGGTCTGCCAGCACCGCCAAGCCCAGATAGTCGGTGCGGAAATCGTGGCCCCACTGAGAGACGCAGTGCGCCTCATCAATGGCGAACAGCGAGATCCGTGCGCGCTCCAGCACGGCCAGCGTGCGCTCCTGGACGAGACGCTCAGGTGCCAGATAGAGCAGGTCGAGTTCACCGGCGAGCAGCGCCGCCTCGACCTGCTGGACATCCTCCCAGCTCAGCGTCGAGTTGAGAAAGGCCGCCTGGACGCCGTTGGCGCGCAGCGCTGCGACCTGATCCTCCATGAGCGCGATGAGCGGTGAGATCACCACCCCAGTGCCGTCGCGCACGAGAGCCGGCACCTGGTAGCACAGCGACTTCCCACCACCGGTGGGCATGAGCACGACCGCATCGCCGCCGGCGCTGACATGCTCGACGATCTCGGCCTGATCCCCACGGAAGGCGTCAAAGCCGAAGACCCCTTCGAGGATCTCCTGCGCGCTGCGGGTGATTGTGGATCGGCTGGTACGGATGTCTGATTCGCTCACCTGTCCAACCTATCGCCGACGCCCCTGATGCGCTCGGACTCCAGCGGCACTCAGGCTGTGCGCACTACCGCCGGATGCTGATGCCAGGCTCGGCGCGGGTGACGCCGATGACCGGGTGGCCGGGCAGCTCACCGACGACGAGCAGCCCACCGGAGGTCTGCGCATCGGCGAGCATGAGCACGTCCTTCTCGCTCACCCCGGCACCCACCTCGAGTGTGCCGACCGAACGGGAACCGTCGGCAGCAGGGGAGCCGTCGAGCTCCGTGCGCACCCAGTCGAGATTGCGCCTCGTCCCACCGGGCACAAACCCCTCGGCCAGACTGCGCACCGCGGCATCGAGCACCGGCACGGCGGCCATGTCGATCTCCGCGCCGATGCCGGAAGCCCGGCACATCTTGTGCAGATGCCCGAGCAGCCCGAACCCGGTGACATCGGTCGCGGCGGTGACCCCGGCCTCGAGTGCGGCAGCCGAGGCGGTGGCATTGAGTGTCGTCATCGTCTCGATCGCCTCATCGAACACCTCGCCGGTGGCCTTGTGCCGATTGTTCAGCACTCCCACACCCAGCGGTTTCGTCAACGTGATCGGCAGACCCGCCTCGGCGGCGTCATTGCGCAGCAGCCGGGACGGGTCTGCGGTCCCGGTGACAGCCATTCCGTAGATCGGTTCAGGTGCGGTGATCGAATGCCCGCCGATGACCGGGCAGCCGACCTCCTCGGCGACCGCGACCCCGCCGGCGAGCACCTCGCTCATGAGCTCCATCGGCAGCACCTCGCGCGGCCAGCCGATGAGGTTGATCGCCACGACCGGCACCCCGCCCATCGCGTAGATGTCCGAGAGCGCATTCGCCGCAGCGATCCGCCCCCAGTCGTAGGCGGAGTCGACGACCGGGGTGAAGAAATCAGCTGTAGAGAGCACCGCCAGATCCCCGCGGATCTGCACGGCTGCGGCATCATCGCCGTCATCGAGGCCGACGAGCACATCAGGGCCGGTCTGTCCGGTGAGCGCTGCGAGTGCGTCTTCGAGCTCGCCGGGCGGGATCTTGCACGCACAGCCGCCGCCGGCGGCCAGCGATGTCAGTCGAGGTGAGGACGAGTGCGCAACCATCTCTGCCATGGACGCAAGTATAGGCGGTGGTAGGTTGGAGCGCGGAGGCGTCCGGGTCCTGGTGGGCCCCCCGGTCTTCAAAACCGGTGAGACCGAGCATCTCGGTCTGGCGGGTTCGATTCCCGTCCGCCTCCGCCACAGGCTGGAGAATCAAGGAGGATCGTGGAGGACCCGCGCCGCGCCATCCCGCGCACCGACCGGCTGATGGAGCATCCGCAGCTCATCGCCGCCAGCCGGACGCTCGGCCGCAGCGTTGTGCTCGGGCTCGTGCGCGCCGCCCAGGACCGTGCCCGCCGCGGGGAGATCTCCGCCGCCGAGGTGGTCGACGCCGTGCTCGAAGCTGCTGGCTCCCAGCGGGCCTCCTCTCTGACCCCGGTGCTCAACGCCACCGGCGTCATCATCCACACCAACCTCGGCCGCGCACCCCTGAGCGAACCCGCCCGGCAGGCTCTTGCCGATGCCGCAGGATACGTCGACGTCGAACTCGATCTGCCCTCCGGCGCCCGCTCTCGTCGCGGGGCCGCCGCACGGGCGGCGCTGCTGGCACGCTGCCGGCACGCCGATGACGCCCTCATCGTCAACAACGGCGCAGCCGCCCTGCTGCTGGCCGCCACCGCACTGGGCGGGGGACCAGCAGCGGTCACCGACGGCCATCATCACTGCAGCCACGGCGGGATCGTCATCAGCCGCGGGGAGTTCATCGAGATCGGTGCCGGATTCCGGCTCTCCGACCTCATCACCGCAGCCGGCACACAGCTGCGCGAAGTCGGCACCACGAATCGCACCCATCCAGAGGACTACGCCCAGGCCCTGGCTGCCGGTGCCGGCTGCGTGCTCAAGGTCCATCCCTCGAACTTCGCCCTCACCGGCTTCACCGCCAGTGTGGCCACCGGTGAGCTGGCCGCACTGTGCCGGGAGTATGCGGTGCCGCTCATCGTCGACGTCGGCTCCGGGCTGCTGGAAGCCGACCCCGTCCTGCCCGATGAGCCGAGCATCGATGCGGCTCTGGCCGCCGGAGCCGATGCTGTCATCGCATCCGGCGACAAACTCCTCGGCGGCCCGCAGGCTGGCCTCATCCTCGGCACCGGCGAGACGATCGCGCGGCTCGCTCGCCATCCGCTGGCTCGCGCGGTGCGTGCCGACAAGCTCACACTCGCCGCCATCGAAGCCACGCTGCGTGCCGGTGCCAGCCCAGTTCATGCGATGCTGCACGCTGACCCCGCTGAGCTTCGCCGCCGCACCGACGCGCTCGCAGCGCAGGTCGGCGGCACCGTCGTGGCACATGACGGTCGGGTGGGAGGCGGTGGCGGCACCGGCGTGCCGCTGCCGGGCTGGGCGCTCGCTCTGCCCGAAAGCTTCGCTGCGGTCCTGCGTACCGGCGACCCGGCAGTCCTGCCGCGCGTGCATGACGGCAGCTGCCTCATCGACCTGCGCTGCATCCCCACAGACCAGGACCCTGCACTCGCGAATGCCATCACTGCTGCCGGTCACCGCCTCGGGAACGGCAGATGAGCGGCTTCGTCATCGCCACCGCCGGGCACGTCGACCACGGCAAATCGACGCTCGTGCGTGCGCTGACCGGAATCGAACCCGACCGGTGGGCTGAGGAGCGCGAACGCGGGCTGACGATCGACCTCGGTTTCGCGTGGACGACCCTGCCGTCGGGCCGCCAGGTCGCCTTCGTCGACGTGCCCGGCCACGAACGCTACGTCGGCAATATGCTCGCAGGGCTCGGACCCGTCCCCGTCGTCTGCTTCGTCATCGCCGCCGATGAGGGCTGGCAGGCGCAGTCGAGCGAGCACCGCGATGCGATTGCAGCTCTCGGCATCACTGCTGGCCTGATCGTCATCACCCGCCGCGACCGCGCCCCGGACGCCGTGCCGGAGGTGACGGCCCGGGCGCGTGCCGAACTGCGCGGCACCGGATTGGCAGCCGCTCCGATCGTCGCCTGCTCCGGTGTCACCGGTGAAGGACTCGACGAGGTGCGCGGGGCTCTTGACGGAGTGCTTGCCGGGCTGCCGGAACCGGATCCTCACACCCGGCTGCGCCTGTGGATCGATCGGGCGTTCACGATCGCAGGGTCGGGCACCGTCGTCACCGGCACGCTCGCCGGCGGCACGGTGCGGGCAGGTGAGCGGCTGCAGCTCCTCGGGCAGGAGACCGGCGGGCTGCGCGAGATCACCGTCCGCGGGGTGCAGTCCCGCGGGGAGCCGTCGGAGGTGCTCGAACCGGTGAGCCGGGCGGCACTGAACCTGCGCGGCATCCCGGCAGCCGAAGTGCACCGCGGGGACGCGCTCATCTCCGCCGACTGGTGGATCACCGACACCGTCGATGTGCGCTGGGCTTCAGGCGGGGCATTCGATGAGGGCAGCGAGCACATCACCGTCCACATCGGCACTGCTGCGGTCGGGGCCAGGCTGCGGCCCTTCGATGCCGATCATGCGCGCCTGCAGCTGAGCCAGCCGCTGCCCCTGCAGCTTGGGGATCGAATGGTGCTGCGCGACTCCGGGGCGAAGATGGTGGTTGCCGGCGTGCAGGTCCTCGACCTCGACCCGCCGACCCTGACCCGCCGCGGGGCCGGGCGCAGGCGTGCCGAGGCGTTGGCCGAACTGCCGGCTGGCGGGTCGCTGGCGGCGGAGGTCGCCCGCCGGCGGGCAGTGCGCGTGGAGACGCTGCGGCGCTTCGGTTTCGACACCGGTGCGCTTGCTGGGGCCCGGCTGCCGGCAGGCGTCGTTGCGATCGGCGGCTGGCTGGCCACCGCCGAGGCGGTGCGCACCTGGGCGTCTCGCCTGCGGGAGCTGCTCGCCGCCCACCTCAGAACCGATGCGCTCTCACCAGGCCTCAGCCGCCAGGCTGCCGCGCATGCTCTCGAACTGCCGAACACAGAGCTGCTCGATGCCGTCATCGAAGCCGCCAGGCTCCGGCAGCGCGACGGGCTCATCCGCCCGCTGCAGCAGCGGGCGGATCTGGGCCGGGCGGAGAAGAGCATCGCCGCACTCGAACGGCAGCTGGCCGCCAGCCCCTTCAGCGCTCCGGAAGCCGACGATCTGGCTCGGCTGAACCTGGGTTCCAGGGAGCTCGCGGCTGCCGAACGGATCGGCCGGCTCATCCGCATCTCTGAGGGCGTGGTGCTGCTGCCGAGTGCACCGGCGCAGGCGATGCGCGTGCTGGCCGCACTCGACCAGCCCTTCACCGCCAGCCAGGCCCGGCAGGCACTCGGCACCACCCGCCGGGTCGCAATCCCGCTGCTCGAACACCTCGACTCCCGCGGCTGGACCCGCCGGCTGGACGGGAACCTGCGCGAAGCCGTGCGCTGAGCCGACAACGGCTGCCGACCCCAGCAATGCACAGCTGGGTGTCCCACCATGCCCGAAAGAGATCGCTGCGCCAGGGTGCCGCGCAGATCTTGCCAGCACAAGGCCCCGGCCGGAGAACGCATGGATCTCGGACCGGGGCCCAGCCGTGCCCCTATGCGCGCGGGCACGCTACGACCTGCGGCCGGCGCCTTGCCTGCGGGCTGGCGGCCGGTCGGGCTCAGATATCGGCGAGGAAGCTGATGGGATTCTCGATGCAGTCGGCGATGAAGGTGATGAACTCGCTGGGTTCACGGCCATCGCACACCCGGTGGTCGAACACGAACGACAGGTACATCACCTTGCGCACCGTCAGCTCACCGTCGATCACCCACGGCCGCTCCTTGATCCGGCCCAGGCCGAGCATCGCGACTTCGGGCAGGTTGATGATCGGTGCCGATCCGTCGACGCCGAACACACCGTAGTTGTTCAGCGTGAACGTTCCGCCGCTCAGCTCGGAGGGGTCGAAGCGCCCGGTTGAGGCCTTGTCGACCTTGTCCCCGATCGCATCGCGCAGCTGCCGCAGTGTCATCCCGCCAGCACCGTGGACGACCGGGACCATAAGCCCACGCGGGGTGTCGGCGGCCAGTCCGAGGTTGACGTCTGCGTGCACGCGGATCTCACCGGCGGCCTCATCGACAGAAGAGTTGAGGATCGGCCACTTCTGCAGGCCAGCAGTGACGAACCGGGCGACGAGCGACATGACCGAGAACTTCTCGCCGTGCTTGGCTTCGAGCTGCTTCTTGGCAGCCAGCAGCTCGGTGGCGTCGACGTCGAGCCAAATCGTGGCCTCCGGGACCTCCTGGCGCGAGCGGGACAGCCGTTCCGCGACGACCTTGCGCAGCCCGGTCAGCGGGATGACCGTGTCCGCACCCGAGGCGGTGGCTGCTGGTGCCGCGGCGTGGTCTGCCTGTGTGTCGGTGTGGGAGCGGCGGGCGATCTCGTCCATGACATCGCGGCGCATGACCATGCCACCGGGTCCGGAGCCGGTGAGCTCTTTGGCGACGAAGCCGTTGGCGGCGGCCATCTTGCGCACCAGCGGTGAGACGACGCGGGAGAACTTCCCCGCGCCCGAGGCGGCGGTTGCCTCAGCCGAGGCGGGTGCGGCTTTCGGCGCGGCCGGAGCAGGTGCGGTGTCCAGCGCGGCCGGGGCTTGGGCGGCTGGCTGCGGCTGGGCGGCCTGCTGGCCGGTCTTCCTGCCGAAGCTGCGGCGGCCGGAGCGCTTGGCACCGGAGACCTCCCTGGTGCCGTAGCCGATGAGCACAGCACCGGAGCCTTCGCTCTCCTCGCCGGGACCGGGAGGCGCGTCATCGCCGTCGGTGGAGCGCAGTGCCGTGCCGGGCACGACGTCCTCGCCGCCGGCTGGCCCCGCACCGTCAGCAGCATCGCCATCCGCGGCGCCGCCCCCAGCGCTGTCCGCGGCGCCGCCTCCAGCGTTGCCGTGTTCGCCGCCGATCGTCAGGATCGCCTGGCCGGCGTGGACGGTGTCGCCCTCAGCGAAGTGCAGGGCGGTGACGACACCGGCATAGGGGCAGGGAAGGTCGACGACGCTTTTGGCGGATTCGACTTCGGCGACGATCTCGTCGATGGCGACAGTGTCACCGACTTCGACCTTCCAGCTCACCACCTCGGCCTCGGTCAGCCCCTCGCCCAAATCCGGGAGGATGAAGTCCTGGCCGGTGCTCGTGTGTGTGGCGGTCACAGCTCCCACTCCCAGGTGTCCAGGGCATCGAGGATGCGGTCGGGTGTCGGCAGGTAGAACTCCTCGAGCTTCGGGGCCGGGAACGGCACGTCGAAGCCGGTGATGCGCAGCACCGGGGCGGCCAGCGCGGTGAAGCAGCGTTCGGTCACCCGGGCGGCCACCTCGGCACCATAACCGCAGAATTGGGCGGCCTCATGCAGGACAGCAGCGCGTGAGGTCTTCGCAACTGAGGCGGCGACGGTGGCATCGTCGAAGGGGGAGAGGCTGCGCAGGTCGATGACCTCGATCGATACGCCCTCCTCGGCACCGGCCTCAGCGGTGGCGAGCGCGGTGCGAACGGTGGGGCCGTAGGACAGCAGCGTGACATCGGTGCCCTCACGCACGACCTGCGCCTTATACATGGAGGCGGTCTGCACCGGCAGGGTCAGTGTGTCCTTCGACCAGTAGCGGGACTTCGGCTCCATGAAGATGATCGGATCCGGGCTGTCGATCGCCTCCCGCAGCATCGAATACGCATCAGCTGGGTTCGACGGGGTGACGACAGTCAGACCCGGGGTGGCGCACCAGTAGGCTTCCGAGGAGTCCGAGTGGTGTTCGACACCGCCGATGTCGCCAGCACACGGGATGCGGATGACGATCGGCAGCTCGACCTGCCCGCGGGTGCGATTGCGCATCTTGGCCACATGCGACACGATCTGCTCGAACGCCGGGTAGGAGAAGGCGTCGAACTGCATCTCGACGACCGGGCGCATCCCGGCCATCGCCATGCCGACAGCGGTGCCGATGATCCCGGATTCGGCCAGCGGGGAGTCCCATACGCGCTCAGCGCCGAACTCCTCGCGCAGCCCGTCGGTGACGCGGAAGACACCGCCGAGCCGGCCGACGTCCTCGCCGTAGACGACGACGGAGTCATCGGCTGCCAGCGCATCGCGCAGCGCGGTGTTGAGCGCGGTCGTCATCGACACCGGGCGCGCGGCCGCCGCGGTCGCCTCGCCCGAGGCGGCGTTAGCCTGAGTGCCGGTGCTCGCCTGGGTGCCGGAGGTCATCTCAGCAGTCATGACACCTCTTCCAGCTCGGCAGCCAGCAGGGCGCGCTGCTCGGCCAGAGCCGGGCGGGCGTGGGCGTAGACGTGGTCGAAGATCTCGAGCGGGTTGCGCTCGGCTTCGGTGTTCATCGCCTCACGGACCTCGGCGGCGAACTCCTCGGCATCGGCGGCGATCGCCTCGACCGAGCCGTCGTCGAGTGCACCTGTCTGGCGCAGGTAGGACTCCAGGCGCACGATCGGATCCCGGCGCTTCCAGATGTCAACCTCCGCGCCGTCGCGGTAGCGGGTCGGGTCATCGGAGTTCGTGTGCGCCTCGATGCGGTAGGTCAGGCCCTCGATGAGAGTCGGGCCGTTACCGGCACGGGCGCGGTCGATCGCGGCGGTGACGACGGCGTAGACGGCGGCGACGTCATTGCCGTCGACGCAGTAGCCGGGCATGCCGTAGCCGATCGCCTTGTCCGCCAGCAGGGTCGCGTTCGTCTGCTCGCGCAGCGGCACCGAGATCGCGTACTGGTTGTTCTGGATGAAGAACACCGTCGGGGTCTGCCACACGGCAGCGAAGTTGAATGCCTCGTGCGCATCGCCCTCGCTGGTGGCGCCGTCGCCCATGAACGTCAGCGTCGCGGTGTCCTCACCCCGCAGCTTGGCGGCCATGCCGAAGCCGGCGGCGTGCAGGCCCTGGGTGGCCAGCGGCGTGGCCGCCGGTGCGGTGCAGTAGGCGTTGGGGTCGAAGCCGCAGTGCCAGTCGCCGCGGAAAGCCGCGAGGATCTCCGGCACCGGGATCCCGCGGGTGAGCAGGGCGGCGGAGTCGCGGTAGGTCGGGAACAGCCAGTCGGTGTCCGTCAGCGCCGACACCGCGCCGATCTCGCAGGCCTCCTGGCCGGCGGCTGACGGGTAGGTCGCCAGACGTCCCTGGCGGGTGAGCGCGGTGACCTGGGCTTCGAAGCGCCGGGCGATGACCATCCGGCGGTAGAGTTTGAGCAGCATGTCAGCCGAGGGCATGCGCAGACCGTCGGGTGCTGAGGCGTCGGTGACCTGGCCGGCTTCGTCGATGAAGCTGATCGGGTGCAGCGACGGCACCTCCCTGGCGGCGTCGGCAGAGCGTGGAATGTCGATAGTCATGCAACCATCGTCCTGTGATCGCGATCACCGCACCAGCAGATCGGGCCACTGCCAGACGGGTGGCCGCGCGTCTGTGCAATATCGGACGATCGCGTGTGCGAGCTCACGGCTGCTGGGACATTCGTCCACCGTGCCCGAGGCGGTTTGCGTACGGCTGCAACGGAACCGGGGCGCTTTCAACATGATGGGTCAAGCGGGCCCGGTCGGCGGTGACCGCGGGGTGGTGTGAAAAGTCCGCTCAGCTGCCGGGGCGGTGCCCGTCGACTTCGTCGAGGACGAGCAGCGAGCGGGTCGAGACGATGCCGGGAATCTCGTGCACCTGCCGCAGGATCACCTGGGACAGCTCAGTGTTCGAGGGTGCGTTGACGGTCAGCAGCGCGTCGATGTCACCGCTGACGGCCTGGACCTTCTCGACGAACGGCAGGGCGGCCAGGTCATCGCGGACATCTGGCCACGGGCGCTCGCCGATCTTGACGACGACGACAGCTGAGACGGTCATGCCGAGGGCGGCCTTGTCGATATCGGCGGTGAAGCGGCGGATGGCACCGGATTCGATGAGGGCGTTGAGCCGGGAATGGGCGGCGGAGCGGGAGATGTGCACGCGCTCGGCCAGCTGCCGGATCGACGAGCGGGAGTCGGCGACGAGGGCGGCGATGATCCGGCGGTCGATGTCATCGATGTCACGCGCCATGTGCAGACTCCTCCCGTCCGGATTGGCCAACAGCTTAGTACCCATGACAATAACTGACCGAACGGTTAGTATGAAAAGCGCTGCCCGCGCACCCCAGCAGCGGGCACGACGACGACGTCGATCTTAGGAGCCGCCATGACCGAAATCCTCACCTCCTACGTCTGCGGGACATGGACTGCCCCCGCCGCCGACATCTCGGGGACGGCCGACGACACTCCGCAAGGATCTCAGCCGCACGTACGCACGATCTGCGACCCGGCCACCGGCACCGCACTGGCCGGCGTGTCGTCTGCGGGCATCGACTTCGCAGCCGTCGTCGCCCACGCCCGCGACACCGGCGGGCCGGCCGTGCGCGCGCTGACCTTCCACCAGCGCGGCGTCATCCTCAAGGCCCTGGCCGTCTACCTCAACGAGCGCCGCGAGCGCTACCACGCGATCTCGCTGACCACCGGCGCGACCGCTCGCGATGGCCTCATCGACATCGACGGCGGCATCTCGACGCTGTTCTCCTACTCCTCGGTCGCCCGCCGGCAGATGCCGAACTCGACCGTCTACCTTGACGGCGGCGTCGAGCGCCTGTCGAAGCGCCAGACCTTCGCCGGCCAGCACATCTGCACCGCCCGTCCGGGAGTGTCCGTGCAGATCAACGCCTTCAACTTCCCAGTCTGGGGGATGCTGGAGAAGTTCGGGCCGATGTTCGCCGCCGGCCAGCCGGTCATCGTCAAGCCGGCCACCAACGGCGCCCAGCTCACCCACGCCGTTGTCACCGACATCATCGAATCCGGCCTGCTGCCCGAAGGCGCGCTGCAGCTCATCTGCGGGTCGACCGGCGACCTCTTCGACCACCTCAGCGAACAGGACACCATCGCCTTCACCGGCTCGGCGACCACCGCCCGGACGCTCGCCTCCCATGCCTGCGTGACCGAGCGCGGCACCCGCTTCTTCGCCGAAGCCGACTCGCTCAACTTCTCCCTCCTCGGTCCCGACGCCGGTCCCGGCAGCGAGGAGTTCGACCTCTACGTCCGCCAGCTTGTCACCGAGATGACCGCCAAGGCCGGCCAGAAGTGCACCGCCATCCGCCGTGCGCTCGTGCCCGCCGAGCACCTCGACGCCGTCGCCGAGGCGGTGGTCGGCAAGCTCGCCGGAATCACCGTCGGCAGCCCGCACGACGAGGCGACCCGCATGGGCCCGCTCGTCTCCGCTGACCAGGCTGACGATGTGCGTGAGGCGATCGGCACCCTGACAGCCGCCGGCGCCGAGGTGGTGTGCGGCGGCGAGGCGGCCGGCGCATCGGGGGAGGGGTCGGCTTCACGTGCGTTCGTGCCCCCGACTCTGCTCAAGGCCACCGCTGACGTCGATGCCGTCCACGACGTCGAGGCCTTCGGCCCGGTCGCCACGCTCGTGCCCTACAGCTCGCTTTCCGAGGCTGTTGAGATCGCTGCCCGCGGCCGGGGTTCGCTCGTCGGCTCGATCGTCAGCCACGACCCCGAGGTCGTCCGCGAGGTCGTCCTCGGCACCGCGCCCTGGCACGGCCGCATCCTCGTCCTCGACCGCGACGACGCCAAGGAATCGACCGGCCACGGCTCACCGCTGCCCACCCTGGTGCACGGCGGGCCCGGCCGCGCCGGCGGGGGAGAGGAGCTCGGCGGCATCCGCTCGGTGCTGCACTACATGCAGCGCACCGCCATCCAGGCCTCACCCGATATGCTCACTGCGATCACCGGCACCTGGACTCCTGAAGCCGCCCGCCGGACTGAGGGCGGTCACCCCTTCGGCAAGGACTTAAGCCAGCTGCGCATCGGCGACACGATCGTCGGCGGCCCGCGCGAGGTGACCCTGGAAGACGTCGAGCACTTCGCCGAATTCACCGGCGACACCTTCTACGCCCACACCGATGAAGAGGCCGCAGCTGCCAACCCGTTCTTCCCCGGACGTGTGGCGCATGGCTACCTCGTCGTCTCGTTCGCCGCCGGCCTGTTCGTCAAGCCCGAGCCCGGCCCGGTGCTCGCGAACTACGGCTTGGAGAACCTGCGCTTCATCACCCCGGTTTCACCGGGTGATTCACTGACCGTGACGCTGACGGCCAAGCAGATCACGCCGCGCGAAACCGATGAGTACGGCGAAGTCCGCTGGGATGCGCTCGTGACGAACCAGAACGACGACATCGTCGCCACCTACGACGTGCTCACTTTGGTCGAGAACGAAGCAGGGAAGAGCAAGAGCTGAGTGCCCGCGTCTGGATCAGAGCGCCGAGCAACGAGCAATAGGTTGCCATACATGGATGTAGCCCCATCATTGAGACACCCTACTCGGGCCATTAATAAGTAAAAGAACCTTTCAGGTGAGTGGCAACTAGAACGCTCCCACCGGCTGATAATCCAAAATCAACTCCGGCAGCCAGAGAGACAGCGACGGTACGTATGTTGTGAGCAGCAGAACTGGAACCCATGCCAGAAGGATGAGAACGAAAGTAGGTTTCAGCATTGAACGAATAGAGGCTTTTCCAACCTGGCCGCCAAAGTATAAAAGAGGTGCGGTCGGAGGAGTGATGTTGGCCAGCCCAAGATTCACGCCAAGGATCGCCGCAAAATGAATTGGGTCGACGCCAACTGAAGTTGCAAGCGGAAGCAAAATGGGAGTCAAGAGTAAGATTCCGCTCACGTCGTCAATCAGCATACCCATTACGATCACGAACAGGTTAATCAAGAGAAGCACCAGGACCGGGTTATCGGACACGCTAGTCAGAACCAGGCTAATACTATTGGGTAGACTCTCCATGGTGAATACGCGGCTCAAGATCATCATTGAGAATGCCATCACCATAACCACTCCGGTGGTTTTACCGGCGTCAATAAAGACCGAAGGTAACTCGGAAAGACGAAGCTTCCGATAGATGAGCACGCCGACGGGGATAGCGTACAACGAGGCTAGTACGGCTGCCTCCACGGTCGTAACAATACCGCTATAGATGCCACCTAATACTATGACTGGAAGCGCCAGCGCAGGAAGAGCCCGGAGCGTCGCACGTGGAAAGTTGAGAGGCGGGGGAGTGTGAACTGGGCCGGAGCTGGTATTGGTGAAAGGAACACTAGGCAACGGCTTCAACGTGTTGCCGTAGCGGCGAATATAAACTATATTGATGATGCTAAAAAGCGTAACGAGAATTAGGCCCGGAATAAGAGTCGACAAAAAGCTTGCGAGGACGGAA
This sequence comes from Brevibacterium sp. UBA7493, assembly GCF_002479565.1. NCBI lineage: Bacteria > Bacillati > Actinomycetota > Actinomycetes > Micrococcales > Brevibacteriaceae > Brevibacterium > Brevibacterium sp. UBA7493. The sequence goes on along the minus strand of NZ_DLOD01000015.1, from coordinate 196,608 downwards.
ACATTTGCCATCCAGGCGTATAAAATCATGATTCCGCTTGGAGGAATCAACAAGCCAAGAATAGACGAACTTGCGACTAGCGACGCCGAGAACCCACGATCATAACCGTCACGTTCGAGCTTTCCGAACATGATGGAGCCAATGGTGGAGAGCGCTGCCAACGCACTGCCCGAAATGGATCCAAATATCGCACACGCTACGACAGTAGTGACTCCTAGGCCGCCCTTGAATTTACCAACGATCGTCTCAGTCCAGTTCACAATGGCGTCGCCAATGCCGCCTCGTTCGATTACTTTACCCGCAACAATGAACATTGGGATGGCGAGCAGCAGCGGAGAGTTCAGCTGGCTATAGCCGTACGGTAACAGGAATACTGGATCATATCCCAGACTGAATATCAAAAAGATGGTGACAGCCAGGAAGGTCCAGAAGACGGGTACACCGACTATCAGCAAAAGGATAAGTAATAATATGCCGACGGCTAAGTACATTAGTTCTCAGTCTCCGAATGCTTAGTGAGCTTGAGTACCGCTTGTGTTGCGCGCACCGCGGTGTAGAACGCCATTAGGCAGAATCCTATGAGCACGGCTGATTGAGGTATGGTGAGCGGGATGCCTAGCACATTTGAACGACCGTCACGCTGTACCGCGTCTATAAAGTATAGGACCGCCCAGTAAGTGAGGACCACGCTTATCGCAAGAGTGACGATGGCGACAATCGACTCTAAAAGTAGACGCGGTCTTTCCTTTTTTAGGTATGTATCCAGGATATTAGCTGAAATGTGACCGCCGTCGTGGCTGCTTAACGACGCTCCTAGAAAGTACAGCCAGAACATCGGGATGACCAGAATCTCACTCATGCCGAATAGGCTTTTACCCAAAGCGTATCGGGAGACGACTTCCGCACCGAGGCCTAGTATGATTGCCGCGAAACTTAGAGCGACTATCACTTCTTGCGTTTTCAGAAGTATGTTCCAGGCGTACCGTAATTGCGACAAGGGACTCTCCTAAGTTGCGAAGGAAGTTATAGCTGGATGTTGAGACTCTTTGCAACCTCAGCAATCATTTCCTTCTGCTTGGGATCGTCAAGGACGGACCACGACTTTTCTCGCGAATATTCCGCTAGCCGTTCAAGCTCATCCTGCGAAAACTCCGTTACCTCTATTCCGCTCTCCGCCATTTTCTTACGGTATTCCTCGTCCTGTTGCTCGGCGAGTCTATAGCTATTTTCTGTCAGAGTGACGCCAGCTTCGCGCAATACGTTCTGGTCGTCTTCGGACAGGCTATTAAGAGCATCGCTATTTATCAAAAGATGCGTCGACTCAAAGTTGTTGTTGTACTGGTAGTAATAGTTGATGACGTCTCGGAACTGCAAATAGTTAACGAGCGGGTGACCGCCAGTCCATGCTTCCACATTGCCCGTTTGCATGCCTTGATACACCTCGGCGTATGGGAGAGACACGGTTTGGAACCCGAGGTCCTTCGTATTTGTGGCCGTGATCGTTATGTCGGGTACGCGGCAACGCACTCCCTTCGACGTGCCGGGGTTGGCAGGATCATTCACGGGTTTTCCTGAACCGATACCCCCGAAGCCTTCTGCAAACAAACCAAGCAGGGTTATGCCTTGCTGCTCGTGGATCTCGCCTAGTTTCTCGCCGAGGACCGAGTCAATTGTGAAGTTCTCGTTGACGTCGTCATAGGTAGTGAACAGGTAGGGCAGGTACTGGATCTCTAGGCGGTTGTCAAGGTGGGTTGGCGTGGATATGAGGCCCATGTCCACACTTCCCCTGCTGATTTCTTCGTACATCAGCGTGTAATCTCCGAGCTGGTTGTTCGGGTATATTTCAAGTTTGACGCGCCCGTCGGTAGCTTTCTCTACCGTTTCGGCCATGGTCTTGAGTTCGGTAGTGTTCGGATGGTCCGGGTTATTTTGTCCTGCGACTCTCAGAGTGGTTGCTGCACCGTTGCCGTCGCCGCTGCAACCTGTGAGTGCTAGGAGTACTCCGGCGCATACTATCGCTGTCGCCTGGATGCTAATCTTTTTCACGTCGTGTCTCCTTGTTCTGCGGCGTGACTTGAGCCCAACCGTTCGGGGGTTGCGAATGTCATATGTTCTCTAGGTAGGTGCGAAGTGTTACCGTAAATGTACTCCGTCGCCAATTGACCCATAACTGGTGCGAGTTTAAAGCCGTGCCCAGAGAACCCGCCCATACAGAAGACTCGGTCCGATTCCGGGGAGCGGTCGACTATGGGCGTTCCTGTTGGTGTGTAACCATCCATGTGGACTGATATCCGTGATGGGGTTGTTGCCAGACCGTTAAGTGTTCGGTTAACGATGCTGTTTAGTTCCTCGAAATCTTTATGGTCGGTGTTGTGATCGAGATGGTCTGCGTCTTCAACGTCGCCGAACGTTGCGATACTAGCGACCTTTGTAAGTGTGCCGTCGAGGGTTGGAATACCGAAGATATCTGCTTCGTCGGAGAGTCTTGCGAAGACTGGGAACCTGTCTTGCTTGAACGCGGCCGGATTCTTTGAGGCGAACCAGCTCATCAGGATTCTTCTTGGGGTCACGGTGCCTGCGGCGCTTGGCACGAGCTTATCGAACCACGGGCCGGTGGTGATGACCGCGTAGTCCACCTCGTAATTTTGCTTCGGCGTCGCGACCTTGACTTTGTCACCTGAGGACTCGACGCCGAGGACTGGCGTGTAGGTGTGTAACTCTGCCCCTAGCTCTACAGCTCGGCTGACAGCGGTGAAGACAGCGTATTCTGGCCGAAGCATTCCGGCCGCCTTATCCAATATTATGGCTTCGTCACGATCGAAGCTGTGTTGGGGGAAGCGTCGGCTGGCCTGTTCCGGATCGAGCACCTCGTGCGGCAGGTCGAACTCGTGAATTGACTGCAAGACGTTGTGGATCTTTTCAGAACTGTGGCCCCCGATCATGAGGCCACCAGTCATCGTCAGCAGCTGTGCGCCAGTCTCGAGCTCCAACGCCCGCCAGAGTGCCTCGGCCCGCTGAAGGAGGGGCACGTAGTTTGCTCCCTCCATGTAGGCGGTTCGGAACATTCGTGATTCTCCGCCGGCAGCGGATCGGTCATGGGCGATGCCGTACTGCTCAAATCCGAGCACCTTGGCTCCCGCGTTCGCGAGCTGCCACATCGTCATGCTCCCCATTGACCCCGCGCCGACTACCGCGACTGTTGGTTGCGCCATGGAATGTCCACCCCTTCGTTCTCTCGCGTCTAGATGTGGTCTATGTCACCATGCCTGCGGCTGGTTCGCACTATATGGGTGTTTAGGATCGCCGCCAGGTAACTCGACAAATGTTGAATCTAGGTGGACCGAGGCCTTGCTTCGCTCGACTAGCGGCGGTGGCGGGCGATTGAGTGGGTGGATATTTGGGAGTTGGTAGGCGCGGGCTAGATGTAACTGCGAGATTGCCGCTCGAGACCTCTGCAAGAGCGCCTATAGTCTGGGGGCATGTTCGATGAAGATCCCGTGTTGGTTGTGGCGCAACGACTTGCGACCCTTATTCAGCGCAGCGTGGCCATCGATGACGCCGATCTCAATTACATCGGCCACAGTGATCATAGTTTTGGAGATGAAGACCTGATTCGGCTTCGATCTCTTGCCGAGCGGCGGCTCCACGAGCCTGTTCGCGACTACGTGAAATCGCTGGATATGGAGAACTGGTTCGGCCCGGTGAGGGTTCCTGCACTAAACGAATACGGTTTCGATAACGACCGTGTAGCGTTTCCTATTAGGAACCGTGGTCGCCTCCTAGGCGTATTATGGATCATCGCCGACGACGAGATGTCGCGTGCGGACCAAGCCGATTGCGTAGCGGCGACGCAAGAGCTTGGATCTATGCTAGAAGGCCGGACTGTCCAGAGAACGCCCTCGAAAAGCGAGATTGAAAGATGGGTTCGTCAGCTGCTAGACGAATCATCCGCGCCTAGATTGGATGGAGCCCGAACTCTCGGTGAGTTCAACATTCTTCCCGCTGATGGCTTGGTGGATACCTCTGTTATTCGGCTTTTTGGCGGGGATGCTGGCCCGACTATGGGAGACTTCAAACGGTTGTCTGAAGCATGGCATCGCTCGTTTCGAACGGACAGGAAACGGGTCGGTATTGCTTTCTCTCCAGTCGAGTTCGTTGGGATTAGTGAGCGCTTTTCGTCTGGAGATGTGGTCGATGCTCGGCGAGTTGAAGCGGGAGTTGTCAGACAGCTCAGGACGATGGGGGTGAAGCTCAAGCAACGGATCCACGTTGGTATGGGCGACCCGACGAAACTAGCGGACGTATTTGTGTCCGTCGAGCAAGCAAGGGTCGCGGCGTCAGTGGCGGAAGCTGGTCGCCTGCCCGCAGTCAGATGGTGCGATAGGCCGCTTGAATGCTATTTGATGGCGGACGGGAAATCGGGGGTGTCTTCACGTCTTTTGCCGGTAGCTTTGGGAGCCTTGGAAGCCAAGACCGACCGTGAAACACTGGAAACTGTACTTGTCTACTTGGACTGTGCTGGAAGCGCTGCTTCAACGGCTGACCGCTTGCATTTACACCGTGCGACTGTGTATTACCGTTTAAAGCGCTTTGAGGAACAGTCAGGGATAGACTTGGCCAACGGCCAAGATCGCTTGCTACTCCACGTGTGGTTGTACCGGCGCAAACTCGGATTGGCTTAACTACGCCCGCAGCCCCTCGAACGCAATCGTCGCCACAGCGTCGGCAACGGTTTCGGCGTCGCGGTCCGGGCGCGGCCGGTACCACTCAGTGAGCGAGTTGACCATGCCGAAGAGCAGGCGGGTGATGAGTCCGGGATCGATGTCGCTGCGCAGGGACCCCTCGGCTATCGCAGCTTCGACGAGTGCGCGGGTACGCTCATCGATTTCGCGGCGCTTCTCAAGTGCGCGGCGTTCAACGGTCGAGGTGCCGCGCACCCGCAGCAGCAGGGCGACGGAGTCGCGGTAGGTGATGAGCACCTCGACGCTGCCGCGGATGACCGCCCGCAGCCGCTCTTCAGCAGAGATCTCGGTGCGGGCGTCCTGGGTGTCGATGACGGCGAAGAGCTGATTGAGGCCCTGGGCGATGGCCTGCTCCAGGAGGTCTTCCTTCGAGCCGACATGATGGTAGATCGCCGATTTTGTGATTCCGAGCTCCCGGGCGAGCGCATCCATCGAGGTGCCGTGATAACCGCGCTTGTTGAAGATCTCGATGGAGCGCTCGATGAGCGTTTCGCGGTCGTATCCGGGCCGGCCGCGGCGTCGCGGTGTCCCCGTCTGCACAGTCACCCCATCATCGTGCACAGTCATCCCACCATCTTAGGGCGAAAGAGCAGCCGCGCGGCCGCAGCGAGCACACCGCGACCGCCCTGCCGCATCTGCCTATCGGATGTCCTCGCGACGGTCGATGATGCGCTTGAGCTTGCCGACCGAGCGCTGCAGCGTATCGGGGTGGACGATGATGACCGTCGAGGTCACCCCGACCGTCTCCTTGAGCCGCGCGGCGAGCTGACGCTCGAGTGCCTGCCAGGCGCTCGTCGGCAGGTCCGGGCGCGCCTCGACCTCGATGGTGAGCTCGTCCATCCGGCCCGGGCGGGTGAGGACGAGCTGGAAGTGCGGGCTGAGCTGCTCGAAGTCGAAGATGACCTCTTCGACCTGTGCCGGGTAGAGGTTGACGCCGCGGATGATGATGAGGTCATCGGAGCGTCCGGTGATCCGCGACATCCTCCGGAATGCCGGCCGCGCGGTGCCCGGCAGCAGGCTGGCCAGATCGTGGGTGCGGTAGCGGATGATCGGGGTGGCCTGCTTGGTCAGCGAGGTGAAGACGAGCTCGCCTTCGGTGCCGTCGGGCAGCACCTCGCCGGTGAACGGATCGACGATCTCCGGGTAGAAGTGGTCCTCCCAGATCGTCGGGCCGTCCTTCGTCTCCGCGCACTCCATCGCCACACCTGGGCCCATCACCTCGGACAGGCCGTAGATGTCGACGGCGTCGAGGCCGAAGGTCCGCTCAATCTCCCGGCGCATCCCATCGGTCCACGGTTCGGCACCGCACACCGCGGTCCTGAGCGAGGTCTCGGCCGGGTCGATGCCTTGCCGGGCGAACTCGTCGGCGATCGTGAGCAGGTAGGTCGGCGTCGAGGTGATGATCTCGGGCTGGAAGTCCTGGATGAGCTGCACCTGGCGCGGGGTCTGCCCGCCGGAGATCGGCACGACGGTGTAACCGGAGCGCTCCGCACCGGTGTGCACCCCGAGCCCGCCGGTGAACAGGCCGTAGCCATAGGCGTTGTGCAGCATCTGGCCCGGCCGGGCGCCGGCGGCCCGCAGCGACCGGCCCATGAGCGCCGACCAGCAGTTGATGTCGTCGTTCGTGTAGCCCACGACCGTCGGCTTGCCGGTGGTGCCCGAGGATGCGTGGATGCGGGCGACCTGGTCGCGGGGCACAGCGAACATCCCGAAGGGGTAGTTGTCGCGCAGGTCGGACTTGCGGGTGAAGGGCAGCTTCTGCAGGTCCTCCAGGCTCTGGATGTCATCGGGGTGCACATCGGCCGCGGCGAACGAGCGCCGATAGTGCTCCACGTTCTCATAGGCGTGGCGAACACTGGCCTTGAGCCGTTCGAGCTGCAGGGCGCGCAGCTCGTCAAGGCCCATGCGCTCCTCGGGATCGAGGGTCTGCGGGTCCGGTGTCTGCCCGAGGTGCCGCTGGGCACCCGTTCCCGAGGCGGTGGTCGTGGAGGGGGCGGTGGGGTCGGCCATGAGGTGAGGACTCCTTCGTCTCAGCGGCAGGGGAGCGGGTCGGTGGGGAGAGGTCAGCGGCCGGTCGGCGGTGCCGGCAGGGTGCGGGAGCGGCCGCGGTAGACGGCGATGAGCTCCTCGCCGCGGAACACCTCGACGTCGTAGATGCCCGAGCGTCCGGTGGCGGCCACCCGTCTGCCATGGGCGGTGAGCGTGTCACCGGTGCGGCTCGGGCGCAGGAAGGTGATGTCCCCGCCCGAGGCGACGGTCACCGAGCCGATGGAGTTGCAGGCCATCGCGAAGGTCGTGTCGGCAAAGAGGAAGACATAGCCGCCGTGGGTGATGCCGTGGCCGTTGACCATCGTCTCGGTCACCGTCATCGAGCACGTCGCGTGCCCGTCGCCGTGGTCGTCAAGGGTGATCCCGAGGTGGCGGGAGGCCAGATCGTTGGCGTACATCGCCTCGGGGCCGGTGTGCTCCTGACCGCCGATGAGGTGGGAAGCGGGCTGGGTGTCGGTCATGGGGCTCCTCCTTGAGCACGCGGCGATTAAACGACCATTTGGTCATTAAATGTCCACCCTCGAGGACTGTGCTGTCAACCACACTGACCGAACATCTCGGAATGCGCACAGATTTTCTTCTTGCGAGGCCCACGTCACACCGGTTACTATTATCTGAACAAATGGTCAGTAATTCTGATCTGCAGAGGAGCAACGATGCACACCGCAGACCGCCCGGCACCGACAGCCGTACCCACCCAGGACGGCCAGCCCGACACCACCGAGGCACAGGCCGAATTCGACGCCCGGATCGCCGCCGAAGGCCGGATCGAGCCGCGCGACTGGATGCCCGACGCCTACCGCAAGACCCTCATCAGGCAGATCGGCCAGCACGCCCACTCCGAGATCATCGGCATGCAGCCGGAAGGCAACTGGATCACCCGCGCGCCCAGCCTCAAGCGCAAGTCGATCCTCATGGCCAAAGTCCAGGACGAAGCCGGCCACGGGTTGTACCTCTACTCGGCCGCCGAGACCCTCGGCATCGACCGCGACACCATGACCGAGCAGCTCATCGAAGGCACCGCCCGATACTCCTCGATCTTCAACTACCCCACCCCCACCTGGGCGGACATGGGTGCGATCGGCTGGCTCGTCGACGGTGCCGCGATCTGCAACCAGGTGCCGCTGTGCCGCGCCTCCTACGGCCCGTACGCCCGATCGATGGTGCGGATCTGCAAGGAAGAGTCCTTCCACCAGCGCCAGGGCTTCGAGATCCTCTACGAACTCTCCCACGGCACCGAGGAGCAGAAGGCCATGGCCCAGGACGCCGTCAACCGCTGGTGGTGGCCCTCGCTCATGATGTTCGGCCCACCCGATGCCGACTCGCCGAACTCGGCACAGTCGATGGCGTGGAAGATCAAGCGCTTCTCCAACGACGAGCTGCGCCAGCGGTTCGTCGACATGACCGTCCCGCAGTCCGAGGTCCTCGGCCTGACCCTGCCGGATCCGGACCTGAAGTGGAACGACGAGCGCGGCCACTACGACTTCGGCGAGATCGACTGGACGGAGTTCAAGGAGGTCCTCAAGGGCCGCGGACCGTGCAACCACCTGCGGATCGCCAACCGCAAAGCCGCCCATGAAGGCGGCGCATGGGTGCGCGAAGCCGCCACCGCATATGTCGCCAAGCAGTCCCGTCGCGCCGCCGACGCCTACCAGGAGGCCAGCTGATATGACCAACCCGACCACCGCCTCGGGCACGGAGAACACCACCAACGGCTCCCCGGCAGGCAGCACGCCGACCGGCGGCTGGCCGCTGTGGGAGGTCTTCATCCGCTCCAACCGCGGGCTCTCCCACGTCCACGCCGGCTCCCTGCACGCCGCCGATGCGCGCATGGCCCTGGCCAACGCGCGCGACCTCTACACCCGCCGCAGCGAAGGCGTGTCCCTGTGGGTCGTTCCGAGCGAGCAGATCACCGCCTCGGAACCGGACTCGAAGGACTCCTACTTCGAACCGGCTGCCGACAAGGTCTACCGCCACCCGACCTTCTACACCCGCGCCGAGGGGGTGCCGCACCTGTGAGCACCGAGACCAACCCCACTCCTGAGGCCGAAGCGCACGCGCCGGAGGACTACGAGACAGTCGAACCGGCACCGCCTGTCCAGCCTGCAGCCCACGGCATGCCGACTGTCGGCGACGAACTCGAAGTCGACCCGCTGCTGCCTGGCGCCGGCGTCCCGCTGACGGCGACGATCACCTCCGTGCCGAGTGAGGACGTCGCCCGCTACGCCCTCATGCTCGGCGACGACGCGCTCATCACCGCCCAGCGCCTCGGCGAGCTCGTCGCCAAGGGACCTGAACTCGAAGAGGACATCGCGCTGACGAACATCGCGCTCGACCAGCTCGGGGCTGCGCGCATGTTCCTGCAGTACGCCGGCCACGGCCTGGACAGGACCGAGGACGAGCTCGCCTACTTCCGCGACGAAGCCGAGTTCCGCTCCTGCGCTCTCGTCGAACAGCCCAACGGCGACTTCGGGCAGACGATCGCCAAGGTGCTGCTCACCAGCCTGTACCAGCAGCTGCTCTACCGCGGCCTGCTCGACTCGACCGACGAGTTCCTCGCCGCAGTGGCGGCGAAGTCGATCAAGGAAGTCGACTACCACGTCGAACACGCCAGCATGTGGACCGTGCGCCTGGGGGATGGCACCGAGGAATCCCACCGCCGCATGCAGGCCGGCCTGGAGATGATGTGGCCGTATGTCGACGAGCTGTTCGACGACAGCCCGTTCGCCGACCTCATCGACTCCGGAGTGGCCGTGAGTGCGGCTGGCCTGCGAGAGGAGTTCGACGCCCGGCTGGCCGAGATCCTTGAGACCGCGACGCTGAGCGTCCCGGAGATCCCGCCAGCGCGCGGGCAGGGACGCTTCGGTCTGCACTCACCGCACCTGGGCTACATCCTCGCCGAGATGCAGGTGCTCGCCCGCCAGCATCCCGGCGCCACCTGGTGAGGAGGACCGATCGTGATGGCCACAGACACCGCCGCCCCGATGACCGAACCGGCCCAGACCGCCGAGGCGATCGTGCGCGCTGTGCGCGCCGTGTGCGATCCGGAGATCCCGGTGCTGACGATTGAGGATCTTGGGATCCTGCGCTCCGTTGAGGTCGAATCCGCCGGCGAGGCGAACGAGACCGGCGAGAGCCAGGAGACCGGCGAAGGCCAGGGGACTGGCGAGGACGCCGGTCTGCGCGCCCACGTCGTCATCACCCCGACCTACTCCGGCTGCCCGGCGATGGAGACGATCCGAGCCGACGTGCAGCGCGCCGCGCGCGCCGCCGGTGCTGCCGAGGTCGATGTCGAACTCGTCTTCTCACCGGCCTGGACGACCGACTGGATGAGCGAGGAGGGCAAGGCCAAACTCGACGCCTACGGCATCGCTCCGCCGACCGGCAAGGCCGCTGCCGGCCCGATCGGGCTGAGCATGGCTGTCAAGTGCCCGCTGTGCCACTCGCTCAACACCACCGAACTCTCCCGTTTCGGCTCGACAGCCTGCAAAGCGCTCTACCGCTGCAGTGACTGCCTCGAGCCCTTCGACTACTTCAAGGTGCACTGATGACCGCAGCCTCTGACACCCAGACCACCAGCCCAGCCGAGAACACCACCGCACCGGCCCCTGAGACCGCGGCCCCGCCTCGGCAGCGGCTGCGCTTCCACGACCTCAAGGTCAACGGCATCCGCGAACTCACCTCCACCGCCGTCGAAGTCAGCTTCGCCGTGCCCGAAGAGCTCGCCGATGAGTTCTCCTACATCCCCGGCCAGCACATCGCACTGCGCACCACCATCGACGGCACCGAGATCCGCCGCAGTTACTCACTCTGCGCGCCCCCGGACGGCAAGACCCTGCGCATCGGCGTCAAGGAAGTCGCCGACGGACTGTTCTCCACCCACGTGCGCAACGACCTGGCCATCGGCGACACGATCGCAGTGATGAACCCGCAGGGCAGCTTCACCTCCCGGCTGACGAAGACCGACACCGGCCGCATCGTCGCGATCGCCGCAGGCTCAGGCATCACCCCGGTGATGTCGCTGGCCGCCTCGGTGCTGCGCACCCACCCGGGAGTGCACTTCACGCTCATCTACGGCAACCGCACGAGCACCGACGTCATGTTCTTAGAAGACCTCGCCGACCTCAAAGACGCCCACATGGGCCGCTTCGACGTCCACCACTTCCTCTCCGGCGAAGGGCGCAGCGCCGAGCTGTACTCCGGGCGGATCGATGAGGACAAGCTCAAGCGGCTGCTCGAACTCGTCATCCCGCCTGAGACCGTCGACGAATGGTTCCTCTGCGGCCCCCTGCCCCTGGTCGACATGGCCCGCACCACGCTTGACGCCCACGACGTCGACCGCTCGAGGATCCACTTCGAGCTCTTCACCACCGGCAAGGAGGGCGAGGGGCGCGCAGGCCCGCGCCGGCCGCGCAGGCCGACCACCACCTCGGGACCGGTGCGCACCGTGACCTTCACCCTCGACGGCCGCACCGGCAAGGCCACCACCCCGCAGGACAACCCCGACACGATCCTTTCGACCGCACTCACCACCCGGCCCGACGTGCCGTACGCGTGCGCCGGCGGGGTGTGCGGCACCTGCAAGGCCAAGCTCATCACCGGCACCGTCGACATGGCCGATAACTACGCGCTCGAACCCGATGAGCTTGATGCCGGTTATGTGCTCACCTGCCAGTCGGTGCCCACCAGCGACAGCGTCGAAGTCGACTACGACCAGTGAGAGCACCGGCGGCTGGAACGGGCGCCGCAGGCAGATCCCCGCAGGGCTGAAAGGAACCCGATGACGACCATCACCTCAACCCACTCCAACCCCGAGGACACGACGAGCGCGCCGGCCGAAGCCATCGGGCCGGTCGCTGAGATCGTGCTTGACGGCGCCGCCTCGCGCAACGCGCTTGATGCCGATGCCCTCGGTGCGCTGCTCGACCACGTCGAGGCGCTGCTGCCGCTCATCGACGAAGGGGCCGTGCGCGCGCTCATCCTGCGCGGAGAGGGCACGGTGTTCTGCTCCGGCCGTGACATCGCAGGCGTCGACGTCGAGACCGATGACGCCTACGAGTTCCTCAACAGCGACTTCTGGCCGGTCTTCGACACCATCCGCTCGCTCGAGATCCCGGTCATCGCCGTCGTGCAGGGCGCAGCCCTGGGTCTGGGCTACGGGCTGGCTGCAGCTGCCGATGTCATCTACGCGGCTGAGGATGCGAAGTTCGGCTCGCCGTTCGCCGCGATCGGCGCGATCCTCGACTCCGGCGCCCACGCCGTGTTCCTCGACCGGCTCGGCTACCACCGCACCATGGACTTGATCCTCACCGGCGACTTCATGACCGGCACCGAGGCGGCGGCCACCGGGGTCGTCTCACGTGCGGTCCCCGCCGGTGAGCTGCTCGACTTCGCCCGCGCCAAGGCCGCGAAGATGGCCACAGGTCCTGCCGAGACGTTCCGGATGGAGAAGCACTTCACCCAGAACCTCGCCGATGAGCGCACCCGCCTGGGCCAGGTGTGGGACACCGAGGCGTTCTTGCAGGAGCGCGCCCGCACCAGCGATGACTATCGCGAGGGATTCACCGCCTTCCAGGAGCGCCGCAAGCCGACGTTCGGCTGAGCGGCTCAGCTCAGGGACTGCCGCAGCTCAGGGCTCGCCTCAGCCGAGCGACTGCCTCAGCTGATCGGTTCGGGGGCGGTGCCCTCACCCCACGGACGGTCGCTGAGCGATTCGCGGCCGTGGGCGGTGTGCCAGCCGGAGGTATCGGGGCCGAGCGGGACGATGCCGGTCGGGTTCACCGACGTCTGGACGATGTAGTAGTGGTCCTTGATCTGCTGGAAGTCGACCGTGTCGCCGAAGCCGGGCATCTGGAACAGGTCGCGGGCGTAGGCCCACAGGTTCGGGAAGTCGCGCAGCTGCTGGCGGTTGCACTTGAAGTGCGAGTAGTACACGACGTCGAAACGGGCGAGCGTGGTGAACAGGCGGACATCGGCCTCGGTGATGGCTGCGCCCATGAGGAACCGCTGGTCCTGCAGGCGGGCTTCAAGCGTGTCGAGTGCGGAGAACAACCGCTCGAAGGCCTCGTCATAGGCCTCCTGGGATCCTGCGAACCCGCACCGGTAGACGCCGTTGTTGACCTCGGTGAACACCCACTGCATGAGCTCGTCCATCTCCTCCCGCTGCGCCTCCGGGTACAGGTCGGGGGCGCCCTCGCGGTGGTGGGCGGTCCACTCGGTCGAGAAGTCGAGGGTCATCTGGTTGAAGTCATTGGTCACGACCTGGCCGCTTTCGATTTCGACGATCGCCGGCACCGTGATGCCGCGCGGGTAGTCTGGGCAGCGGGCGAAGTAGGCCTGCTGAAGGCGCTCGATGCCGAGCACCGGGTCCACTCCGCCAGGGTCAAGGTCGAAGGTCCACGATCGCTCGTCATGGGTGGGTCCTGCCAAGGCGAGCGAGAGCGCGTCCTCGAGGCCGAGCAGCCGCCGGACGATGAGCGTGCGGTTGGCCCACGGGCAGGCCCGGGCGGCCGCCAGCCGGTAGCGGCCGGCCTCAACGGGCCACAGCTGCTGATCGGCGTGGGACTTCTCAGCTGTCTGCGGGTCAGCGACAATGCGGTCGTCGATGTAGTTCATGTCCCGGGTGAATGCCTTGCCCTTGGAGACATAAACGCCGGCAGTCGAATGCTCGGGATTCTCGTCGGGCTGGGTGCCGTCGTGATTGCGGGGGGTGGGGTTCTCAGACATACACCCGACGTTACCATCATATAATTTAAATTTAAATCATATGATGACTGACATCACGACGTTTTCTTCTCAGCGCTATAGGTAAGCCTAACCTTAGGTGCTAGAGTGGATCGTGGAGTGAGGTTGCCGCACCAGGGAAGCCCATGCATTTCGCTACTCCGGCATGGGTTTCCCTGGTGCATCTCTGTCTGCGGCGGTGCCTCTCTGCTGCCGCCGGCGGCTCCGCCCGCAGCGGGCGGCCTGCTTCCGGCGGGCGGCCCGTCATGGCCGGGCGGCCATTTGCAGCTTGGGGATTTTGCTGGCGAGGTCTGCGGGCTTGAGTGGCATATGTGGCGTCGACCACTGCGTGTCCGACATGCTGGACTATTCACCGCAGGTATGTCTTCCCAGGCTTTGTGTGCGCCGGTCAGCATATGCCTATGACTGCATCACCTCCGCTTCTCGACGGCATTCGAATCGCCGACTTCTCCCGCGTGCTGGCAGGCCCGTACTGCACCCGCATGCTCGCCGACCACGGCGCCGAGGTGTTCAAGATCGAAATGCCCGGCCGTGGTGATGACTCCCGGCATCTTGGTCCGTTCATCGACGGGCAGAGCACCTATTTCTCCGGCCTCAATCACGGCAAGCACAGCATCGAAGCCGACCTCAAAGACCCCGAAAGCCTTGAGCGGCTGCGCGCCTTCATCACAACCTGTGACGTCGTCGTTGAGAACTTCCGGCCCGGCGTCGCCGCCAAGCTCGGCCTGTCCTACGACGACGTCGCAGCGATCAAACCCGATATCGTCTACGCTTCGATCTCCGGGTTCGGCCAGACGGGCAGCCAGACGAAGCGTCCGGCCTACGACACCGTGATCCAAGCGCTCTCCGGACTCATGGCCACCACCGGCTTCGCCGACGGGCCGCCGACCCGCGTCGGCGAATCGATCGCCGATGTCTCCGCCGGCGTCTTCGCCGCCTTCGGCATCTCCGCAGCCCTTGTGCGCCGTGAGCGCACCGGCGCGCCAGCCCACATCGACATCCCGATGTTCGACGTCATGCTCGCCATGCAGCCGACGAACTCCGCCATGTACGCCGCCACGAACACCGCCCCCACGCGGGTGGGCAACCGGCACCCGGTGTCGGCGCCCTTCGACACCTATGAAGCCAGCGACGGCCTGTTCGTCATCGCGGTGGCCAATGACCGGCTCTTCGCCGTGCTCGCCGAGGCACTCGGCAAGCCCGAACTCGCCGCCGACCCCCGCTTCGCCACCGACGCCGACCGCAGCGCCAATGATGAGGCTCTGCGCAACGAGATCGAAGGGGTCTCCGCCTCGCGCACTGTCGCAGACATGTGCGCGCTGCTCGACGCCGCAGGCGTGCCGGCCTCCCCAGTGTGGAACATGGCCGAAGCACTGACCAGCGACCTCGGAACCGAACGCGATCTGCACGCCCGCGACCCCCGCCTCGGGCACGGCTTCATCGCCCACCCCCTGCTTGTCGACGGAACCAGAGCGGCGACCGACCTGCCGGTCCCGCAGCTCGGCGAGCACAACGACGCCCTGACCGCTGCCGCGAACCCGACTGACGAGGAGTGAGGATGAACCTCGAACCCACCGCTGATGAACAGGAGCTCATCGACGCTGTACGTGCCGTCTCGCGCGACGTGCTCGCCCCGCAGGCCGCCGAGGCTGACGCGAATGAGCGGGTCTCAGATGACGTCATCGCCACCCTCGGCGAGGTTGGGGTGCTCGGTCTCAACCTGCCCGAAGAGTACGGCGGGCCCGGTGTCGGCTCGGTGGCGATGAGCCACATGGTCGCCGCCGTCGCCGAGGGCTGCGGATCGACCGCCTCGATCATCACCGCCCAGTACCTCGCCACCGATGCCGTGCTGCTCGGCGGCACCGAAGCCCAGCGCGAGGAGATCCTGCCCGCTGCAGCCGAAGGCAAGCTCATCGGCGCCTTCGGACTGACCGAGCCCGGCGCCGGCTCCAACCCCGCGGAGATGTCGACCCGTGCCGTGCGCACCGAAACCGGCTGGCACCTCAAGGGAACCAAGCACTTCATCACCAACGCTGGCTTCGCCGACTTCATCGTCGTCTTCGCCATCACCGACCCTGAGGCCGCCCACCGCGGCATCTCCGCTTTCCTCGTCAAGCCGGCTGAACTCGGCGAGGCGATCAGCTTCAACCCGCCGGAGAAGACGATGGGCCTGCGCGGCAGCCCGATCTACGAATTCGTCATCGACGCAGAACTGCCCGCCGAGGCCCTCCTCGGCGAGGAAGGGCAGGGATTCGCCACGGCGATGCGGGTGCTCGACCGAGGCCGCATCGAAGTCGCCGCGATGAGCCTGGGCATCAGCCGTGCGGCACTTGACGCCGCAATCGCCTGGGCCAAGGAGCGCAAGATCGGCGGCAAGCCGATCAACCGGCTGCAGGGCATCGCCTTCAAGCTCGCCGATATGCATGCCAAGTACCGTGCTGCCTGGCTGCTGACGATGGAGGCCGCAGCGGTGCGCGATTCCGGGGAGGACTTCACCCTGGAATCGGCCACTGCGAAGCTCGTCGCCAGCGAAGCTGCCGGCTTCATCACCGATGAAGCGCTGCAGATCCACGGAGGCTACGGGTTCACCCGTGACTTCCCGCTTGAGCGCTATGCGCGCGACGTGCGCATCTACCGGATCTACGAGGGCTCCTCCGAGATCCAGCGCACGATCATCTCCCGGGCCCTGGCAAAGTAGCCGGGCACCGGCTCTGAAAGGAACAACTGATGAATCCGATCTGGTTCGTCCTCGCACTGCTCGTCTATTTCGGCGTGCTCATCGCCTTGTCGTTCTACCGTCGGCGCGCCGACTCCGGCACGGACTACTTCCTCGGCGGGCGGACTATGCCCGCTTGGATGCTCGCTATGGCTTTTGCCGCCTCCTGGTACGGCGGCAACTCCGCGCTCATCTCCATCGATGAAGCCAATTCGCAGGGCATGGGCTCCTGGTGGGTGCTCGGTGGCCCGACGGTCATCGCAGTCGTCGCCCTCATCTTCATCGGCCCGATCATCCGCCGCATCGGTGTGCTGAGCCAGGACGGCGTCATGAACATGCGCTACGGGCGGCTGACCGGCACGCTGCTCTCGCTCGTCATGGGCATCTACATGGTCGTCTGGGGCGCTTCCCAGATGGTGGCGCTGGGCAAGTTCTTCGCCGCGTTCTTCGGCATCAACTTCGTCCTCGCGGTGCTCATCGGCATCGTCGTCGCGATCTTCTACGCCACCATCGGCGGCTTCCGCGCCGTTGTGCTCACCGAGACCATCCAGTTCGGGCTGCTGCTGCTCGGCCTCATCATCACGCTCGTCGGCGCGCTCATCCTCTCCGGCGGCATCGACCCGGTGATGGAGCGCGCAGCGACCGAGCGGCCCGATGACTTCTTCAACCTGTTCGCCGGCTTCACTCCGAACATCGCCTTCGTCGTCAGCTTCGCTCTCGCCTTCCTCATCGAGGGTGCGGCCTGGCAGCGCATGCAGGCCGGGCGCACTCCGCGTGACGCGCGCAAGACCGCCGGCTTTGCGCTGTCGTACTTCATTCCGCTGTACTTCCTCGTCGTGGCCGCCGGCATCGCCTCGATCGGCGTGTTCCCCGAAGTTCCGGAGAACGGCGTCGTCGCCACCCTCGCCGGTGAGCGCTTCTGGCCGATCTTCGGTGTGCTCGTCTTCATCGGCATCGCCGCAGCGATCATGTCGACGATCTGTACGACGCTCAACCTGTCGTCGCTGTACATGACTGAGCTGTACACGAAGATCAAGCGCAACAACGTCTCCGATAAGCAGAAGGTGCGCGTGGGAATGATCGGCACCCTCATCGCCTCGGTGCTCGGCTTCCTTATCGCCATCCAGTTGCCCGAAGCGCTCATCCTGCTCGGCCTGGCCAGCGAGATCCTGGCAGCCGGCATGTTCTTCCCGATGATCATGGGCATGTTCTGGCGCCGGGCCACCCAGAAGGGCGCAGTCGCCGGCATCATCGCCGGATCGAGCTTCACGATCTACGGATTCCTCGTCGAGCTCGGCCTGCCGCTACCCTACTTCTGGCCCAACGACGGACCGACCCGGATCTTCATCGGCCTGGGCCTGAGCTTCATCTTCTACGTCGTCGTCTCGCTCATGACCAAGCCGGACACCGAGCGCATCGAGCGCTTCATGCACCAGTCGCGCTACGGCACCGACGAGTCCGCCGAGCAGATCGTGGCCGAGCACGAGGCCGCTGACGATGCTGCTGCTGAGGCTGCACGCAAGTCCCGCAACGGCCGCACCAGCTGAACCGGACCGGCTGCGGGAACCGGGTCCATCGCCTCGGGCGCGGATCGCAGCACGCGGACGTGAGATGGCGAACGCCGCCGCAGGAATCTTTCTGCGGCGGCGTTCGCGCTGACCGTGCCGGAGGCTCCGGTCACCTGGGCCGGGGAGGGTCACCTCAGCTGAGGCGGGGTGCCGGGGTCCTCGCGATCCTCGTCATCGGGGTCAACGGTTTCGGACTGCACGACTGGGCCGCTGGCACCGAAACCTCCACTGCGGCCGAAGCCTGCCGCACCGAAGCCTGCCGGGCCGAACCCGGCGGAAGCAGTCGGCAGGGTGGCGCGGCCGATGCGCACACCGAGAACGATCGCAATGACGCCGGCGAGTATGAGGAATGCGGCGATGAGCCACAGCAGCGAGACCGCGCCGGCGATGGGGTTGATGACGAGCAAAAGACCGATCGCAAGGCCTGCGATGCCGCTGATGAGCATGACCCACCAGCTGGGCGCGCCCATGCGCCGGAAGGCAAATGCGCCGAAGACCTGCATGAGTCCGAGCACAAGCGCCCAGAAGGCGATGAACACCACGATCGCGACCACTGCGGTCTCCGGCAGCAGCCCGACGATGATGCCCAGCACGAGGGAGAGGGCTCCGGCAAAGGCCAGCGTCCCGCCGCTGCGGACGCCGGTGGCGCGCCCGCGCAGCCAGGCACCGAGTCCCAGAATGCCGTTGATGATGAGCCAGGCGGCCATGAGCCAGGCGAAGACCTGCAGACTGGCGCCCGGCCAGACGATCATGATGACGCCAGTGAGCAGGGCGAGAACTCCCTGGATGACGAGGCCGTTGCGGGCGCGGCGCTGCAGGGCGGCCAGCGGGTTGCTGTGGCTGTCAGCGGAGTGGCGAGTCACGGGCTGCTCCTGTTCTCCGGCCGGTGAGGGACTGCGGCCGACGGTTCTCCTGCACGGGAAAACGATGCAGGTGTCGGGAGTATTCCCTGATGGGACGGCTGCCAGGCAGCTCGAAGCGGTGCGGTTGTGTGACCGGTAGGCTGAAGGCAGCCGATGCGAAGGAGCTGCCGTGACGTTCACCCCGCCGCCGGATCCCACCACTCGCCCCACGCTGCAGGGCACCTTCGGCATGAGCGCCTCGACCCACTGGCTGGCCACCCAGACCGCGCAGGCGGTGCTCGAACGCGGCGGCAACGCCTTCGACGCATCGGTCGCGGCAGGGTTCGTCCTCCACGTCGTCGAACCCCACCTCAACGGTCCCGGCGGGGACATGACCGGCCTGTTCGCCACCGCCGAGGTGCCGATGCCGCAGGTGCTCATGGGTCAGGGCCCAGCCCCGGCCGGTGCGACGCTCGAGCACCTCCGTGCCGAGGGCCTCGACATGGTCCCCGGCGCCGGGGCGCTCGCTGCGGCCGTACCGGGTGCGGTCGATGCGTGGCTGGTGCTGCTGCGCGATCACGGCAGCTGGGACATCGCCGAGGTCCTCGCATACGCGATCGGCTACGCCGAGAACGGCCACCCGATCCATGCCGGCACCTGCGCTGCGATCGCCTCGGCCGCTGAGATGTTCCGGGCGCATTGGCCCAGCTCAGCCGAGCAGTGGCTGCCCGGAGGCCAGGTCCCCGAACCCGGTGACCTCGTGAGGATGCCCGGATATGCGAGGACGCTCAGGCGGCTGCTCGTGGCTGCCGATGAGGCCAGGGCTGTTGGTGATGGCGGGGCTGATAGCGACGTGTGGGTGGCCCGCATCGAGGCGGTGAGGCGCCAGTGGCGCGAAGGCTTCGTCGCCGAAGAAGCCGCCGCGTTCATCCGCGAACCCCACATGCACTCAAGCGGCACCATACACGCCGGGGTGCTCACCGTTGAGGACACCGCTGGGTTCTCAGCCGGGTACGAGGAGCCGGTGTCGATCGAGTTCCGCGGCCACACGATCGCCAAGACCGGGCCGTGGGGTCAGGGACCGGTGCTGCTGCAGACCCTGCGGATCCTCGACGGCTTCGACGACGCCGACCTCGACCCTTCGACCGAGCGGGGTGCGCACACGATCCTCGAAGCCCTCAAGCTCGCGCTCGCCGACCGCGATACCCACTACGGGCATGGAGAGGTCGATCTGGAGACTCTGCTGAGCGAGGAGTACGCCGCCAGCCGGCGCGAGCTCATCACAGACTGGGCCTCGCTGGACTTCCGGCCCGGTCTGCGCGACAAAGGCGAGGCTGGTTTTCTCCCGCCCCTTGTGACCAGTGATGAGTTCGAGCTGCCGGCCGAGGCGGTCGGCTCCGATGCCGGTGCTTCGGTCGGTTCCGCAGCCGGATCCGGGGAGCCGACGATGCAGACGAACGGCACCCCGCGGGCCGTCCGCGGGGACACGTGCCACCTCGATGTCGTCGACCGGTGGGGCAACATCATCTCCGCCACGCCTTCGGGCGGGTGGCTGCAGTCCTCGCCGCTCATCCCGGCTCTCGGGTTCTGCCTGGGCACCCGACTGCAGATGATGTGGCTCGACGAGACCTCACCCTCCCGGCTGGAGGGCGGCAAGCGGCCGCGCACCACGCTGACCCCGACTCTCATCAGCCGCGGCGGGAAGCCGGTCATGGCACTCGGCACGCCGGGTGGAGATCAGCAGGATCAGTGGCAGCTGCTGGCGATCCTGCGGATGCTCGTGGGCGGCTACACCCCGCAGCAGGCGATCGACGCACCGGCGTTCCACACGACCGCGCTTCCCGGCTCCTTCTGGCCGCGCACCTGGACTCCCGGCGGCGTTGTGGTTGAGGATCGGCTCGGCGATGAGGTCATCGACGGGCTCATCGCCCGCGGCCACGTCGTCTCCCGGGCAGGAAACTGGTCACTCGGCCGGCTCTCCTGCGTCACCTGCGACCCGGAGACCGGGATCCTGCAGGCGGCCGCGAACCCGCGCGGCATGCAGGGATACGCTGCCGGACGGTGACCCTCAGCGCGGCGGGGTCAGCCGGGCGAGCGTCTCAGCAGCCGGCTCCTCGCGCGCCGACTGCCAGCCGGTCCCAGCCCACAGGTGCACCCAGTCGGACTGGCCGGCCTTCGCCGCCGCGGTGCGGATGGGCTTCGTCAGGTGATGGACCTGCGGATAGGCAGGCGGAGCAGCGGCCGCGTAGTCGTCGATGAACCGGTTGCGCAGACCCCGGGCCAGCCGCCCGGTGAACGCCCGGGTCAGTGCGGTCTGGGTGAAACGGGGGTCGGCGAGGGCCTGCCGGTGCACCGCCGAGGTGCCTGCCTCATGCGTGCGCAGCAGCAGCGTGCCGACCTGCACGGCCAGCGCACCGGCCTCGAGCAGAGCAGCCACCGACTCGGGGCCGTCGACACCACCAGCGGCGATGACCGGCAGATCCACCCGCTCACGCACCTCGCGCACCAGATCAGCGGTCTCAACCTCGGCCACCGCCCGCAGCGGATCATGGGTGCCGGCATGCCCGCCGGCCCGGCTGCCCTGCACGATGAGACCATCGCAGCCGATCCCCGCCGCCGCCTCGGCCTCAGGCGCGTCCGTCACCGTGGCGAGCACGCAGGTGCCGACCGCATGCAGACGCGCAACCGTCTCGGGCGCGGGGAGCCCGAACGTCAGCGAGACCACCGGAACCGGGTCGGCCAGCAGCGCCTGGAGCTTCTCCTCGAAATGGTCATCGTCCATCACCGGGCGGGCGTCGATCGGCGCGTCGAGCTCATCGGCCAGCGGGGCGAGCCGGCCGGCATAGGCAGCGAACGCAGCCTCATCAACGACAGCCTGCCCGGGCACGAAGAGATTGACGCCGAAAGCCACATCACCAGCCAGCTGGCGGAACTCATCGATCTGGACGCTCAGGGCCTCGGCGGTGAGGTAGCCGCCGGCCAGGAACGGGAACCCGCCTGCGGCAGCGATCGCCGCCGCCAACCGGGGTGTGGTGGCGCCGCCGGCCATCGGTGCGCCGACAAGTGGACGGTCGGTGGCCAGCAGCGCGGTGACAGCTGGGGTGGCGGCGTCGGGCGTGGTCATGTCGCAACGGTAACAGCGCAATCGGCCCGGGGGAACGGGCTCGGGTGCAGGTGGACGAGAGTTTCTCAGGGCTCGGGAACCGGCGTCGCCTCCGTGGGCACGGATCGCTGAGAATGAACAGCACCGAGAGGCAGATCACAGATGCCGCCGCGACCGCCGGCCGGCAGGAGGGGACAGGCGTGAGAGCACTCGCAGACACCAGCACCGAACCAGCGCAGCCGGTGGCCGGCAGCCCGTCGATCACGAGTTTCGACGGACCGGACATCGACATGCTCATCCGGCAGGGCTTCAGGCCCGCCCGCATCGAATCACTGGCGACCGTCGCCCGCGACATCCTGTCCATCACCTTTGCCCCGCCGCTGGGCGCTGACGCGGCGTTCACCCCCGGCGCGCACCTCGAAGTCGCGATCCCGCTGCCCGACGGCCCGGCGATCCGCCACTACTCGCTGTGTTCGAAACCCGATGGCAGCCACGGCTGGCGGGTCGCCATCCTCAACGAGCCGACCGGCCGCGGCGGCTCCCACTGGCTGCACGAGCACCTCACCGACTGCACCAGCCTGCTCATCCGCGGCCCGCGCGACACCTTCGGCTACCAGCGCCGCTCGCCGATGCTGTTCGTTGCCGGCGGGATCGGCATCACCCCGATCTCCGCGATGATCCACGACGCCGAGGACGCTGGCCTCGACTGGCACCTCATCTACGTCGGCCGCCGCAACGAACTCATGGCCTTCGCCGACGACCTCATCGACTCCCACGGCTCCGAGCGTGTCGATGTGCGCATCACCGCCGAGACCGGCCGGCCCGATGTCGTTGCCCTGGCCCGCGACTGGTTCGCCACCGCCGGTCCGCATCCTTCCGGCGGGACCGCGCCGGAGGCGGAGGGCACCTGCGGCAGTCCCGTCGTCTCCACGTGCGGCCCGGTCATCTATACCTGTGGCCCGGTTCCGCTCATGCGCGCGCTCGCCGCCGGGATGGAGGCTGAGGGCATCGAGGTGATCTTCGAGGACTTCGACGACGACGCCCCACCGGCAGCCGAGGCCACCGGCACTGGTCAGGCCGAGGCGGCCGGCGCCTCGGGTGCGGACACCGCCTTCACCGTCGAGACCACCAGCGGCGATGAAGTGCAGGTAGCCCGCGGCCAGTCGATCCTCGCAGCCCTCGGTGCTGCCGGGGTGCGGACGCTGAGCTCATGTCAGAAGGGCACGTGCGGGACGTGTGAGACGACGATCCTGCAGGGGCGGGCCGATCACCGTGACCATGTGCTCAGCGATGAGGAGAAGGAGGCGCAGGAGACGATGATGATCTGCGTCTCGCGTGCCCAGACCGACCGGCTCGTCCTCGACATCTGAGGTCAGATGAGCTCCTCATCGACGCTGCCCGGCGCTGCCGCCAGAGCACCGGTCAGCCCCATGAGCACGCTGATGCCGATCATGAACACGATCGGGGCCGTCCAGCCGCCGGTCAGGCCGAGCAGCGCACCGACGAGCATCGGGCAGACGGCCGCGAGGATGTAGCCGCCGGACTGGACGAATGCCGAGGTCGAGGCGGTGACGGCGACATCGGTCGTGCGCCGCGTGATGAGCGCGAGCACGGCCGGGAAGGCGAAGCCGCCGTAGGCCAGCAGCACCGCCCACAGCACCGGTGCGGCAGCGGGGCTGATGAGCAGGCCGGTGTAGCCGGCGGTCGAGGCGGCCGCGAAGCTGATGATGAAGGTGCGCGGGTAGAAGTCGCGGACGATGATCTGCGGGGCGAGGAACCCGCCGGGGATGCCGGAGAAGGCGACGATGCCGATCATGATCCCGGCGGTGACAGGATCGAGGCCGCCGTCGCGGTAGATCTGGGGCAGCCACCCGAACTGCACATAGGCGTTGACGGACTGGAAGCCGAAGAACAGCGCCATCCAGCGGGCCTTCGTCGAGGCCACGATGCGTTTGCGCACGCGGGTGCCGCCCGCCTCGAAAGCGGGAGGGCCAGCCAGGCGCGGCACCGAGCCGGCAGCCCGGAGCACGAGCCAGGCGAGCAGAGCAGTGACGGGGATGACCGCCCAGAAGCCCAGGCCCACCCGCCATGTGCCGGCCTGGACGGTCAGCGGGGCGGTCAGCAGCGAGGGCAGGGTGGCGCCGAGACCGAGCGAGACGGTGAAGACGGTCGCGGCGAGCTGGCCGCGGGCCGGGAAGCGGGCCTTGACGTAGACGAGGAGGACGACGTTGCCCAGCGCCATGCCGATGAGCGCGAGCACCGTCAGCGTCGCGAAACCCGGCCAGGTGTGCGACAGGGCGCGGGCGATGACACCGGTGGCCGTGCACGCACATGAGATCGTCAGCGCACCGAACAGGCCCGCCCGTGCGAGCAGCGGCAAGGCGATGAGTCCGCAGGCGGCGAAGACAAGGCCGGGGAAGGCAGTGAGCAGCCCGGACTGCCAGGCCGTCAGGCCGAAGGCGTCGGTGACCTCGGCCAGCACTGGGCCCAGCGACGTGGCCGCTGGGCGCAGACTCGCGGCGATGAGCACGAGGCAGACCAGCGCGAGCGCATCAAGGCCCCGGCTGGTGCGAAACGGCGTGCTCTGGGCGGTCATTGGAGGCAGCGCGCTCCTTCTCTCAGCCGTGGGTTCTGGTGCGCCGGTGCGCGCCGTGCGACTGGTGTGCGCAGCGCGGCAGGCGACAGTCCATCGTATCCGGTCACCAGGCTGGCAGCTGAGGATTCCGCTCCCCGCTGCTGGCAGGAGACAGCCCGAGACTGAATGCCGGGCTCAGCACAGGTCTCAGCGTGCCGCCTGAGCATCGGCGGCGCGTACGACAGCCCCATCCTTGACGAGGGCAGTGGCGGTGCGGACCTGCGGGTAGAGCACGACGTCCTGGGTCAGGTGAGCGATCGTGCGGCCCTGCGTGTCGGTCGTCGAGCGCAGCATGTCGATGACGCGCCGGCCGGCAGACGAGATCTCCTCGCGGGTCACGGGCCGGCCGTCGGGGCGCCCGGCGGCTACGCGCAGCTCGAGGGCCTGGACGGCCATGAGGAGTTCGATGCCGACGACGGCCTCGATATTGGCCACGATCTGGCGCAGGTGACGCCCGGCGTTGTTGGCCATCGAGACGTGGTCCTCTTGGTTCGCAGATGTCGGGATCGAATCGACGGCATCCGGATGGGCAAGGGTCTTGCAGTCGGAGACGAGGGCCGCGGCCAGATACTGCGGCAGCATGAACCCGCAGTCGAGGCCGACCTGCGCGGAGTCGACGAGCATGTCGGGCAGACCGCGGTTCAGCGTTCCGTCGTCGAGGCGGAAGATCCGCCGTTCGGTGATGTTGCCGACCTCGGTGACCGCGATCGAGAGGAAATCGGCGGCGAAAGCGACGTATTCGGCGTGGAAGTTCCCGCCGGAGACGGCCTTGAGTGGGCGCGGCAGCTGCGGGAAGACGAGCGGGTTGTCGGTTGCAGCGTTGAGTTCGCGTTCGATGATCCCGATGGTGAACTCGAGCGTGTCGGCGACCGGGCCGAACACCTGTGGCACACAGCGCAGCGAGTACGCATCCTGCGGCGGTTGCCGGTCCGGGTCGGCAGCCCGGCTGCCGGTGATGAGCTGCGAGTCGGCCATGAGCTCCCGCATCCGGGCGGCGACGGCGATCTGGCCGGGCTGCCTGCGTACGGTGTGCAGCTCGTCGATGAACGCATCACCGAAGCCCAGCAGCGCCTCGATCGTCATCGACGCGGTCACCTGCGCGGTCTCCAGCAGGGTCGTCGCATCCCAGGCCGCGAGCGCGGTCTGAGCAAGGGAGAACGACGTGCCATTCAGCAGTGCGAGGCCGTCCTTGGCGCCGACCGGCACCCGGTCGATGCCCGCTGCCGCCATCGCCTCGGTGCCGGGCACGATCTGCCCGTCAAGCACTGCCTCACCGGAATCCTCGGGCTTGTCCTCCCCGGTCGGCGGGCCGGTGAGGACAAGGGCGATGTGGGCCAGCGGGATGAGGTCTCCGGAAGCGCCGAGCGAACCGTATTCGGGTACCGCTGGCCACACGTCGTGATTCAGCATCGCGACGAGCCCCTCGACGAGCGGCCAGGAGATCGCCGAATGTCCGGCGATGAGCGACTGGATGCGGATGAGCATCGTGGCCCGCACGACCTCTTCGTCGACGAGCCGGCCGATGCCTGAGGCGTCGGCGAGGATGAGCCGGCGGGAGAGCTCAGCGGCATCAGCGGCACTGGGAAACGCCTGCCGGCCGGCCAGGGAGCCGAAACCGGTGTTGACCGAGTAGATCGCCTCGACGTCCTCACCGGCCTTCATCCGGTCGATGACATCATCGAGCCAGGCGCGTGACT
Organism: Brevibacterium sp. UBA7493; assembly: GCF_002479565.1. NCBI lineage: Bacteria > Bacillati > Actinomycetota > Actinomycetes > Micrococcales > Brevibacteriaceae > Brevibacterium > Brevibacterium sp. UBA7493. Next base: position 170,512 of record NZ_DLOD01000015.1, on the reverse strand, counting down.
CCCGGCAGGCCTCCTGGGCGGCCGGGGCGAGGGTGATGCGGCGGCGGTGCCGGGCGACGTCGACCATGTCGGCCAGGCTCAGATCGGATTCGCCGAGGGTGAGTACCGGGCCGTCGAACTCCTCGGTCGCGGCCGGCTGGCCGGGCAGCGGAGCAGTGGCGTGGTGCAGGTTCGAGTGCGGATGTGCGGTCATATGCGGGTCTCCTCGCAGATCGGACGGTCAGATGGAGTGGTGCGCCGGCAGTGTCCGGGCGGCGGCGGTGACGGTGCCCAGAGGGTCGCAGTGCCCAGAGGGCCTGGCGCCGCGGTGGCCGTGCGGCTTAGGCAGGTGTCGCTTTCAGCGGCACCGAGGTGTAGGAGCGCAGTGTGGTGTGGATGAGCGGCTCGGGCTCGGCGGTCGGTTCGAGGTGAGCGACCCGGGCGCAGAAGGCGGAGAAGAACGCATCCATCTCCATCCGCGAGATCGGCTGGCCGACGCACTGGTGGATGCCCATGCCGAAGGTCAGGTGCCCGCTGGCATCCCGGTCGATACGGAACTCATGTGCATCAGGACCCCACTTCGACTCATCGCGATTGGCCGAGCCGGGGAAGACGAGGACCTTCGTCTCGGCCGGCAGGTCGACTCCGCCGATCGTCGTGTCCCGGCTTGTGGTGCGGTAGAAGGACTGGAAAGGCGAGTCCCACCTGAACGCCTCGTCGATCGCGTACTTCGCCAGGCTTGGGTCGGCGTGGACGCGGGCGTACTGGTCAGGGTGTTGGGCCAGCGCATTGAGGGTGTTGGTGATTGCGAAGATCGTCGTGTCGAGCCCGGCTGAGAGCATCGCGCGCACCAGCAGTGTGGCCTCATCTGCATCGATTGTGCCGGCGTCGGCGAACTCCCAGATCTGGGCGCCCATTCCCGAGGTGTTGAGCACCTCGCGAGCGCAGTTCTCCAGCACCCAGTCATATGTGCCCTCCGCGGCTTCGATATGGGCCCGGGCCACGTCGTTCTGCGGGCCGAAGGTCGCGAAGTTCGCAGCTCCCTGGACCGGCAGGTTCTCCGCCCGGCCCTCGCGTGGGATGCCGACCGCGTCGCCGAAGACCCGCAGCACGAACCGTTCGGCCACCTCGGCGGCGTCGAAGGCGCAGTCGCCGGTGAGCACATCGTCGAGCACGGTCTTGGCGTAGGTGGCGAAGCCCTTGCGCAGCGGGCGCAGCCTGCGGGGATTGATGACCCCGGTCATGGCCTCGCGCATGCGCGTGTGGATGGGCGGATCGACTTCGAGGATGCCCGGCTTGCGCAGCGGCGGGTTGTGGTGGATGTTGACGATCCCCACCCCGGCTCCGGAGATGTAGGTCTCCCAGTCCTCAAGGATCTCGCGCACCTCGGCATCCCGGCCGAAGGCGTGCACGTCGTACATGCTCAGCCACGCGGCCGGTCCGGCCTCGCGCAGGCGAGTGAGGAACGGGTACGGGTCGCGCAGCACCTCGGGTGAGTACGGGTCATCGGTCAGCGTGGTCGTGGTGAGGGCCGTCATCGGAACCTCCGGGAGTGAGTGCGGTCAGGCGGCAGCCGGCGGCAGGCTGCCGTGTGCTGCCGGCTGTGTCTTCCCTCACGGTAGCCGTCTCCGAGGCGTGGCGCCCGCGCCAATCTCATGGGCTGGGAAGGCAGTCGGCAGGGCGGCGGAGCAGGCGAGGTGCGGATTACGCGGAGAGTTCGGCACCGAGTTCTTCGGCTGCCGAGGTGAGGACCGGCGTCAGCGACTTCACGAGGTTCGCCGGCACCCGGTCGGCGCGTCCGGCCACGGCCAGCGAGCAGATGACCTCCCCGCCGACGCGAACGGGCGCGGCCACGGCGATGGCGCTGTCGATGAGCTCGCCGTGGGAGACAGCGACCCCGCGGGCGCGGATGTCCTTGAGGTCGGCAATGAGGTGTTGACGGCGGGCGAGCGCGTGATCATCGGCGGCATCAGCGCTGACAGCCCGCAGCGCGCCTTCAATGACAGCAGGCGGCGCGTAGGCGAGCAGCACGCGCTGGCCGGCGCCGCGGTAGATCGGCAGCACCTGGTTGATGCGAAACGAGATACCAGTATCGGCGCTGGGGGAGACCTGCCGCAGACACACGGCATTGTGCCCGGCGCGCACGGTGAGCACCGAGACCTTGCCGGTGCGGTTCGTCAGACCCTGCAGGAAGGAGTGGCCGACTTCGACGAGCCGGGTGCGGGTGATGTCCTGGCCGGACCAGGCCGAGAGCCGCCAACCGGGCACGAATCGGCCGTGCTGCTTTTCGATGAGGTCGAAGTCGGTGAGCGTTTTGAGGTAGCGGTACGTCGTCGACAGCGGCAAGCCGAGCTCTGCGGAGACATCCTGGGCACTGACCTCTCCGCCTTCGGCAACGTGGGTGAGCACCCGCAGCCCACGCACGAGCGCAGAGTCCGCACCGGGCTCGGAGGCGCGGGAATCTCCGGCTGAGCTGTCTGTCGAGTTCATAGATTCAGGGTACGCCAGCGGCAGTCGCAAGCGCTCCATACTGTGTCACCGGCGGTGAACGCACCCACGATGCTTCGCGGTTTCAGCACCACGATTGATCAGGAAGGCGCTGGCCATCCAGTCGTACCACTTGGCATCCTCCGGTCATCACTGCCGGCTTCCGGATATCGCTATCCGGATCTTTCTGCTTCACAGGCGGATGCTCGTTCACGCGTGACCGCGAACAAGTCTTCTTCCATCTCCACAGACGGTGACTGCGAGCCCCGCAGCCAGTATGTTCGTTGCGGCGTTGACGTCGCGGTCGTGGTGTGTGCCGCAGGCACACGTCCACGCCCTCACATCAAGACTCTTAGGACCAGTAACTGCACCGCACTGGGAGCACAACTGCGTCGATGGGAACCACGGATCGATGACAATTAAGTTCCTGTCATGCCATCGAGACTTGTATTCCAGCATGGATCGCAGCGCTCCCCATGACGCATCTGACATTGTGCGGTTCAAGCCCGTCTTCCGTCTCCCTCCCTTGGCCCTCAGCCGTTGAATTGACAGGTTTTCGATCACGACCGTTTGGTTCTCGCGGACGAGTCGAGTGGTGAGTTTGTGCAAATGGTCTCGACGGCGATCAGCAATCACAGCGTAAATGCGCGCGACCTTTACTCTTGCCTTGGAAAAGTTGGCTGACCCCTTTTGCTTGCGCGCTAGGCGTCTTTGGGCCCGGATCAGGCGAGTTCGATCTCTGCGTTCATGGCGAGGATTGTCAATCTTCTCTCCGGTTGACAGTACCGCTAGAGATTCTAAGCCTAGGTCTATACCGACTGCATTGCTCTTAGCGGCTGGTGGCTCTGCGAGCGTCTCGTCTACCAAGTTCGATACGAACCAACGATCAGCGCGATCACGCGACACTGTCACCGTTGACGGAACGGCGTTGGCTGGCAGCGAGCGAGACCACACAATGTCCAAGGGCTCAGCCATTTTCGCCAGTCGAAGCTGCTTGTCATCCCAGCGGAACGCTGAGACGGTGAACTCGGCACTCGCTTTCGACCTGCGCTTGGACTTGAATCGAGGGTAGGCACTTTGCCTCTTCCAGAATCGCTTGAAGCCGGAATCAAGATGCCGCAGCGACTGTTGGAGAGGCACCGAGGAAACCTCGTTGAGGAACGCAAGCTCTCTGCTCCGCTTCCATTGAGTCAACATCGCAGAAGTATCCGCATAGCTTAGATTGCATCGGTTTGACTCCGATGCCGCTGTCCGCGCTTGTAGAGCCAGATTGAAGACGAGGCGCACGCACCCGAAAGTCTGATTGAGCAGTTGCGCCTGCTTAGGACTCGGGTAGAAGCGGAATTTGTACGCTCGCTTCACCATCTTCATGAATCTATTATTCGGTGATATGTTCTAATAGTCAAGAGTTTTGCTGGAAATTGTTCCGATCCTTCCCTGCATCAGCTGCCACTGGTGGCTATACCGGAGTCCGGGAGGCTTTCCGTCCGGGGTGCCGGTGGGTTCAGCGGAGCGCCTGGGAATCTCGCTTGAGGCAAGACGGTTACCGCATGCGGAGGACGCGCTACCGGGGGAGTTGCTCCCTAGTTCTGTGAGCGCCACCACAGCAGCGCCATCAGCAGCGCAGCGCGGGATTCGGCATCTGCGAGCGAGACGCCGAGTCGCTTCTCCAGGCGCCGAGCGCGGTCATAGACGACTGGGCGGCTGATGCCCAGCTTGGTTGCCACCTCGGTCTTGTTCCCAGCAGCCAACACATAGGTCTGGAGGAAGTCGAGTGCCGCATGGTCAGGTGCCGAAGACGCGTCTGCGCCGGCGCCGAGCAGCGGTGCCAGCTCGCTTTCGGCGAAGACGCGCATCCGCGCATCATCGGCCAGGCCGGCGATGAGGCCGTTGAGCCGCAGATCGGCGAACCGGTAGAAGGGCCGCTCGCGCACCGACATCCCTGCGGCGATCCGGGCAGTCTCGACCGCTGTCTCCAGATCCCTGCCCGCGGCGAGGACTCCGTTGCGTGGTGGGCCCACTCCGATCGTGATCGACCGGTTCAGATTGACTGACAAGGTACGGCTGAGCTCGCTGAGGGGCGCATCCACTGCATCGGTGGGGAAGCCCACCAGGGCGACGACGGTGCCGTAGCGCCATGTGCCGGTCAGAGCGGAGAGGCCCAGGCTTCGGCTGACGGCGATGAGCTCGCTGCGGATGCGGCGCTCTTCGAGCTGGTAATCGGAGAGATCGACTCCAGCGGCATCCGAGACGTCGGCCGTGTGCAGCGCCACGGCGGCGTATGCCTCCGATCGGCTCATTCCGTATCGCTGCGATCGCAGCGCAGCGACCTGGTCTGTCATCTGCGTGTGCGTCGAAAGCTCGCCGAGGAAGCGGTCGGTGGCGTCGAGCAGCAGGTCCCGCTGATGCTGGGTCGCCATCCGCACGAGGGTGATGGCCTGGCCGGCGCGCTCGAGCACCTCGGCGGCGTAGCGGTCGGCCGGGTCTGCGAAGGGTGCGGCGAGTCTGCCCCACCGGTTCTGCTTCATCCCGACGGGCACCGCCCGGCCGCTGTGCAGTGGCCAGTCGTCGAAGACCTCGTCCTCGGTCATGTCGCGCAGCTCGAAACTCAGGATGCGATGGGCGGCGTCTTCGAGGACGACTGAGGTGTTGAGCAGGTCGCTGGTCGTCTCGACGATCTTCGCCTCGTCCGCCCCGCTGATGCTGAGCTCGGTGAACACCTCATGCACTTCGCGAGTGCGTTCGATCCACTCGAGGTGTTCGGCGATGAGCAGGCGGTGGGCTGCCTGGGTGATGCGGGCGAACCGGACCCGTTCTGTCAGCGCGATGACGGGGATCTGGAGGCCGACGCTCGCTGCGCGCAGCACCTCGAGCGACGCCGCGTCCGGTTCATCGCCCTCTGTGACGATCTCGACTGCGAACGCCGCTGCGCCGGCCTTCTCCAGACGCAGGAGGAACGCGCGGGTGCGATCGACGTTGAGCCGGAACGCCGGTCCGCTCGACAGCAGGAACTCCCCGCCTTCCAGGAGGGAGGCGACGTCCTCGGTCTCAGCGATGTGGACCCACCGCACTGCCGCGTCAAGCCGGTCCTCACCGGAGAGGACGGTCAGCTGCGTTCGCTCAAGCTCGGGCACCGAGAGCACCGTGCGGACGGTGACGCCCTCCCGGCCCGTCCCGATCACCGGGCTCACCTCGGGCTCTGCTGACAGGACAGGTGTGCGCACATGCCGCCAGTTTACAGTCTGTCATGGATTTGAATGCGAAGTTGACAGAGCGTTCAGTGCGCAAGGCGGCTGGGCGCGTGATACTGGCGTCCAGCATTGTGGGGTCGATCACGCCGGTGTCGTCGGTTCGCAGCACCCCGCATCTTCACATCAGGGAGAGGTTTCGATGGAGACTCTGGCACATTGGATCAACGGCAGCGCGGTGACCGAAGGCGACAGCGTGCGCACCGCTGACATCGTCAACCCGGCAACGGGCGTCGTCTCAGGCCGCGTGCCCCTGGCTGACACCGAGCGGACGCAGCAGGCGATCGCCGCCGCCAGTGACGCGTTCCCTGCGTGGCGGGACACCTCGCTGTCGAAGCGAACCGCAGTGCTGTTCGCCTTCCGGGAGCTGCTCAACGCGCGCAAGGAGGAGCTCGCCGAGATCATCACCGCCGAACAGGGCAAGGTGCTCGCCGACGCGCTCGGTGAGATCAGCCGCGGCCAGGAGGTCGTCGAGTTCGCCTGCGGCATGCCGCACCTGCTCAAAGGCGGCCACACGGAGAACGCCTCGGCTGCCGTCGACGTGCACTCGGTGCGCCAGCCCGTCGGCGTGTCTGCGATCATCTCGCCGTTCAACTTCCCCGCCATGGTGCCGATGTGGTTCTTCCCCGTGGCCATCGCCGCCGGCAACACCGTCGTCCTCAAGCCCTCAGAGAAGGATCCCTCGGCTGCGAACTGGATGGCCGAACTGTGGAAGGAAGCAGGACTGCCCGACGGCGTCTTCAACGTCGTGCACGGCGGCAAGGAATCCGTCGACACGCTCCTCAGCGATGAGCGCGTGGCATCTGTGTCGTTCGTCGGTTCGACTCCGATCGCCAAGTACGTCTACGAGACTGCGACCTCCCACGGCAAGCGCGTGCAGGCGCTCGGCGGCGCGAAGAACCACATGCTCGTGCTGCCCGATGCTGACCTCGACATCACCGCCGACGCCGCCGTCAACGCCGGATACGGCGCAGCCGGCGAACGGTGCATGGCGATCTCGGTCGTGGTGGCAGTCGAGGACATCGCCGATGAGCTGGTCTCCAAGATCGCCGAGCGCACCCGCTCCCTGAAGGTCGGCGACGGCACCCGCGGCACCGACATGGGCCCGCTGGTCACCGTCGAGCACCGCAACAAGGTCGCCGGCTACATCGACGCCGGTGTGGAGGCTGGAGCAACCCTCGTCGTCGACGGGCGCGAAGGCGACGTCGACGCCGACTCCGCCGATGCCTTCCTCAACCCGACCCTGTTCGACAACGTCTCACCGGACATGTCGATCTACCAGGACGAGATCTTCGGGCCCGTCCTCAGCGTCGTGCGCGTGAAGTCCTACGACGAGGGCCTGGCCCTCATCAACGACAACAAGTACGGCAACGGCACCGCCATCTTCACCAACAACGGCGGGGCGGCCCGCCGATTCGAGAACGAAGTCCAGGTCGGAATGGTCGGCGTGAATGTGCCGATCCCAGTGCCGATGGCTTACTACAGCTTCGGCGGCTGGAAGAACTCCCTGTTCGGCGACACCCACGCACACGGAGCTGAGGGCGTGCACTTCTTCACCCGCGGCAAGGTCATCACCAAGCGCTGGCAGGACCCAAGCCAGCTCGGCATCAACCTGGGATTCCCGACCAACGGCTGATCACCGCGCCGGACACCCAGCCAGCAGCTTCAAAGGAGAGAACCATGACAGACCAGAACCTCGCCGCGAGCGACCAGACGCAGGAGGCCGGCAGCCGTCCGTACACCCAGGACGATCTGGACCGGGCCCGGCGCGGCAAGGAACTCGACCGCAAGCACGTCTTCCATTCGTGGTCCGCCCAGGACAAGATCGACCCGATGGCAGTCGTGACCGCACAGGGATCCCGGCTGTGGGATGCCGATGGCAACGAGTACATCGACTTCTCCTCGCAGCTGGTCAACACCAACATCGGCCACCAGCATCCGACGGTCGTCAAGGCGATCCAGGATCAGGCAGCCCGCCTGTGCACGATCGCACCCTCGCACGCGAACGATGCCCGCTCCGAGGCCGCCCGGCTCATTAGCGAATTGGCGCCCGAGGGGCTCAACAGCGTGTTCTTCACCAACGGCGGTGCTGACGCGAACGAGCATGCTGTGCGCATGGCCCGCCTGCACACCGGCCGTCAGAAGGTGCTCACCGCCTACCGCAGCTTCCACGGCGGCACCACACTGGCGGTCAACCTCACCGGCGACCCGCGCCGCTTCGCCAACGACACCCCAGGTGCAGGCGTCGTCCACTTCATGCCGGCCTACACGTACCGTTCGTACTTCGGCTCAGCCGACGAGACCGAAGAGACCGAACGCGCCCTGCGCCACCTCGAAGACATGATCGTGCTCGAAGGGCCGCAGAACATCGCCGCCGTCATGCTCGAGTCGATTCCCGGCACCGCCGGCATCTACGCACCGCCACCCGGGTACCTCGCAGGCGTCCGGGAGCTGACCCGCAGATACGGGATCATGTACATCGCCGACGAGGTGATGGCCGGATTCGGCCGCGCCGGCGAATGGTTCGCCATCGACCACTGGGGAGTGACACCGGATCTCATCACCTTCGCCAAGGGCGTGAACTCAGGTTACGTACCCCTCGGCGGCGTCATCATCTCCGACGAGATCCGCCAGACCTTCGCCGAACGCCCATACCCCGGCGGGCTCACCTACTCCGGACACCCGCTCGCCACAGCGGCCGCGGTCGCCACCATCAACGCCATGCGCGACGAAGCGATGGTGGAGAACGCCAAGCGGCTCGGAGCAGAAGTCATCGGCCCGTACCTGGAGAAGATCGAAGCCAACCACCCGTCCGTCGGCGAAGTCCGCGGCATGGGCTGCTTCTGGGCCCTAGAGCTGGTGGCGAATGCCGAGACACGTGAACCGCTGGCTCCCTACGGCGGCTCGTCAGAGGCGATGGACCGCGTGACCGCGGAGATCAAGAGGAACGGCGTCCTGCCGTTCACCAACTTCAACCGCATCCACGTCGTCCCACCGCTCAATACCCCCGATGACGAGGTGCTCGAAGGCCTGCTCATCATCGACCGCGCCCTCGACATAGCGGACGAATACGTCGAGCGGATCCATTGATATCCCTCGACAGTCTGTGCGTGACTGGGACATGACCAAGAGACATGAGCCGATGGCCCACGGTCTTCAGTCACATGCCGAAGACAGCGCATGGGCACGAGTGACACACTCGTCTGACCTCAGACCTTGAGACGGAAGGAACCCGATGTTCGGTTTGCCAATGGCGACAATCCTCATCATTGTCGGCATCCCACTGCTGTGGACCGCCTACACGCTCATCTTCTTCTTCAGCACCCGCGGCTGGAGCCGGGAGGATGTCGAGCTGCCCGATGACGCCGATGATGCCGCACCCGGTGCGCGTCCAGCCGCCGGAGGTGTCTCATGAGCATCGAAGTCGTCTTCCTCATCATCTACTTCGTCGCGATGGCCGGGATCGGTCTGTGGTCGGTGCGCGCCGGCTCGAAGGACGAAGAGGGCTTCCTGCTCGGCGGGCGCAGCCTCGGCCCGGCGGTCACCGCCCTGCGTCTGCAGTCATCGTCGATGTCGGGCTACATGTTCCAGGGTGCAGGCTCGCTCGGCTACACCAACGGCTACTTCGGTCTCTGGTACGCCATGGGCGACATCGGCGGCGGCGTGCTCAACCTTTCGGTCCTCGGCCGGCGGATGCGCAAACTGTCGCAGATGCTCGGCTCGCTCACCTCGATCGAATACCTCGAGCACCGCTACCCGTCGGCCTGGACGCGTGCCATCGCAGCACCCATCGGCCTCGGCTGCATGTTCATGTACGTGCTCTCGCAGTTCATCGCCGGCGGTCAGGGCCTGGAGATGGTGACCGGCATCCCCTTCCAGTGGGCGATGCTCGTGGCGATCGGCGTCATCGTGCTCTACACGTTCCTCGGCGGCTACCTCGCTGTGGCCTACACCGACTTCGTGCAGGCGATCGTCATGGTCATCGGCATGCTGTGGATCCTCATCGGCACGCTCATCGCCGTCGGCGGACTGACTGCCGGAAACGACGCAGTCGCTGAGATCAATCCGAACCTCCTGACGATGTGGGGCCCCGACGGCTTCGAATCAGTCAAATGGGGACTCGTCATCGGTGCGCTGCTGATCTTCTCGATCGGCTACATGGGCTACCCGCACGTCAACGTCAGCCATATGGCGATGAAGAAGCCCTCGGTCGCCCGCACCGCAGCGCTGTACTCGACGGGGTTCAACCTGCTCTTCGTCCCGGCGCCCTACCTCGTCGGTGTCATGGCGCTGGTGCTGCTGCCGAACCTGGCGAACCCGGAGATGGCGGTCTTCGGCGTGGCAGAGCTCGTGCTGCCGAACTTCGCCGTCGGCATCGTGATGGCTGCCATCATGGCCGCGATCATGTCGACCGCCGACGCACTGCTGCTGCAGACCGGCACGATCGCCTCGCATGATCTCTTCAAGCGCTTCATCAACCCGTCCATGACGGAGAAGCAGTCGGTATGGGTCTCGCGGATCACCGTGCTGGCCTTCGCGGCCCTGGGATACATCATCGCCACAACCCGGGCACCGGGAATCGCCGACGTCGTGCTGTTCGCCACGACCATCCTCGGCACCGCATTCGTGCCCGCCTACGTTGCGGCTGTCTGGTGGAAGAAGGCGAACACCGCCGGTGCGATCGCCTCGATGATCGTCGGCACGATCGTGCCGATCGTCTGGGAGCTCGGCGGTCTGACGGACCTGACTGCGGTCGACCCGATGGCCAGTGTCGTCATCTCGGCCCTCACCCTCGTCGTCGTGTCGCTGGCGACGCAGAAGACGAACCCGGTTCCCGAACACATCCGCGAGGTGCTCGTCGAGACAGCGAAGGTCGGGCCGATTCCGGCTCGGCTGGCGATGGGTCAGAACAACGTCCTCGCAGCTCAGCTGCCGGTCGCCGACGAACAGCTCAGCGCTCCGGCCACCGGCAGTGTTGCCTCGGAGAGCACTGCAGCAGACAGCCAAGGTGCGCGGAAGACTCATGAGTAGTCCAAAGTCCTCATACCGGCACACGGGCCAGGGCGCCTCGGCTCCGGGAGCACCCCGTGCCGAGGCGCCGGACCCGCAGGGTGCCGCATGTACGGCCCTCCGACTCAACCCGACGATCACGCAGTTCGAAGCCGAGGACATCGTGCGCCGGAAGATCGGCGGAGGCGCAGCCGCAGCGACGCTGGTGCACCACCCATTCTGGTCAGTCGACGTCAGAGCTCGGCGCACACGAGGACCTCGCTTCCGGATCTCCGAGCTGTGGCGCGAGAAGTCCACACCACAGCACGAGGCGGAATCCGACGGTTCGACCGTGTCGGTCATGGTGGATGCGAAGAGCGGAACCAGTCTCATCTCCAGCATCCCTATCAACGGCGTCGATGTGCCCTCACCGTGCCAGGCCCATATGTCAGGGCCGGGGACCAATACAGCGGACAAGGCGCGTCAGCTGGTCGCCACCGCCCTGCGCAAACGCTTTCGTCTGGGGATGAACTTCGACCTCTTCCCGGCGGAGCCGCGGGCGGTGTTGAAGCCGAATTGGGTCGTCGACGCCCGTCACGGACTGCTCGCAGTGACGCTTCTTGTTGACGGTTTCGACGGTTCGCACTGGGTGATGAACGCCGAGAAGCTCTAACTCAGCATCCGATGCATCCGCTGCTGCAGTCTCGCACTGCCGTAGCGCCGCTATCCGCTGTGCCACGCCGCCCGCGCACCGGAAGCATCACGATTGACCCGACTCGAGAGACTTCTGCCTGCCGTTGACGTATCCTGAAGCCACCTGCTGCCTGCGCGGCAGGGACCATCGCGGGAAAGGCATCACCATGACCATGGCCCCTCCGTCTCTGACCTCCCGGCTCCTCGCAGAGATCCTCGAAGTGGGTGCCTGCCGGCCCGGCGCCGACACACGGGAGAACCTCTGAACTTGCCACCCGCTCCACCACCCCGTCCACCATCACCCGCCCGAGCAGGCCGGCACACATCGGCCGCCCCAGCCGGACTCGCGACCCCCGCACCCCCGCCGAAGCCGAGGATGACGCTGTGGTTCCCTGCCGGCATCGCGGTGCTGGCCTGGTCGTTCCTGGCGCTTGCCGGCGGCCTGGCAACCGTAGGCTACCTCGGCCTCGGGGTCACGATGACCCATACGCTCGACGGCGTCTTCGGACCCGAACCGGAATACCGTTTCAACTGGATCATCCTGTGGACGGCGCTCGTCGGCCAGCTGCTCGGTTTCGTGATCGCGCTCGCCGTCGCACTCTTCGGGTTGCGGCAGCACCGCCGGGGCCGTCGGTTCGCCACCGCGGCGATGGTGCTCGGCTTCGTCGCCACTGCGATCTTCCTGCTCATCGGTGTGCTCCAGATGCCGCTGTATCCGATCCTGTTCGACGCCCTCGCCTTGTGAGCACCGTGCCCGAGGTGCGCCGGAGTCCCGGCACCCGGGAACCTGCGCACCGCGCCCGAGGCCTGCCCGGCTCCCAGCATCCCGGCACCTGAGCCGCGCCGCGCCGGTGGTGGCGGGTTGCATTACGATGCACGGCGAACCCGGCATGGCGCTCAGCTGCGCAGCGCTGGCGACCGAGAGGATCCCGCCATGTCTGAGACGACGCCACCGAAGGCAGCCCTGACCGGTTTCCTGCAGCCGTGAGCAGACGGCAGGCCGCCGTGCCGGCAGCGGTGCCGCCGTGGACGATGGCAGTCGCGGCGATGCTCGCCGTGCAGGTCTCCAATGCACTGTCCGTACCGGTCGTCGCCCAGGTGGGTCCGGCCGGCACGGCGTGGCTGCGGATGAGCTTCGGCATCGTGTTCCTGTGGCTCATCGCCCGCCCTGCACTGCGCAGCCTGCGGCTGCGCCACCTGCCGGCCCTGCTCGTCCTCGGCATCGTCACCAGCTTCATGACGACGTTCTTCGTAGCCGCTGTGGCACGCATCCCGCTCGGCACCGCCGTCGCCATCGAGCTCCTCGGCCCGCTCACGGTCGCCGGTCTCATGAGCCCGCGCCGCCGCGCACTCATCTGGCCGCTCATCGCCTTCGCCGGGGTGATCCTGCTGGCCGAACCGTGGCACGGCACCATCGACCTGGCCGGAGTCGGCTTCGCACTGGCCGCCGGTGCCTGCTGGGGCCTGTACAACGTGTTCACCCAGCACATCGGCGACCGCTTCGCCGGCATCAGCGGTCTGTCACTGACCATCCCGATCGCCGCATTGGCGACCCTGCCGCTCGGGCTGCCGCAGGTCATCGGCGGTGAACTCGTCTGGTGGGTGCTGCCAGCCGCGGCCGGCATCGCCCTCATCACCCCGGTCATCGCCTTCGGCCTCGAACTCCTCGCCCTGCGCCGGATGACCCACACCGCCTTCGGCACGTTGCTGTCGATCGAACCGGCATTCGGCGTGCTCATGGGTCTGCTCATCCTCGCCCAGACGCCCACCGTCATGCAGCTGATCGGCATCGCCTGTGTCATCGTCGCCGGTGCAGCCGCCCAACGCGGCGGCGGCCGCACAGCCGACGCCCCGGCGCTTGCCGACCGGCCGGCATCCCCACCGCGTGAGGTGCTCGACGACCGCTGACCGGGCAGGCGCCCACCACCGCCTCGGCGGTGGCTAAGCTGGCGGGAACATCCGCACCGACCCAGGAGCCGCCCATGACCACCCGCCGTCTCGTGACGAATCCCTTCGCCGCGCCCGAGGCGGTGGCCCCGCCCGCAGACGCCGGCGCCGTGGTGCCGCGCGCCTTCCATCAGTCGCTGCCCGGGTACGCGCCCACTCCGCTGCGTTCGCTGCCGGCGGCTGCCGAGGCGCTCGGGGTGCGCGCCGTCTGGCTCAAGGATGAGTCGGAGCGGATCGGCACGCCGTCGTTCAAGATTCTCGGCGCGTCGTGGGCGACCTGCCGGGTGCTCGCGGACTGGCTCGGCGTGGAGATCGCCGAGGTGGCGGACTTCGCGCTGCTGCGCGCCACACTGTTCGCGGCGGTCGAGCAGACCGGCCGGCCGCTGCAGCTTGCTGCTGCGACGGATGGCAATCATGGCCGGGCCGTGGCGATCATGGCGCGTCTGCTCGGGCTGTCGGCGCGCATCTTCGTCCCAGCCGACATGGTCGCCGAACGCATCGCCGCCATCGGGTCCGAAGGAGCCGCAGTCGAGGTGGTCGACGGCGGCTACGACGATGCGATCCGCTGCAGCGCTGAGGTCGCCGGACCTGATGTGCTCGTGGTCTCCGATACCTCGTGGGAGGGATATACCGAACCACCGGCCTGGGTCATCGACGGGTACTCGACGATGATGGCCGAAGTCCACGAGGCGATCGCCGCCGGTGAGGCCGATGAGCCGACTGTCATCGCCGCCCAGATCGGTGTGGGCGCGTTCGCTGCGGCAGTGGTGCGCGGTTTCGCCCGCCCGCAGGGACCGCGCCTCATCGGTGTCGAACCCACGCTGGCCGACTGCGTGACGGTGAGCATCGAGCGCGGGGAGCTCACGGAGATCCCCGGCCCGCAGACCTCGATCATGGCCGGACTCAACTGCGGCACGCCCTCGCAGATCGCCTGGCCGGATATGCAGCACGGCTTCGACGCCTTCGCCACCGCCACCGACGACGATGCCCGCGAGGCGATGCGGCTGCTCGCTCGCGATGGTGTGGTCTCTGGTGAGAGCGGCGCGGCCGGGCTCGCCGGGCTGCTCGCGCATCGTCACGCACTCGGTCTCACCAGCGACGATGTCGTCCTCGTCTTCTCGACCGAAGGCGCCACTGATCAGGCGGCGTATGAGGAGATCATGCGTGCAGGCACCGACGACGACACCGCCACCGCGCGTTCGTCTCAGGGGTAGGTGACGGTTCCGTCGTCGTCGACCCGTGCGCCTTTCGTGAGGGTGGCCGGGGTCAGTCGCCCGTCGGGCATGAGATGCGAGACCGGCAGGTTGCGGGCGAGAAGGTGGTCGGCGATGATGCGGCGGTGACAGCGCCACCACACGGCTTCTGAGCACATGATCGCCGGCAGCGCATCGGGGCCGGTGAGCCCGATGAGTGCCTTCAGGCCGTCGGCGAACTGGGAGCTCAGCGCGTAGTCCGCGTACCGGTGGAAGCTCGCGTTGTTCCAGAAGGCGTTGGTCTCGTCAGCCACGGAATGGCTGGCATTGCGCAGCCCGCCGAGGCGCTTTTCGCGCTGATATCCGATTCCTGCGTCTTCAAGACTCGGCGCGAGGTTCTCCTCGTTGAACTGCGGGTTGCGACGTGACCCTGGGAGCTTGCGGACGTCGACGACGCAGTCGACTCCTGCGTCCTGCAGCAGCGCGACGAATTCGTCGATGGGATGGGTGGAATGCCCCACAGTGAGGATTCGCGGTTCCATACCAGTCACCTCCGGATGCGGATGCCCGCCGATCAGAGCTGAACTCAGACATGCTACGAGCCGGCCCAGTTCCGCGTCCCCTGCCCGCGTCGTCGAGTCGTGGGTATCTCTTCTCATGGTGACAGTCCGGTGTCCCGTGCGCCAGTCTGCGGGTTGAGTCATGGACTTCCATCTTCGTCTAGGCCCTGGTTGCAGCTCGACGCCGGCTCTTCGTCACCCGTATGGCCGCTGCGCTGATGTCTGGGGTGCGCTGCAGGTTCAGGCAGGTGTCTGAGGACGATGACGCGAGACATCGCCGCCAAAACAAAAAGAAATCTCGGGACATCGAGTGAACGATGTCCCGAGACTTCACAAATGTGGAGCTAAGGGGAATCGAACCCCTGACCTTCTCATTGCGAACGAGACGCTCTACCAACTGAGCTATAGCCCCAAGGCATCGTCGCCGGGCGGCGACACCAGTACTTTACTCCCTCCCGCCGACTGCAGCCAAGACGGCAAGGGACGGGGACTGCGAAACGTACCGGTGGGCGTTCTCTGCCCGATATCTCGGAACACCGCGCCTGCCAGCTGCCTGCGCGGCTAGTGTGGGAGAACAGCAGACGCCGGCCCGCCAGCGCGGGCGGCGTCTGTGCGATGACTCCCAGCGGCAGCGACGGCCGACAGTGACGAAGACAGGTGATGGTATGAAGATCTCCGAGGCGCTGAGCCTGGTGCGCATGGGGCGTCCCGAGCTCAACCGAGTGCAGCGCTTCCGCGCCCGCTGCCACACGGTCGCCGACGTCGAGGCGGCCGCCCGCCGAGCGCTGCCACGGCCGGTCTTCGACTACATCGCAGGTGGAGCCGATGACGAGGTGACGCTGGCGGAGAACGTAAGCGCCTATACCGCGTGGCGTTTCCAGCCGCAGGTGCTGCGCGACGTCGCCGAGGTCGACCTTCCCACCGAGATCCTCGGCCGCCGGTCCGCTTTGCCGTTCGGGCTCGCGCCGACCGGATACACCAAGATGATCGCCTCGGCTGGTGAACCCGCCGTCGCTCGTGCCGCCGCCGATGCGGGGATCCCCTATGTGCTCTCGACGATGGCCTCGACATCGCTGGAGGATCTGGCCGCCGTGCCGCCGGCCGGCCGGGCGGACCGGTGGTTTCAGCTCTACGTGTGGAAGGACCGCGGCCTTACCGCAGGACTCATTGCACGTGCCGCAGCCGCGGGCTACCGGGTGCTCGAAGTCGCTGTTGACACCCACGTCTCCGGGTTCCGCGGCCGGGACGTGCGCAACGGCCTCACCATCCCGCCGCAGCTGACCCCTGGCGCGCTTCTCGACATCGCCAGCCGGCCCCGGTACTGGACGCAGATGCTCGCCCACCCGATGATCGAATTCGCCAATGTCGCCGGATCCGATGCCGGGTACACGATTGAGAACATCTCCCAGCAGTTCGATCCGAGCCTGGACTGGGACACGCTGGCCTGGATTCGGTCGCTGTGGGACGGCCCGCTCCTCCTCAAAGGACCCGTCAGCGCTGCCGATGCACTGCGGGCGCAGCAGCTCGGCGTCGACGGCGTCCACCTGTCTAACCACGGCGGCCGGCAGCTTGACCGCTGCGTCGTCCCCCTCGACCTCGTCCCACTCGTTCGGGCCGCGACCGGGGAAGAGTTCACGATCCTCGTCGACTCCGGGATCCGACACGGCGCCGACATCGCCGTCGCTCTTGCCCTCGGCGCCGATGCGGCATTCATCGGCCGACCCTACCTCTACGGTCTCGCGGCCGCCGGCCAGTCGGGAGTCGCCCATGTCATCGACATCCTCCGCACGCAGCTCACCCGTACCCTGCAGCTAGCGGGAGTCGCGACTGTCAACGAGCTGCGCACCCACGGCCACGAGCTGCTGAACCCGACAGGGCGATGACGCGACGGCACCGCCCGTGGTGCGCTCAACCGGTGCTCTCGCCGGGCCGGGAGGTCACGCCGAGGCTGCTGCGATACTCCGCCCAATCGCAAAACGCATCGAGCGTCTCGAAGATGGCCGCCTCTGCGTAGTGGTCAGGTTGCCAGGACGCCCATTCGGCTAAGGTCACCGGCCTCCCGCGGCGCTTCAGCTCCCAGGGCGGTTAAGCTCAGGCCATGAGCTCTTCCCTGCTTGACGACTGTGCGCTCAGTGATGCTCACGCCCGCACAGCCGCAGGCGTCGTCTCTGCACTCGACACCTCGGCGACCGCCGGACTGACGCAGGCCGCAGCCGCTGAGCGGCTCGAGCGCTGCGGTCGCAACGAGCTGGCCGCAGCGCCCGCAGAGCCGATCTGGCGGCGGGTGCTCAGGCTGCTGAACGAACCGCTGACCTACCTGCTGCTGGCAGCCATCGTCGTCTCCGTCATCGCCTGGATCGCCGAGGGCCGGCACGGGGCGCCGATCGACGCGATCGTCATCGCCGCCGTCGTCGTGCTCAACACCGTCATCGGCCTGGTCCAAGAGCTCAAGGCCGCCGATGCGGTTGCTGCACTCAAGCACATGACGAGCCCCACAGCAACGGTCACCCGCGGCGGGCGCACCCAGGTCATCGCCGCCGCCGAACTCGTCCCCGGCGACATCCTCCATCTCGGCGAAGGGGATGCGGTGCCCGCTGATGCCCGGCTGCTGTCAGGCAGCCGGCTGATGGTCGCCGAAGCCGCGCTGACCGGCGAATCCGTGCCCGTGCACAAGACCCTCGACGCCGTTGCTGCCGACACGCCGTTGGCGGACCGGCTGCCGATGGTCTACTCCGGCACCGCCATCACCCAGGGCAGTGCCCGCGCAGTGGTGACCGGCACCGGTGCTGCCAGCGAGATCGGCCGGATCGCCGGGATGATCTCGACGGCTGGATCGACCGACACGCCCCTGCAGAAGGAGATGGCGGCAGTCGGCAGGATGCTCACGATCGCCGTCATCGCCATCGCCCTGGCCGTCATGGCCACCGTCTACCTCACCACCGCCGATCATTCGGTGTCGTCGCTGGTGACAGTGCTGCTGCTCGGCGTCTCCCTCGCGGTGGCCGCCGTGCCGGAGGGCCTGACGGCGATTGTCTCGGTGATCCTCGCGATGGGTGTGCGCCGGATGGCCGCCCACGAGGCGATCGTCAAGCGGCTCGATGCCGTCGAATCGCTCGGCTCGGCAGGCGTCGTGTGCACCGACAAGACCGGCACCCTGACGCTCAACCAGATGACGATCGACCAGGTCATCACCGCCGACGGCCGCCACCACATCTCCGACCCTCAGGCCGCTGGGACCCTGGAGCTCGGCTCGATCGCCTCGAACGCCCGGCTGACTGCCGATGGCCCGATCGGCGACCCGACCGAAGCTGCGTTCCTCCTCGCCTGCGCTGACGCCGGCATCGCCGTCCCGCAGACCCACCGCTTCGACGAGCTGCCGTTCTCGTCTGAGCGCAAGCGCATGTCCGTGCTCGTCGCCGGCGACACCGGTGACAGCCGGCAGCTGGTGATGAAGGGCGCACCCGACGTGGTGCTCGACCGCTGCACCCACGTGCGCACGGCAGAAGGGGACGTCGAGGCCACCCCCGAGGTGCTCGAACGTCTCGATGAGGAGGTCACCGCACTGGCCGGGGAGGCCTACCGGACACTGGCCGTGGCCGCGCGCGAGGTGCCCGCCGCCTCGGGCGCGGGGGAGAATCCCGAGGTGAGCCTGGGAGAGGAGATGGAGCACGGGCTGACCTTTGTGGGCATGGTTGCAATGATCGACCCGCCCCGACCCGAGGCGAAGGCGGCGATCGCGCAGGCCCAGCAGGCCGGGATCCGGGTCCTCATGATCACCGGTGACCACCCGCTGACGGCCGAGCGGATCGCCGCAGACCTCGGCATCGACGACCCGAAGGCGCTCACCGGCGCGCAGCTGAGCGAACTGACCGACGCGCAGTTCGCCGAGGCGGTCGAGACCACCTCCGTGTTCGCTCGCGTCGACCCGAGCCACAAGCTGCGGATCGTCGAGCACTTACAGGACCACGGTCACGTCGTGGCGATGACCGGCGACGGTGTCAACGACGCACCGGCGCTCAAGCGCGCCGACATCGGCGTGGCGATGGGCATCACCGGCACGCAGGTCTCGCATGATGCGGCGACGATGATCCTCGCCGATGACAATTTCGCTTCGATCATCACCGCCGTCAAACAGGGTCGCGGCATCTACTCCAACCTCAAGAAGGTGCTGCGCTACCTGCTGTCGTCGAACATGGGCGAGGTGTTCACCGTCTTCTGCGGTGTGGTCTTCGCCTCTGTGCTCGGCCTCGTCCAGGCCGACGGTGCGGTGATCCTGCCGCTGTTGGCCACGCAGATTCTGTGGGTCAACCTTGTCACCGACTCCACCCCTGCGCTTGCGCTGGGCGTCGATCCGGTCGATGAGCGGGTGATGACACACCCGCCGCGCCGGCCCGATCAGCGTGCGCTCGACGGCCGCGAATGGGCGCGGATCCTCAGCACCGGGTTCGTCATGGCGGTGCTGTCGCTGCTCGCCTTGGATGCGTGCCTGCCCGGCGGGCTCATCGCCGGAGCTGACGATGCGGCCACCGGCCGGACGGTCGCCTTTACCGTGCTTGTCGTTCTGCAGCTGGTGAACACGCTGTCGGTTCGGCATGCGCACACGACGATGTTCGCCGGCCTGTTCACCAATCATTGGCTGTGGCTGGCGCTGGCCGCCGGCCTGCTGCTGCAGCTGCTTGTGGTCTATCTGCCGATTCTCAACACCGCGTTCTCAACGGTGCCGCTTGACGGCCAGCACTGGCTGCTCGTCATCGGCTGCGCGGTCGTCTTCATCATCGTCGAAGAGCTGCGGCGGGCGGTCGTGCGGATGGTCGGGCGGGGCTGAGTCGGCTCGCCGCTCATATGCTGATGGCAAGACGGCTGCCACTCCAGTGCGGTGCGGCAGCTGTCCCGAGGTGCGGGGGAGGAGCTCAGACGCCGGCCCAACCGCCGTCGCTGGCGATGATCGCCCCGGAGATGTTGGTGGAGTCGTCGCTGAGCAGATAGGTGATGAGCGCTGCCTGCTGCTGTGCGGTCGAGGGCAGGCCCGGAGCGAGGCCGAAGTACTTCGGCAGGCGCGCGGCAGCGAACTCAGAGCCGAAGTTCACCTCGATGCTGGTGGCCACACCACCGGGACACACCGCATTGAAGCGCAGGCCCTCCTCGGCATACATGAACGCACTGTTCTTCGTCAGCCCGTTGAGTGCATGCTTCGAAGCGGTGTAGGCGGCACCGGCGGCCGAACCGCGAAGACCAGCCTCGGATCCGACGTTGACGACGTTGCCGGCTTTCTGCGGCAGCATCACCCTCACGACCGCACGGGTGAGCTTCATGACGCCGGTGACGTTGACGCGTATGACGGCATCCCAGATGCCGTCCTTGACGTCGTGGATGGGGGAGAAGTCGTCCATGATGCCGGCAACATTGGCCAGACCGTCGATGCGTTCGCCGGCAGCGTCGACGATCTTCGCAACGTCGTCGTCATCGCTGACATCACCGGCGACAGCCGTGATCGCCAGCTCGGATGCTTCCTGCTCCAAGTGTGCGAGCCGGTCGGCGGAGATGTCGCAGGCGATGACCTTCCCGCCTTCGCGGGCGATGCGCAGGGCGGTGGCACGGCCGATGCCGGCTCCTGCCCCGGTGACGATGACGGTCTTGTTCTCGAAGCGGCCGGGGGTGATCTTCTCGTCCCACTGCTGCACCTGCGGTGCGTCGGTGGCCTGGGTCTGCTGGGTTTCGGGTGCGTCGGTCATTGGGCGTCCTCCCTGGGGCAGTCGTAGCCATGAGCCGTCTCGCGCAGCTGCGCGATGCAGTCGATCGACTGGATTCGATCGGGGGTTGTGGACCGGCTCACACGCAGTCTATCGAGAGGCCGTGCCTAGTCTGCCGGGGCGAACAGCTCGCGGACATCGTCGGCAGTCAGTGCGGTGCTGAAAGCGCGTCCGTCGTCCATGAGGGCGTCGAAGAGCCGGGCCTTCTTCTGCTGCAGGGCGAGCACCTTCTCCTCAATGGTGCCGGCAGCAACGAGGCGGTAGACCATGACGTTCTTCGTCTGCCCGATCCGGTGTGTGCGATCGATCGCCTGCGCTTCGGCAGCCGGGTTCCACCAGGGGTCGAGGAGGAAGACGTAGTCGGCCTCTGTCAGCGTCAGCCCGAACCCGCCGGCTTTGAGGCTGATGAGGAACACCGGTGCGGTGCCGGAGCGGAATCCGTCGATGACCTCTCCGCGGTTGCGGGTGCTGCCGTCGAGGTAGACGTAATCGACGCCAGCCGTATCGAGCCGTTCGGCGACGAGCCGCAGGCACGAGGTGAACTGGGAGAAGACGATGATTCGGTGACCTTCGCTCAGCACCTCATCGAGACCGGAGAAGAGCGCCTCAAGCTTGCTGGAGGGCACATCGGCATAGTCGTCGCTGACGATCTGCGGTGACAGGGCGAGCATCCGCAGGAGGGTGAGCGACCGGAACACCGTCATGCGGTGCTTGTCGAGATCGCCGACCATGCCGAGGACCTTCTTGCGCTCACGCTGCAGGACGAGGTCATAGAGCTTCTTGTGCTTGGGTTCGAGCGGAACGTGCAGTTCGTGCTCCTGCTTGGCGGGCAGTTCTTCGGCGACGAGATCCTTGGTGCGCCTGAGCATGAACGGTCGCACACGCCGACGCAACCGCTCCAGCCGAGCCTGCCGTCCGACGTTGAGACGCTCCTGCACCGCCGCATCACCGTCTGCAGAGGTGAGGACACCGGGCTCCGGTGACAGCGCGGCACCCTTCTCGATCGGCTTGACGTACTCCTCCTTGAATTTCACCCGGGAGGCGAACAGCCCCGGTGCTGTCAGGGAGAGCAGCGACCACAGATCCGTGAGCGAATTCTCCATCGGCGTACCGGCGATCGCGAGCGTGAACGGGGAGCGGACGTCACGGGCGACGCGGTAGGTCTTGGCGGCCTGGTTCTTGACGAACTGTGCCTCATCGAGCACGAAGCCATCCCACGGCAGTGCGGTGAACTCTTCGCCGTTGATGCGGAAGATCGTGTACGAGGTCAGCACGACATCGGCGCCGGCGATCGCCTCAGCGACCGGCTGTTTGCGCTTGTGCGTCGTCGTGTCGAGCACTGCCATCTGCAGCTCGGGGGTGAAGCGGTCCGCCTCAGCCTGCCACACTGACACCACCGATGACGGGGCTACGACGAGGAACGGCGGTATCTCCCCACCGGCCTCAGCAGTTCGCGCGCGAGCGTGGGCGATGAGCGCCAGGGTCTGGAGAGTCTTGCCCAGGCCCATATCGTCGGCGAGGATCCCACCGAGGCTGTGCTCCCACAGAAACGCCAGCCACCGGAACCCATCGAGCTGGTAGCCGCGCAGCTCGGCACGCACCCCGGCCGGCACCTCGGGAGCGGGCAGCTCCTCAAGGGCACCGAGCCGGCCGATCGACTCCCGCCACTCACGTGCCGGGACCGCCTCATCGGCAAGCTCGGCGAGATCATCCCAGATCGAGACCTGGTGGCGGCTGATCTTGGAACGCTCCGGCTCCCATTCGCCGAGCGCTTCGGCCTCGGTGAGCAGTTCGCGCAACCTGTCGAAGGCCGGATGGTCGAGGGAGAAGAACGTGTTGTCGACAAGCTGCAGATGCGACTTGTGCTGGGCCAGGGCGGCGAACAGAGGAGCGAACGGAACCCTTTTGTCTTCGATCGTGACCTCGAAGGCGAGGTCGAACCAGTCGCGGTCCTCGGTCGCCTCGGTTGTGACCCGCACCTGCGGGGGTGAGGTGAGCTCGGTGTAGTCGACGCGCTCACCGCTGATCTCAGCGACGACGTCGGGATGGTCCTCAAGACGCGGCAGCACCCGCACTGCGAACTGGGCGGCCTCGATACCGATCAGATGCTCGTCATCGACGGTAGCGGCCGTCGGCCAGATCCGCCGGACCTCCTCGAGTACTGCGAGCTCGAGCTCCGGTTCTCGGTGGTGCCAGCGATTGTGAGCGATCGGAAGGCGGCGTCTGGGCCCGTAGTACTCCCACGACCACATCAGCAGCAGAGACTGTTGGGGTTCGAACACAACCTCCACGTGCAGGCGCGGGTCCCTGAACTCCGGCAGCTCTGCCGAGGCATCGTGGCTGGTGAGCGTGGCCAGGCCCCGCAGCTCGGGGAGGAACTCGGTGAAGAACACCTCGGCGTCGTCCCCGGGGACACTGAGCGTCGTGCGGGAGGCGAGCATCTCACCGAGCGGTTCGGAGACTGGGGTGGATGTTTCGGCCAGGGTCAGGCGGAGGGTGTTGCCCTGCAGCCGGTCGATGAAGGCGATGGCATTGTCCCCGATGCGGAACACGTTCTCCGGTACGGTGCCGGCGAAGTCGATGAGGGCGGTGAAAGCGTAGCCGCCGGGCTGGCGCACGACGTCGACGATGACGTCGGCGGTCTCGATCATCTTCTCCGTTCCCGAGGCGGTGGTGAGGGTGAGTGGGGAATGGGAGCTGACGACCCGCACTTCGGAGACGACGCCGTGGCCGGTCAGCGCGATGCCGGTGTCTTGAGCGCGGGCGAGCAGCAGCCAGATGAGGGAGGGGTCGAAGGCAGAGAATACGGCTGTGTCGGGGTCGCTTCCGTAGGTGTAGCTGCGGGTGGTGTTCTGAGCGTGCAGCTGGCTGAGTACCGCAGCGTGGTCACGGCGGATCCCGGGTGGGTCGGCCAAGCCGCGGGTGAAGTTGCGCCAGCCGAGCCCGCCTTTGATCCAGTTGTTCCGAGCACCCCGGCGCAGCGGCCGCAGGGTGATGCTGAGGCTGCCGAGGTCGAGGTCAGAGAGGTTGACGACATCGGCGTTGGCGAGTGGGCTGCGGTGGCGGCCGTGGAACCAGCGGCTCGTGGTGGTGCGCTCGATGTCGAAGCCGATCGCCAGCGGGCTGTCTTCGGGACGCGCAGCGTGTGCGCGGCGTCGGACCTGCAGCTCTGTCAGCACCGTACGCCAGTCGTCGGGGTGCTGAGGGGTGGCGGTCCGTGGTGGCATCACATGTTCAGGGCCCGTGTGCGGGCTCGGTATCTCGTCGCTGTCGCCGTAGTCGGCGATGGAGTAGAGGACAGCGCCGACGTGCTTGCAGTCGAAGCCGACCGGGCAGCTGCAGTCGCCGCTGGTCGGTTCGAAGCAGTCCGGCTCACTCAGCGCAGCCTTCGTCAGGCGGATGACGACGCGGTAGATGTTCGAACCGCTGCCGACGACCTCTCCGCTGAGCGTCGACTCCTCGGCATCCCAGCTCACGCGGCGCACGCGCTGGTCCTCGGCGTAGTCCCGGCCGCGCTCGGCCATGAGGTCGGTGAGGTATTCATCGACATCCGGGGCGAGCACGCGCGGCAGCTTCGAGATCACGGAACCATCGTGCCACGAGGCGCAGACATCAGCAGGGTGAGTGCGACGGATCGCTGGCTGCAGACATCTTCTCCCTGCCAGACCGCGGCCGTATCGCGCCGGGCAGAAGTGCCGACCTCGTCATCTTCGACGCCGAAGGTCTCAGCGACCTCGCGACCTTCGATGACCCGACGCGTGCACCGTCGGGCGTTCACGCTGTGTGGGTCGGAGGCGAACAGGTGGTGAAGGATGGTGCTTACCTGGGGCGGCGAAACGGCACGCTGCTCAGCGCCCGTCACTGAGATGGAGAATACCAGTTGATCTCAGAATCCAGATCAACCCCTCCTGATCTGAATTTCTTGATCATGCTGGTATGATCCGGTTTATCCGATCAATTCGGTGCGACAGTCGGAGGTGCCCATGGACCGCTGGTCGAGGATCATCGCCCCAGAGGATCTGGGGGAGACGATCCAGGCTGCGCGGATGGACAGAGGTTGGTCCCAGCGAGACCTCGCACGGATCTCCGGTATCGCGCAGAGCGCCATCTCCGACATGGAATCCGGAAAGTACACTCTCTACGCCGAACGGCTGTTCGCTCTGCTTGAGGAATGCGGCGTGACCCTGCGTGCAGAATGGACGACCGGCGATGCGCCTGGCAGTTGAGCTCTACGGCGTGATCGTCGGCCATATCGATGCGCAGGGGCCGCAGGACTTCGATTTCACGGCGAGCACAGAAGCCATCAGCCGCTTCGGCATCAACAGCGACGTGCTCTCAGTCGCCGTTCCGCTGACGGATCGACCGCCGCGTCACCACGCCGCCAAGCGGCGGAACTTCTTCAACGAGCTGCTGCCCGAAGGGGACATCCTGACCTGGATGCTTGAGCGCAGCGGCCTCCGCAGAGGAGATACGCCGGCGTTCCTCGCCCGCTACGGTCGCGACATCGCAGGGGCCGTGCAGATCTGGGACGCCGACGACCCCAGTGAATCTCCGGCGCCCGAAGCCCGTCCCGTGAGCGACTGCGAGATCCGGTCACTGCTCGAAAGCCCGCAGGCCGACCCGCTCGCGAACAGACGACGGTCGGGGAGGACCTCGCTGGCCGGTGTGCAGCCGAAGATTGTCCTGGCTCAGCGAGACGGTCGGTGGCATCGCGTCGCAGGCGGCTATCCCTCAACGCACATCATCAAGCCGAGCCTCTCGGCGCACCCGACGGTCATCGGCGATGAGGAATACGGCTGGCGCCTGGCCCGCGCAATCGGGTTGGCGGATTACCGAGTCGAGTTGACGGCGTTCGCAGAGCTGCCAGCGCTCGTCATCGAGCGCTTCGACCGGAACACTCGCGGTGAGCGGCTCCACCAGGAGGATTTCAACCAGGCGCTGGGAGCTGCCGCCGATGAGAAATACCAGGAGGTCGGCGGAGCGGTGACGCTCAGACGGATCGCTGAGACCGTCCGCCGTCGCTGCCCGAAGTCAGAGCTCATCCAGCTGGCCCGCCAGGTCGTCCTGTGCTGCGCGATCGGCAACCTCGATATGCACGCGAAGAACCTCGGTCTCATGCATCTGCCAGACCAGAAGACGCTGCTGGCTCCCGCCTACGACATGGTGCCCATGGCTCAGCATCGCGATGCCGATGGCCGGCTGGCGCTGACAGTCGACCGGCACTACCGGCTGGCCGACCTCAGCCACAGCAGCCTCGTGAGCGAACTCTCCTCGTGGAAGCTCAGCGATGCCGAACGAATCGTCACCGAGGCTCTCGAAGAGATCCGCGCAGCCGTCAGCGCGGAGACACCCGACCCTTCAGCCTCACCTGACCTGCAGGAGTCGATCGGGCAGCGCACTCAACGGCTGCGCGAGCACTGACCCTATGCGCTCGGCCGCCTCAGTGCTCGCCGACAAGCGGGTCGCGCAGCACCGGCTCCTGGAGCGCCGCCGTCGCGGCAGGGGAGGCGCCACCGCCGCCGAAGCTCGGCTCGCGCAGCGCCATCTGACGGCGCAGCTCCTTGGCCTTGATGTGCTGCTCGGCTGACTCGACATCATCCGAGGTGGGCCGCTGCGGCACTCGGGCTGCCGCCTCGGCGCCGGCCGCAGCCCAGGCATCTGCCTCACGTGTGGCGATCTCACGCAGCTCACCGAGCGTCAGCGTCCCGCTCGTGCGCCCGTCGACTGCCAGCCGGCCGAGGTCGACGAGCCTGGTGGTCGGCAGGCTCATGTAATGGCCGATGATCGCCGCGAACTCCAGCTGCTCGCGCAGGTCGAGTTCGGGACGCCGCGGCATCGCCTGCGGAAACCCGTCATGGGCGGCGGCCACATAGGGTCCGTATTCGCCGATCACCGTCTCGTCTTCGAACAGCGGCTCCTCGTGCCACTTCAGCCACCAGGCCTGCGCGCACACGAGCAGCAGATCGGCTTGAGTCTTCGTCACACCCGGCTGCAGGAACTTCAGCCAGGCGAGCACTTCACGTGCGGTGCGCATGGCACAGCTCCTCTCGCCAGCGAGCTCTCCATTGATGTCTCGCCTGGTACCACCCTAACCGCCCCGCGCAGACCGTCGATCCCCAAAGCCGCATGATCGGCTGTGATTTCCGTCCAAGGCCACCTGCTGATCGATGGACACATCACCGTCATTCAGCGGCTGCGGCTCACTGCAACCTTCGTGCAGGTCTACCCCAAAGGTGCAGTCCCTAATCCATTGACGCAGACACCCCGTCTTGCTTCCATGAATAATGTGAGCTGTTCGGCCATCCCCTCCACCGCAGCTGAATGCCACCGCCCCGATCATCCCTCGAAGACCCCACCCAAGGAGAGATCCCCATGCGTTACGCACGCACCGTCCCCACGCTCATCGTCGCCGGCACCCTGGCCATCGGCAGCCTGCTCGGCACGTCAGCTGCCGTGCTTCCGTCAGCCGGTGCAGCCCCCGCCTCGGCGGCGGTCGCCACCCAGGCCGAGACCCAGGCCGGTGAAAAGGTCCTCGACTACCGCTGGGAGCAGCAGAGCACCGCCTACAACTGCGGCCCGTTCGCTATGCGGATCGCACTGTCGGCCTTCGGCCACGACGTCGCCGCCGACGACCTCGCCGCTCAGGCCGGCACCACCGAGGCCGGTACGAACTTCGGCGCGATCGAACCGGTGATGAACGCCCGGCTCGGCTCGACGTTCTACGAGACGAAGGGGCTGGCGGAGACGCCCACCCAGGAGCAGAAGGACCTGTTCTGGCACGATGTGCAGTACGACATCGACCGTGACCATCCGGTCATCGTCAACATTATGACCGCCCCGGATGCCTCCCCAGACTGGTACCCGAAGAACCAGGGCCTCATCTACCACTTCTTCACCGTCGTCGGCTACGACGCCGAGAACCGCACCGTCAAGGTCGCCGATCCGGCGAACTTCGGCGGTGTGGGCGAATTCTGGCTGCCCGCTGACCAGGTCGCGCTCATGGCCGGTGGCCGCGGCTACATCGGCTGACCCCTCTGACACCGCGCCCGAGGCGGTGGCTGGCCTGCGTGCCGGCCGCCGCCTTTCGCTATGGTGGCGGGCCGGTGGCTTCGCTATGGTCGGCTCATGGGAATCGGGCGCATGCTCAAGCGCAGGTGGCGGGCCGTCACGCTGCTGGTGTGCGCTGTCGTCATCTGTGCGCTCTTCGTCATCCGGCCGTGGTCATCCCAGCCCGCAGCCGGCTGGGAGCTGCTTGTGCAGATCGCAGCCGTGCTGACAGCCGGACTGACGCTGTTCGGGCTGTGCGTGCCCGCCGCGCCTCGAGCCAAGGCCAGCCGCGACGAATCTGCCAGTGAGCGGTGAGTGTTCAGCTCAGGGAGCGTGCTGCTGTCGCATCGATGGCGGTGAGGACGTAGGACCACTCGATCCGCTCCTGCTCCAAGCGCGGGAAGCCGCTGGCATGCAGCTGCGCCGCCATCTCGCGCTCGCCAGCCGTAAGGGTCTCCAGATGTTCCGGGGCAACCCGCAGCGGTGCCGGCTCTGTTCCGGCCAGGTGCTGGAAATCGATAAGCGTGCGGCTGTCCATGAGCACCGATTCGGTGTGCGGGCAGTGGGTGCGGAAGCGGTTGAGGATCCCGAAGCCGTGTGTGTCGATGTCTCCCCAGTAGAGGACACGCGCACCGGACAGCCACGGCAGCCGGGCAGCCACTGAAGCGGAGTAGCCGGGGTTGAATACGGCTACCGCGTCTCCCCACCGGCCGTGTGCTGGCAGCGCGAGGAACGACGCGAGGTTCTCCGTCACAATGACGAGTTTCGGGCGCACCGGCAGCTGTGCGATCTCAGACGCCGGAGCTTCGATATCGCGCAGACCCGCGAACAGGTGCGGTCGGTCGCCGGTGCCGAGGAGCCGCACGCGTATGCGCGGTTCAGCCGTGCGGAAGCCGAGGCTGTCTTCACCGGTGAGCGAGGTGATGATCGGGGAGACGACGCCCCGATGCGTCTCCAGCCATTTCGAGTCGACGCCGACGATCGGCAGCTCGCGGATGAACAGTCCCGAGCGGGGGTTCTCCCGCAGCCAGCTGAGAACAGCCAGCAGTCGCTGATGGTCGTCGGCGCTGAGTTCGGCAGCGGCTCCGAGGACGCGGCGCAGCACAGTGAGGGGGACCGCGTCCTGAGCCCACTGCGCGAGCATGTCGGCGGCACGGGTGAGCCGGCGCCATTCCCGCAGCTGATCTGCCCAGGCGGCGACCGCCTCGGGCGTGGTGAGCCGCAGACGCACCGGCAGCCGCTGCCGTCCCCAGGTGCGCCACCGCCGGCTTGTCCAGTCGAGGTGCGCATGCTCCGGCAGCTGCGCGCCAGCAGCCTCCCACGCTCGGATCCACGACATCACCGCATCGAGCTTCGCGCTGGTCTGCGGCTCCGCTGGCGGCTTGAGCGGCACAGAGACGTCGGCATCCGCCATACCGAGCGCCCACGCCCGCTTGTGCAGCCGGAACTTCGCGGCGACTGCCTCGCGCGCCTGATCGGGTGAGACCATGCTGTGCGGCGCGCTGGACCGGCGGCGGGCACTCACTCCGGTTCCCCGCTCTGCTCCCACTGAAGGGCTGCCAGACGCGAGTCACGGTTGTCGCTGATGTCGATCTTGACGGCCGCACCCACATAGTCTTCGAGGATCGGCAGCAGCTTCTTCGGTGTGGCGAGGATGAGCTGGAAGCCGAAGGCCACGAAGGTCTCCAGTGCCATTCGGGCGAAGGTCTCATCGGCTTTGTCGAATGCTTCATCGAGCATGACGGTGCTGAATTCCGGCAGCTCTTCGGCAGAATCGGTCAGCTGATAGCGCAGGGCTGCGGCCAGGCAGAACACGACGAGCTTTTGGCGCTGTCCGCCGGAGAGCCCGGTGGAGGATTCGTAGGCTCGGATCGGCT
The DNA here is from genome assembly GCF_002479565.1 of Brevibacterium sp. UBA7493. NCBI lineage: Bacteria > Bacillati > Actinomycetota > Actinomycetes > Micrococcales > Brevibacteriaceae > Brevibacterium > Brevibacterium sp. UBA7493. Next base: position 140,742 of record NZ_DLOD01000015.1, on the reverse strand, counting down.
CGCCGTTCGCATCAGTCTCCACGCCGAGGAAGCTGACGTGCCGACGGGTGTCGAGACAGGCGGTGCGCCACCGCCGGTCTGCTGGTTCAGCTGAGCCGAGGCGGCCGATGACCTTCTTGATGAGCGCGAACTTCTCGTCTGCGGCCTCCGGTGTCAGCGATGTCATCGCATCGGTGGTGATCTCGCGCAGCTCTGCGAGGAATGTCTGGACTTCCGCGGTGCGGCGCTCCTTCGGTTTGATCGTCAGATACCTTCCGCGGTCGAACTGGCTTCCGCTCAGCGACTGGTTCACCTGGTGGATGCGCTCCCTGACTTCGTTGAAAGCGCGGCTGATCTGCGCATTCAGCGTGCCGATATTGCGGGTCGACTGGGTGCGCAGCATCTCCAGGAAGCGCTTCTCATGTGCCGGCAGCCCGTCGCTGTGCAACGTGGTGCGCTGTCGGCGGTATTCGTCCCGGTCGCGGATTGAGCGCTCGACGTCAGCGCTGAAAGCTGGCCACTGGCTGAGGAAGGTGTAGGCGTGGCGTTCGAAGCTGGCCTCGGCACGGTGCTGCTGCTTCTGGATCTCATCACGGTCTTCGCGCAGCTGCCGTTCGATCGCATTCTTCACGGTGGCGATGTCATCGGCGCTCAGCCGGCGTCGGCGTTCGTGGAACCGGGAGCGCAAGGTATCTGCTACAGCCGCATCCGGTTCGGGCCCATCACCGGCGTCCGCTGCCCGGGCAACGGCCTCGTCCAGGCGTGTGAGCACGCTTCTGAGCTCGATCACATCGGTCTGTGCAGCGCTCTCGGCCACCCGGGCCGCCTCGCGGGCGGTGGTAGCCGCGTTGACGAGCTCCTGTGCTTCCTGCAGATCGGTGTTGCCGCGGGTCATCTTATCCAGTCGTCGTTCGGCGGCCGCGACTGCAGCCTGTGCTGCCCGGGCGTCGAGCTGCGCCCATGGCGTGTCAGCGAGCTCATCGAGGATGCTGCGTCTGCTGGCGTCGGCGTTTCGCTGGTCGATGGCCCGGATGAGCTGGTCCTTGGTCTGGGCGACGGTCTTCTGCTCAGTGTTGATGGCTTCGAGCAGCTCCGTGACCTTCTCCACCGTGCTGAAGCCCATCACCCAACGGCGGCGGTCGTCGACCCGTGTGCGGTCGTCCTTTTCAAACCGGTCTCCCGGCCGTTTGACCTGTCCGGCACGAGTGAGTCCACGCTCCACCTGCGCCAGTTCGGCAGGCTCATCGACACAGGTGTAGTCGAATCGGGTGGACAGCGTGTGGTGCATCCATGCCGCGAAGGGCGAATCGCTGCGGACGTCGACCTTGTGCACCAGGGACCGGGAGTCACTGATCGATGGGGGCGCAGGAGTGGAGCTGTGGACGGCCTGCACGATGATCCGCACTCCGAAATGCGTGGAATCGAGCGTCTGGGCCGCCTGCTTGGCGTAGCGGAAGTCGACGAGCATCGTGCGTGAGAGCGAATTGAGTAGCCGTTCGAGTGCACCCCGCCAGGCGGCATCCTCCCCGCGCACTTCCATCAGCTCACCGCAGAACGGGAGTGCCTGATAGCTGAGGTCCAGCTGCTGAGCCAGCAGCTTCCGGGCGTTGAGCAGCGGCCTGTCGAGATTGGACTTCTCCGCCTTGGCCGCCTCGAGGTCGCTTCGGAGCTCCGCCAGCCGCTCCTCCGCCTGCCGGTGCCGCTCAGCCGCCTCATGCTCGGCGGTCTGGATGCGGGTGCGCTCAGCTTCGTCAGCTGGGTCGGAGCGCTGTTCGAGCAGCTCATCGAACTCCTCCGCCGTCTGCGGCAGGGCGGTGACGCCGGCGCGCTGGAGCCGCTGGCTCAGCGAGGTGCGGCGCCGGTCGACATCGTCCTGGCGGTTCCGGGCCGCTGTCAGCTGGTCGTCGAGTCGGGCGAGTTCGCCTCCGCCGGCCTCCCGCAGCGCGGCATGGGCGAGATCCGCATCGCGGGTCGCCTCCTCGACACCCGCGCGCGCCTTCGCGAGGGCGGCTTCGGCACCCGAGAGGCGCCGGCGTACCCTGCTGCGCTCCTGCTCGGCGAGTTCGCGGGTTAGTGCGCTGGCCACAGAGTCGAGCCCGGCGAGCAGGGAGCTGATCTCCGTGTTCCGGGCCGTCGCCTCGTCATAGGCGTCTGCGTCAGCGCAGATCTCCTCCAGCGCCTGCAGCTGCAGGCGTGCGGTGACGACGCTTTCGTGCGCATCGGACAACTGCGCGAACTGTTCGACGGCGCGATCAGCGGTCGCGAAGGTCGCAGGCTCGCCTAGCATGTACATCCGGAACAGGTCGTCAAGGCTGCCGAGGTTCTTCGCGGCGACCGTGCGGTGGAGCAGATTCATCGCCGCATCCGAGGCGATGCCGAGCGCAGTGCGGTACCGCGACTGGAAGACGGAGTGCTTGTCGGTGACGAATGCGGACGTGAAATCCCGCTTGAGCTTCCGCACCGCCACCGCGCCGGTCAGATAGCTGCTGAAGTCCGGCAGCACAGCATCGGAGCGGGTGAGAATGCAGATCTCCTTGACCTCGCTGGGCATCATCTGCCCGGCGTTGAGCTTGAAGAGCTTGATGAGCAGGGCCGGCTCGTCATCCGGCCGGTCGAAGCGCAGCAGCACGCCGGAGAAGGTCGCACCGGTGCGCAGGTAGGTTGTGCGGATCTCATCGACGTCATCGGCTTCGGCTGCGCCGTAGGCACCTCGCATATAGCTGACGATCGTGCGGTCGGAGGAGCGCACAGACTGGTCCTGCGCGGCGGCGTTGTAGCGCAGCTTCACCCGAGGTGTGAGGACTGTGGAGATCGCATCGAGCAGCGAGGACTTGCCGGAGCCCGAATCGCCGGTGAACACGAGGCCCGAGGGCGGAACGTCGACGGCATGGTGGCCGGAGAAGGTGCCCCAGTTGATCACCTCCAGCCGGCTGAGCCGCCATTGGCGGCGCGCGGTCGCTGCTATCGCCGGCACCGGGGCCGCCGGCTGCTCCGGCAGCTCGAAGAGCGCATCGCTGCTCATCGGTCATCACCGTCCTCCGCTGCGGCGCCGTCCGACTGCGCCAGGCCTGCGTCGAGGATCCGCTGGTATTCCGCGGCCAGGGCATGGATCTGCTCGGCACCGAAGATGAGGCGCAGCACCGGTGAGATCTCGTAGCGTCCGTCGGTCTTGGTGCGCTGCAGAATGCCGTACTGGATGAGCTTCCGGAACGAAGCGTTGAAGCGCTTGGCGAACATGACGTCGTCGAGGTCCTGTTTGGCTGCGAACACGCTGAGCGCATCGCGCATCTCCTCTTCGCCGATGATCGCCCGCATCCCGCGGTCGACCCGCAGCAGCTCATGGCGCAGCTGAAGCACCAGGGCGGAGTCCAGCAGCGTCAGCTGGTGCGTGCGCACCACCGCAGGCGCTGCTGCTTCCGGGGCGCTGACATTGCGCACGAAGGCGATCCCGCTGTCCTCATCGACGATGAGCTCCAGGAACATGTCCGCCAGCCGTGAGCGCAGCGCCTCCTCACCGTTGAGGGTCGCCCGCCACAGCGCCGGGTGGGACTGGCTGGAGACGTAGGGCCCCTGCACGAGCTTCACGAGTGCGCGCCGGGCATCGGCGCTGAGAGTTCCAGAGTCGTATTCCCAGAGCTGGTCCGGGTTCGCTTCCGGCTCCCGGGCCGGTGCCTCGGGCACGGCAGGTGCGTCACGACTGGCTTCAGAGCTGGGCATGCGTTCCTTCACGAGTGCGACGGGTGCGCCTGAGGGCCGGGATCGGCTCAGTGAAACGGAAGCAGAGCGCCTCGGCGCTGCGTTCGGCACCGGAGGCCGACACCCAGCGCAGCGTCTCATACTCATCGGGTTCGCTGCTGCCGTAGCGCAGCGCGAGATCCATGAGCCCGATGACGCTGCCGAGCCCCTGTGTGGCCGGACGGAATCCCAGGACATCGCCGATTCCGATTCCCGGCAGATCCTCCTGGGCAGAAGGCAGCTGACCCCCGCGGTGAGCGGAGAGCGCGGCGTTGACGTTCTCGGCAAGCTCCTTCATGTCGATATCGGCCTCCCTGGCGAGGGAGCGCAGTGCAGCTGCGTCGAGGGTGCCCGTGGTGTGTGACTCGACCTCATCCGCGACTCGGGCCAGAGCCGGATCATGCAGGCGCAGGGAGCCGACGGAGCGCAGCTCGACAGACGGCCGGGCGATCGAGATGTTCAGCCGTTCGTACACCGGCACCTCGGCGGCGACCTGCACCGCCAAGGACCGCGCGGATCGGATGGCTGCTGCAACACTGCGGTCTTCGGCGAATTCGCTCGATTGCACGAACCGGCGCAGCGACCGCGTCAGGGCCGTCATGACATCGCCGACTTCTGCCGCACGATCCTGGAGCATCGGAACGAGCCGGCGCAGGAACGTCACTGTCGCAGGATCGAGGCGATCGACGAAGTCCCGGCCCAGCAGCTCAGTGATGTTCGTTTCGAACTCCAAACCCGCTTCAGTGTCGAGAAGCATCGAAGCGAAGCCGTCGAACGACCGGCCAGCCTCGGATTCAGCGAGATGGTCGACACCGCGCCACACATCGGACAGCACTGTTCCGCGGTGGCCGGCCTCCTCCACGAGCTGGGTGCGCAGCGAGCGATTGATGCTTTCCAGTTCGGAGCGCACGCGGGCGAAGTCAGCGGGCAGCTCGGAAGCCAGCTGGGAGACGTCACGTGCCGATTCGGAAGCGGCAGCCGCATCAGCCGGCAGCGCCTCCCCTGATCGGACGGCGTCGATCTCAGCGTCGATGCGATCACGCTCAGCTTCGAGGGCTGCGACGCGCCGTTCGACATCGGGGTCGGTGTCGCGCACGAGCTGGCGGAGCCGATTCTGGATCGTCGCCAGCCGCGACTGCGTCACCGAGGTGCGGTCCGAATCGAGCCGGTCGACGAACTGCAGGGCGATGTGCCCAGCTGGGGACAGCTCGAAGGTCTCCTCCCGGATGGCCTCGACGCTGCGGCGGATGAGGATTCCGTCGCGCCGCCACTGCTCGCAGTAGCTGCGGGCCGTGCCTATGACGGTATGGCCCTGATATCTCAGAGCATCGAGGTCGGCGTCGATGAGGTCGAACAGGTCGCTGGCGGCCATCCGGATCGTGCTGCCGGTCAGGTGCGTGCGCAGGATCGGAGCGGCGAACCACACATTGTCGCTGCGCAGGAAAGACCAGGTAGGGTCCTCTGCGATCAGGCGGCGGTTCGCCTGCGACTCTGCCAGCACGCTCATGGCATCCATCGTAGAGCCCTGTCAGCCGTGCTGCTGGGCGGGGCTGAGCTGTCGGTCTTCAGCGCCGTGGGGCCTCACCCTCCAGGTGCTCGAAGGCCATCCGATAGAACCACTCGACGTGTGCGGTGACCGCATCCGCGGCAGCCTGCGGGTCGCTGCCCGCCACAGCGGCGAGGATCTGCCGGTGCTGCTCCTGCAGACGCAGCCTGACCTGCGGCCAGTCGGTCAGCAGCCGCACCCCCTCCTGCACATAGCCGACGGTCGCCTGACGCAGCGAGCCGAGAATCGTCGTCGTCACCTCATTGCCGCCCAGCGAAGTGACCGTCAGGTGGAACTGCGCATCGAGTTCGTGGAAGGTCTCATCGGGCAGAGCAGGATCATCGAGCGCAGCGAGGATCTCAGCGGCCCGTGCAAGAGTCTGTTCCGCCTCGGGGTCGGAGACGGCCTCACGCCGGGCGGCAGCAGCAGCGGCGTCGGCTTCGAGCAGTCGGCGCACCGCGACGACATCGACGACCGGCAGGAAGCTCGACGCCAGGTGCATCCGCAGCCCCCAGCCGAGTGCGGCCGAGGGCTCGGAGATGACGATCGCCCCAGCGCTAGGCCCCGAACCGACCCCCGAACGCACGAGCCCGAGGGCGTCGAGGATGCGGATCGCCTCGCGCACGGAGTTGCGGGAGATGCCGAACTCCTCAGCCAGCGCCCGCTCCGAGGGCAGTCGGTCGCCGATGCGCAGCTGCCCTGAGCGCAGCCGGTCTTCGACAGCGTCGAGGATGGCGGCATAGGACTTCGCGGGCGCGCGGCGTTCGGGGCCCATCTGGTGAATGCTCAGGGAAGCATCCACGAGAGCACATTCGACTGCAGGAACACGAGGCTGCAGATGATGAACAGCAGCCCGATGCTCCACGGGATGACCTTCTTGAAGATCTCGGACTCCTTGCCTTCCATCTGCACTGCCGTCGCTGCGATCGCCAGGGACTGCGGGGAGATCATCTTGCCCACGACCCCGCCCGAGGTGTTGGCTGCCAGCAGCAGCTTCGGGTCGATCCCGGCGTTGGTCGCCGCGGTGTGCTGCAGGTTGGAGAACAGGGCGTTGGCCGAGGTGTCGGATCCGGTGACGGCGGTGCCGAGCCAGCCGAGGATCGGAGAGAGGAAGGCGAAGATCGCGCCCAGCGACGCGAGGTAGGCGCCGATCGAGACGGTCTGGCCGGAGAAGTTCATGACATAGGCCAGCGCCAGCACGGCCGCGATCGTCAGTGCCGCCCACCGCATCCGCCAGGCGCAGGTGCCGATGAGCCCGAGTGCTGCACCCATCCCGAGGCGGTAGCGGCCGTGTTCGCTGAAGACCGTGTAGATCGCGGCGACGACGAGTCCGGTGATGAGCAGGATGGTGCCCGGTGAGGACAGCCAGGCGAGCTTGTAGGTGGTGGACGCGACGACCGAGCCGTCGGCGGTGAGCAGGTGCTCGGACAGCCCCGGCCACGGGATCTCCAAGGTGGTCGACGCCAGGGCGGCCGGGACGTCGATGCCGAGCTTCCACATGTTCGCCACGGCGAAGAAGGCGACGACGAGCAGATAGGGCAGCAGGGCCATCCACACGCGCACCGGCTTGAGCTCGGCGGTGCTCACCGGCGCGGTGACGCCGAGGCGCTCGCGCACCTCTGCGGTGCCGCGTGGGGTCCAGACCTTGAGGAACAGCACGGCTGCGCCGAGCGAGGCGAGGCAGGCGACGATGTCGGTCATCTCGTAGGAGAAGTGGGTCGCCGACCACCACTGGGCGATGCCGAAGGACAGGCCGATGACGAGCGCTGCCGGCCAGGCGTCTTTGATGCCGCGCAGCCCGTCGAGGACGAAGAGCAGCACGAAGGGCACGATCCAGGCGACGAACGGGGCCTGCACACCGACGATCGCACCGATCGCCGCCGGGTCCTCACCGGTCAGGGATCCTGCGGTGGTGATCGGGATCGCGAGTGCACCGAAGGCCACCGGCGCGGTGTTGGCCAGCAGCACGGCGATGGCCGCGCGCAGCGGAGCCACGCCGAGGGCCATCACCATCGTGGCGGTGATGGCGACCGGGGCGCCGAAGCCGGCGAGGGCTTCGAGCAGGCCGCCGAAGCAGAAGGCGATGAGGATCGCCTGGATGCGCAGGTCGCCGCCGCCGATGCGGTCGAAGAGCAGACGCAGGTCCTCGAAGCGACCGGACGTGACGGTCAGCTCGTAGAACCACAGTGCCATGACGATGATCCACACGATCGGGAACAGCCCGAAGGCTGCGCCCTGTGTCGCGGACAGGGCCGCCAGTCCGAGCGGCATCTTGAATCCGAGCCAGGCGACGAGCAGCGCCGCGGTCAGCGCGGCCAGCGCCGAGGTGTGGGCGCGGGCTTTGACGCCGAGCAGCATGGCGAAGAAGGTCGCAAGCGGGATGAGGGCGACAAGGGCGGACAGGCCCAGTGACCCGCCGACGGCGTCGGTGGCTGCGGTGAAGTTCTCCACGGGGGCTCCTTGAGACGGGAGGGCGCGATTGCGGGCGCGGCCAGTGAGGTGCGTTCAGCAGTGAACGTGATCCATGCCGGTGCTGTGTGCTACATTACAGTATGTGGTGGGACCACAGCTTACACGCGTTCGGGACGAGCACAAATCCGTGTCAGGCTGGAGGCGTACGATGGCACACAGCAGCACCTCATCAGAGCCGCTCGCGCCGACCTCGCTCCGGAACCATGAGCGTGCTGCCGCCGAGCTCCTGCCGGCAGGCGGGACGTCAGAGGGGAGTAGACAATGACATCGGCCACCCGGCCCAGCCCGCCCGGTGCTGCGCAGTCAGCCCAGGCCCCGACATCGGCGCAGACCGCGCTGCGGATCGCGATCTTCCCGACCTGCATCGTCGACGCGATGTACCCCCGAGTCGCCGAAGCCACGGTGCGGATCCTCGAACGCCTCGGCCACGAGGTCGTCTTCCCGCCCCAGCAGACCTGCTGCTCGCAGATGCACGTCAACTCCGGTTACTTCGCAGACGCCTACGACATCGTGCGCAACCACGTCGAGGCCTTCTCCGACTACGACTACGACGTCGCCGTCGCCCCCTCTGCCTCGTGCGTCGTGTCCCTGCAGCACCAGCAGCCCGACATCGCCCGCCGCGCCGGTGACCCAGCCTGCGCCTCGGCGGCGGAGGCCATCGCCGGGCGGACGTTTGAGCTCTCGAAGCTGCTCATCGACGTCCTCGGCATCACCGATGCCGCCACCCAGCTCGACTCCTACTTTCCGCACCGGGTGACCTTCCACTCCAGCTGCCACGGGCTGCGGCACATGAAGCTCGGGACCCGGCAGTCCGATCTGCTGCGCACCGTCGCCGGCATCGACTACGCCGAGCTGCCCGGGCTGGAGGATTGCTGCGGCTTCGGCGGCACCTTCTCCTTCAAGAACGCCGGCACCTCCGGGGCGATGACCGCCGACAAAGTCGCCGCGATCCAGTCCACCGGGGCCTCGATCTGCGCCGGCGGCGACGTCTCATGCCTGATGAACATCGGCGGCGCCGCACAGAAGCAGAAGACCGGCATCACCACCGTCCACTTCGCTGAGATCCTCGCGAGCACCCGGGAGAATCCCCTGCAGGTCTCCGGCGACGTCGCCGTCTCCGGGGGCGGAAGGAGCTGCGCATGACCACCGTCAACCTCGGGATGCCGACGATCCGCCACGGCCGCGGCAACCTCTTCGCCGACGAACCCTTCACCTCGGGCGCGGCCCGGGATCTGAAGAACGAGACCCTGCGCGGCAACCTCAATTTTGCGATGCGCAAGATCCGCGGCAAGCGCGCCGCCGTCGTCAGCGAGATGCCCGACTGGCAGCAGCTGCGCGCCGCCGGCTCGGCGATCAAGCAGAACGTGCTGGCCGACCTGCCCGAACTCCTCGAGCAGTTCGAGGCCTCCTTCACCGCTGCCGGCGGCCACGTCCACTGGGCCCGTGACGCCGATGAGGCCAATGCGATCGCCCTGCGGCTGATCCAGGAGCAGGGAGTGGACGAGGTCAACAAGATCAAGTCGATGGCCACCCAGGAGACCGGCCTCAACGAATACCTCGAAGCCCACGGCATCACCGCTGTTGAGACCGACCTGGCCGAGGAGATCGTGCAGCTCGGCGGCGACAAGCCCTCCCACATCGTCGTGCCGGCCATCCACCGCAACCGGGAAGAGGTCCGCGACATCTTCCTGCGCGAGATCGACGGCGTGCGTCCGGATCTGACCTCCGAGCCCACCGACCTGGCCGACGCATCGCGCGAGCGCCTGCGCGCGAAGTTTTTCGACAACCGCGTCGCCGTCTCCGGGGCGAACTTCGGGATCGCTGAGACCGGCACACTGACGATCGTCGAATCCGAAGGCAACGGCCGCATGTGCCTGACCCTGCCGGACACCCTCATCACCTTCATGGGGATCGAGAAGGTGCTGCCGCGCTTTGCCGACCTGGAGGTGTTCCTGCAGCTGCTGCCGCGCTCCTCAACCGGTGAGCGGATGAACCCCTACACCTCCCTGTGGACCGGCGTGACTCCCGGCGACGGGCCGCAGAACCTCCACGTCATCCTCATCGACAACGGCCGCACCGCCACACTGGCCGATGAGGTCGGCCGCCAGGCCCTGCACTGCATCCGCTGTTCAGCCTGCCTCAATGTCTGCCCCGTCTTCGAGCGCGCCGGCGGTCATGCCTACGGCTCGGTCTATCCGGGCCCGATCGGCGCGATCCTGTCCCCGCAGATGACCGGCATCGAGGCCGCGGCGAACAACTCGCTGCCCTATGCTTCGTCCCTGTGCGGGGCCTGCTACGAAGTCTGCCCGGTCAAGATCAACATCCCCGATGTGCTCGTCCACCTGCGCGGCGCCGACGTCGAGGCACGCCACAGCGCGCGCAGCACCGCGCCCGAGGCGGTGGACGTTTCGCCTGCCACCGACGCCTCTGCTTCCGGCGCCTCCCGGCGCTCCCGCCTGACAACGGCCGCCCGCACCGGGGCTGCCCGCATCGCCGGGGCGGTGGCCCGTCGGGTGCCCGATCAGATGGATGCCCTCATGGCGGCTGCCAAGACCGCCTTCGCCAAGCCCGGGCTGCTGAGCATCGGTGAACGGGGACTGCGGCTGGGCAGGATCCTCGGCGGCAGGGACGGGAAGATCTCCTTCCTGCCCGGTCTCATCGGCGGGTGGACCGAGCATCGGATCATCGACGCACCGCCTGTGCAGTCCTTCCGCCACTGGTGGAAGCGCAACCGCACGAGCGCCCCAGTGCGCCGCGCCCCCGAGCAGAGGGCCGATGTCGCCGCTCTCATCGCAGCCAACCGCGGCAAGGCCGCCGAACTCCATGCGCGCTTCGCCGCACCTGCCGATGACTACACCCGGCTCATGGCCGCCGAACGGGCAGGGATCCAGCACCACGACGCCACCGGTGCCGCCGTGGCCGACTATGCCCGCGGCACCGAGACCTCGGCGACCACCGCCTCGGGCACGGACGACGGACGGATGAAAGGCGAGAGAGCATGAGTGAGCGGACCACCTCAGCGAAGGCCGAGATCCTCGCCCGCATCCGTTCGGCGCTGGCCGACAATCCGCAGCCGGCCGCACCCGTGCGCAACTACCGGCAGCGCAGCAGCGCCGATGCGCAGGCGGTGCGCGAGATGTTCATCGATCGGATCGTCGACTACAAAGCTCGTGCATTCATCGAAACCGCAGAGACGATCGCCGGGCGGATCGCCGAACTCCTCGGCGAAGATGCGCGGCACGTGGTGCCGGAGGGATTCCCGGTCGGCTGGCTGCCCAGTGACGGCTCTGCTGGTGAGAGGATCGTTGACACAGCAGACCAGCCGCTCAGCCACGCCGAACTCGACGCGGTCGACGCCGTCGTGACGTCTTCGACGGTCTCGTGCGCGGAGACCGGGACCGTGTTCCTCAACGCGGGGCCTGCCGAAGGGCGTCGGGCGATCAGTCTCATCCCCGATCACCACATCTGCGTGGTGCCGGCCGAATCGCTCGTCGAGCTCGTGCCCGAGGCGCTCGCCCGCATCGACCACAGGCAGCCGGTGACGATGTTCTCCGGACCGTCGGCGACCTCGGACATCGAGCTGCAGCGTGTCGAGGGGGTCCACGGTCCGCGGAAGGTCGACATCATCATCCTCGACTGAGCTGCAGATCTCTCCGGCAGGCAAGCCGCGACCCGAGCTCTCGGACCGGGGCGGCGCGGACACCGGGGCGGCACAGACGATGAAGGCGCGGTTCGAGGCAGCGAAAACGCCGCATGAGGCCGCCGCCTGTCCGAGATTCCGGACAGATCGTGCTTCGGCTCACTTTCGGCTGCTTCCACCTGCGCGCAGACTGGAAGCAGAACCGTTCGCACCCCGCGCCTGACTGCAGGCGTCCCGAGAGCCGGAGGAAGACGCATGACGACGTCACACGCATCCGAAACTACAGACACCGCAGCTGCGAAGGAAGCAGCCGCGAAGCAGACGTTCACCCGCCACGACCCGGAACGCGTCGTGCGGGCTCCGCGCGGCACCGAGATCACGGCCAAGACCTGGTCGACCGAAGCCGCCAAGCGGATGCTCATGAACAACCTCGATCCCGAGGTCGCCGAACGCCCCGAAGACCTCGTCGTCTACGGCGGCACCGGCCGTGCCGCCCGCTCATGGGAGGCCTTCGACGCGATCGTCAAGACTCTCGACGACCTCGAAGCCGATGAGACCCTCCTCGTCCAGTCCGGCAAGCCGGTCGGTGTGCTGCGCACCCACGAATGGGCCCCGCGGGTGCTCATCGCCAACTCCAACCTCGTCGGCGACTGGGCCAACTGGGAGCACTTCCGCCACCTCGAAGCTGAAGGCCTCATGATGTACGGCCAGATGACCGCCGGTTCCTGGATCTACATCGCCACCCAGGGCATCCTGCAGGGCACCTACGAGACCTTCGCCGCGGTCGCCCGCAAGCGCTTCAACGGAACCCTGGCCGGCACCCTGACCCTCACCGCCGGCTGCGGCGGCATGGGCGGTGCCCAGCCGCTGTCGGTGACCCTCAACGGCGGCGCCTGCCTCATCATCGACGTCGACAAGTCCCGCCTCGATCGCCGCCAGTCCAAGCGCTACCTCGACGAGGTCGAGACCGACCTCGAGGTCGCTCTCGAAAAGGTGCTCAAGGCCAAAGAGGAGAAGCGTGCGCTGTCCGTCGGCCTCGTCGGCAACGCCGCAGACATCGTCCCCGAGCTGCTCGCTCGCGACGTGCCCGTCGACATCGTCACCGACCAGACCTCGGCTCACGACCCGCTGTCCTACCTGCCGCTGGGTGTCAGCCTCGAGGACTGGCAGGCCGAAGCTGATGAGGATCCGGAGAAGTTCACGCTGCGGGCTGAGGAGTCGATGGCCAAGCACGTCGCCGCGATGGTCGGCTTCCAGGACAAGGGAGCCGAGGTCTTCGACTACGGCAACTCGATCCGCGACGAGGCCCGCAAGGCCGGCTACGATCGCGCCTTCGAGTTCCCCGGCTTCGTCCCGGCCTACATCCGCCCGCTGTTCTGCGAGGGCATGGGGCCCTTCCGGTGGGTCGCGCTCTCCGGTGACCCGCAGGACATCAAGGTCACCGACCAGGCGCTCAAGGAGCTCTTCCCGGAGAACGAGTCGCTGCATCGCTGGCTCGACGCCGCCGATGAGTACGTCGAGTTCGAGGGCCTGCCCGCCCGCATCTGCTGGCTGGGCTACAAGGAGCGCCACCAGGCCGGTGTGCTCTTCAACAAGCTCGTCGCCGAGGGCAAGGTCTCCGCACCGATCGTCATCGGCCGCGACCACCTCGACTCCGGCTCCGTCGCCTCGCCCTACCGTGAGACTGAGGGCATGCTCGACGGCACCGACGCGGTCGCCGACTGGCCGCTGCTCAACGCCCTGGTCAACACCTCCTCGGGCGCGACGTGGGTGTCGCTGCATCACGGCGGCGGCGTGGGCATGGGCCGTTCGATCCACGCCGGTCAGGTCTCGGTCGCCGATGGAACCGAGCTGGCGGAGCAGAAGCTCACCCGCCTGCTCACCAACGACCCGGGCATGGGCGTCATCCGCCATGTCGACGCCGGCTACGACCGCGCCGTCGAGGTCGCCAAGGAACGCCACATGCGCATCCCGATGAATCCTGAGCTCGACAAGCGCGACGAGGAATCCGCCGCGAACTGAGCCCGCCGAGGCGCACACTGACGCCTCCGGAGGGCAGTCCAGAGAAATCTGCGGAGCCACTCATCTGCTGCAGACCCGCAGCAGATGAGTGGCTCCGCGCACATCGTCAGGTGACCGCAGGCCCGCCACACCCGAGGATCCGGAAAGTTAGCAAAGCTATTCATGGTTTTCGCGCCTGAAACCATGAATAACTTTCCTGACTTTCCCTTCAAGACCACGCTCTTTCCTTCAAGCTGGGCCCCACCTGCGGAAAGCCGACTCGCCGGTGCGGAGCGCACCTGCAGGTCGAGCGCGTACATTGGAACCATGGCCTGGGAATTCTGGATCGAAGAGGCACGCCGCGGCCGCTGGCGCGCGGTCGACGAACCGCACGCCGCCAGTGGACAGCTGCGGGTGCGCACCACCGCCTCTGCTATCTCCCGCGGCACCGAACGCCTCGTGTGGGAAGGCCGGGTCCCCGACTCCGTCGCAGGTCTCATGGCCGCCCCCGCTCAGCGCGGCACCTTCCCCTTCCCCGTCTCCTACGGGTATCTGGCCGTCGGCACCATCGACGAGGGCCCGGCCGACCAGCTCGGCCAGCGCGTCTTCGGGCTGCGGCCGCACCACACCCATCACATCGTCGGCCCGGCTGACGTGCATCCCGTGCCCGAGGCGGTGCCCACCTCGCGTGCGCTGCTCGCCGGAGCGGCCGAGACCGGGATCAACATCCTGTGGCAGGCTCCGCCCCGATTCGGCGACCGCGTGGCCATCATCGGCGCCGGCATGATCGGTGCGGCCACCGCGCTGTTGGCCGACCGGATGGGGCTCTCCCGCCTCGAAGTCATCGACACTGACGCCGCACGCCGCGAGATGCTCACCGGCCTCGGCCTGTCCACCGCGACCCCAGATGAGGCCAGCGGCGACTGCGATATCGTCATCCACACCTCGGGAACGGAAGCCGGCCTGGCCACGGCACTGGCCCTCACCGGCGACGACGGCACCGTCGTCGAAGCCTCCTGGTACGGCACCGACGCCCCGCGCGTGCCGCTCGGCGCGGACTTCCACGCCCGCCGGCTTTCGATCATCGCCAGCCAGGTCGGGCAGGTCGCCGCCGGCCAGCGCGCCCGCCGCACCCGCGCCCAGCGGCTTGGCCAGGCACTTCACGCCCTGCATGACGAGCGCTTCGATGCGCTCATCACCGGTTCCACCGACTGGTCCGAGCTGCCGGTCGTCATGGATCGCGTGCTCACCGACCCCGCCAGTCTGTGCCACATCGTCGACTACCGCAGCCTGCCCTGCTGAGAGGAGAGCCATGTTCCGCCTGAGCATCAACGACCACATCATGATCGCCCACAGCCTGCCCGACCCGTTCTTCGGCCCGGCGCAGCACATGCACGGTGCCACGCTCGCCGTCGAGGCCCACTTCGAGACCGCCGAACTCGACTCCCACGGCGTCGTGCTCGACATCGGCCGGGCCGGTGAGATCCTCTCCGCGGCCCTCGACCCGCTGCGGTATGCCAACCTCGACGAGCACCCCGACTTCGCCGGGAAGATCTCGACGACCGAGGTCATCGCCGCCCACATCGGCAACCGTCTGCGCGAAGCGCTCGCCGACCGGCCCGACATCAGCATCGCCGTGACCCTCGATGAGAACCCCAACGCGCGGGTCACCTACACCGTCCCGCCGGCGCCTACCCTGCACCCGGCTGACCCGGGGCCCCGGCAGGTATGAGCTCCCGGCCGGTCCACCTGCTCGAACCGGCCCTCGGCCGAGCCTCCGGTGGGGCCCGCTACAACTGCGCCGTCACCGATGCCGCCGCCCGGCTGCGCCTGCACTCCGTGCCCGGCGGCTGGCCCGACCCGTCTGCCGCCGATGAGGCTCGCGTGCACGACCTGCTCGCCGAGCTCGACGGCCCGGTCGTCCTTGACGGGCTGCTGGGATGTGCGCTGCGCACCCCGCCGGTGTACACTGGCCCGCTGCTGCAGCTCGTCCACCTGCCCCGTGGCCGAGGCGGTGGCGAGGCTCTCGCTCGTGAGCGCGCCTGCCTGCAGGCCGCTGATGGCATCATCGTCACCAGCCAGCACGCCGTCGAGGACATCGCCGGTCTCTACGGGCTGCGCGCCGCTGTCGCCCGGCCGGGGACCGAGCTTCGTCCGCTCACCGTGCCCGAGGCAGCGGGCACCCGCCTGCTGTGCCTCGCCTCTGTCGAGGAGCGGAAGAACCAGCTGCTGCTGGCCGAAACACTCACCACCGTGCAGGCAGCCATGCCGGATGCCGGGATCAGCTGCGTGTTCGCCGGCCCGATCACCGAACCTGACTATGCCGAGCAGCTGCGGCAGGCCCTGACCCGCCTGCCGGCCGGCAGCTGGAAGATCACCGGCGAACTCGACGAACACGGCGTCGACGCCGCCCTCGCGGCCGCCGATCTGCTCCTGCTTCCCTCGGTCCACGAGACCTTCGGGATGGTCATCACCGAGGCCGCTGCCGCCGGCATCCCCGCGTTCGTCACCGCAGGCACCGGCGCGCAGGAGGCCCTGCAGGCGGGCCGGTCCCTGCCGCCGGAACCGGGAGCCTGGGCTGAGGCACTCATGGCATGGCTCGGCGATGAGCATGACCGCACCCAGCTGCGGGAGCAGGCGCAGCGCACCCGCAAGGATCTGCCCGGGTGGGACGAGACCGCGGCGGCGCTGCTTGCTGCCGTCGATGCGGTTGCTCGTACAGCGGATGCGTCTGCGGCTGGCCCGTTCTCTCCCGAACACGGGGACTGGCTCGACATGCGCATCGCGTATGACAACACCGCGCGCACTGCCTCCCTGCCGCTCGTCGACGCCGCGCTCGAGGCGGTGGCAGGCCGCCGGGGGACCGCACCTGCCGCTCCTGCCATGCCGGCTGCTCCTGCCGTGCCGGCTGCTGAAGACCGACGGCTGCGGATCTGCGACATCGGCGCCGGCACCGGCAACTCCGCACTCTGGTTCGACTCCGCGTTCGGCGAGCGCGGAATCACCGACCGGACATGGCTGCTCATCGACGACGACCCAGACGCACTCACCCAGGCTGCTGCCCGCATCGGGGCTACTCCCGACCGCCGCGCTGAGACCCGGCGCGCACCGATCGCCGAGCTGCCACGCATCCTCGACGTCAGCCAGCCCGTCGACCTCATCACCGGCAGCGCCGTGCTCGACGTGCTGCGCCCCGCTGATGCCGCAGCCCTCGTCGACACGCTGGCAGCGACCGGGGCGCCGGGTCTGTTCCTGCTCACCATCACCGGCGACTGGCACCTCAACCCCGTGCACCCGGCAGACCGACAGATCGCCGGTGCCTTCGCCGCTCATCAGCAGCGCGAGGGCCGGCTCGGTGCCGCTGCCGCTTCCCACCTGCAGGACGCTGCCGAAGCCGCCGGCATGCGCGTGCAGTCCACCGCCAGCCCCTGGCAGCTCAGCGCCCGTGAGGATCACGTGTTCCTCACCCGGTTCCTCACCGACCGCGTCACCGCTGCCAGCGAACAGGATCCCGGCTCCGCGGCCCTCTTCTCCGCATGGCTGGGCGACCGGCTGGCTGACGAGACACTCACCGTCACCGTCGACCACCGCGATCTGCTCATCCTGCCCACCACTCCAGGGGAGGGGCGATGACCCAGGTGCCCGGCACCTCGGCGGCGGCCCGCACACGCACCGGCTCGCGCGCCTTGCCAGCAGGCGAGGCGCCGAGACGCACGCGAACCCAACGGGGTGGGCGGTGGATGCGTGTGCTCGCAGTGATCGCCAGTGTCGTGCTGCTCGTCATCACCGCCCGGCTCATCGGCGCGCAGGCGCTCACCGCCGGATTCACCGCGCTCGGGCCAGTGAGCGTCCTCGCCGCCGCTGTGCTCGGGTTCGCAGCCACCGGTGCGCAGGCTCTGCGCTGGCACCTGCTCGCCGCCGCCGGCGGGATCCGGCTCGGGCTCGGCCGGGCGCTGGCCGACTGCTACGCCTCCAGCTTCGCGAACATGGTGCTGCCCGGCGGGCTGGCCGGCGATGCCGTGCGCGCAGCGGTCTACCGCGACCGCGGGCGCCGTCGCTGGCTCTCACCGCTCCTGGCGGTCGGGGCGGAGCGGCTGAGCGCGACAACGCTGCTCTTCGCAGCCGCCGCCGTCATCCTCTCGCTGCACACCTCGCCGGCGCTCATCGCCGCAGCCGCAGCTGCGACTGTGTCCTTCGGATGTGCGATCGCCGCCGTCGTGTGCATGCGCGGAATGGGCACCCGCCGGCAGCTGGTCGTGTGGGCGACCTCTGCGCTCAGCGTGGCAGCACTCGTGGCGCTGTTCCTCGTCGCGATGCGCGCCCTGGGGGGCCGGATCGAACCGATCGTGGCGATCATCGGGCTGGCGGCGATGAGCCTGCCGGTCGGGGTCGGCGGGTGGGGTCCTCGTGAACTGTCCGTCGGACTGCTCGCCGGACCCCTGGCCCTGCACGCCGAATCCGCCGTCAGCGCCGCAACCGCCTATGGGCTGCTCGCAACTGCATCGACCCTGCCGGGTCTGGCCGTGCTGCTGTGGCATTGGCTGCGCCAGCCGCGCCAGCAGGGCTGAGCTTCAGCTCTCCAGCAGTCCCGAGGTGCGCTGCTGGGCAGCCGCGCTGAGGACGAACTCCGTGCACACATCGGCGTCGAACAGGTGCCGCCGGAACGGCACCCGCAGCGCCTCGGCCATCACCGGCGAACCGGAGAACCGCAGCCCCGGCACCCCATCGCCGATGAGCACCGGCGCCAGGGTCAGGAACAGCCGGTCGAGGACACCTGCAGCCAGGAAGTCCGACACGGTCCGGCCGCCGCCCTCGATGAGCACTGCGCCCGGCACCTGCTCACGCACGACCGCCAGCACCTGCTCTGGCGACACCGGCGCACCGCCGGTCTGCGGCAGCCGGACGACGGCGACATGACCGGCCAGGTCAGCCGGCACCTCGGCGGCGGGACCGACCAGCCACAGCGTCCTGGCCGCCCCATCGGTGAGCACCTGCCGGTCGGCCGGGATCCGGGCGTGCGGGTCGAGCAGCACCCGCACCGGGTTCTCGCCATCAACCGCCCGCACGGTCAGCTGCGGGTCATCGGCGACGACAGTCTGGGCGCCGACGACGACTGCGGCGACAGCGGCGCGCAACCGGTGCAGATGCGCCCGGTCGGCCTCCCCGGAGACGAACGCCGCATCCCCGCTGCGGGCGGCGATGAATCCGTCAGCGCTCTGCGCCAGCTGGGCGACGACCTCGGCGCCGGCGGTGATCGCTGCGTAGTCCGGGCCCGAGGTGCCGGTCGCCTGGGCAGCCGCGACCGGCACCTCGGGCACGGCGCGCGGCCGGTCGTGGTGCATCCGGCGGCGCTTCGTGTCGAGGTAGCCTGCGTTCTCCGGCCGGTCGGCGACCGGGAGCATCCGCCGCTCGATCACCTCGATGCCGAGCGCTTCGAGCGCGGCGGCCTTCGTCGGATTGCTCGACAGCAGCCGCACCCGGGTGATGCCGAGGGCCTCGAGCATCTGGGCGGCGGCGGTGTAGTCGCGAGCGTCATCAGGCAGGCCGAGGCGCCGGTTGGCATCGACGGTGTCGAGCCCGGCATCCTGCAGCTCATAGGCCTCCAGCTTCGGGCCGAGCCCGATGCCGCGGCCCTCATGTCCGCGCAGGTAGAGCAGCACACCGCAGCCGGCATCGGCGATCGCGGCCAGTGCCGCCTGCAGCTGGTCGCCGCAGTCGCAGCGATGCGAGCCCAGCGCATCGCCGGTGAGGCACTCGCTGTGCATCCGCACGAGCGGGGCGGTCGCAGCAGACGGGTCACCGGCGACCATCGCGACATGCGTGGTGCCGGCGGCGTCGAAGGCGTAAGTGGTGAAGACGCCGTGATCGGTGGGCAGCATCGTGCGTGCCCGCTGGTGAAGCGCGGTGCCGGATTCGGAGATGGCCATGGATGACAGTCTAGGCCTGGTTGACCTCGGCGGCACGGCCGCGTTCGAGGATGCGGATGTCGAGGGCGAAGGAGACGAGGAGGCTTGCCACCGCTGCGATCGTGCACACCCACCCGAAAGCCGGCACCGCCAAGCCCGGCGGGGAGCCAGCGGCCAGCAGCAGCGGGCCCTGGAAGGCGGCCACCGTTTTGCGCCGCCACGACGGCGGCAGCTCGGCTCTCCAGGCCGGCCGGATCGCGGCTCCGGCCCGGAACGCGAAGTGCGCCAGCCCGCTGATGAGGCACCAGGTGCCGTAGAGCGGCACGAGCGCTGCGGAGAGCACAAGCACGACGGTCGCGTCGACCTGCTCATCGAAGCGGGCGCCGGCGGCAGTCGTGACGGTCGCCCGGGCGATGAGCCCGTCGACGAGGTCGAGGGCGAGCATCGGGATCGCGATCGCGACCGCCAGCCACCCGAAGCCCGGGCCCGGGTGCACGGCGATCGCGGCGATGACGATAAGCAGCATCCCCAACCGGAGGCTGGTGACGCAGTCGGCCCAGTGCCAGCCGCTGCCCGTTTCCGAGGCGGCGGCCGGCTCACGTGGCGCGAGCAACGGCCACGCACCGAGGATCCCGGTGCCGGCAGCCAGGATGACCGGCACCGCTGAGGCGGCCAGCCACCCGGCCGTGCCGAGTGCGACCGTGAGGATGAGGATGACGGGGAGTCGACGCATCAGCACCCGCCCGACGGTGGGCCTGGGGACAAGTGGGCATCCAGGCCGCGCTCGCCTGCGGCCATGACATGCCGGTGCGCCCAGCCGGCGAGCGGGCTGCAGGCGTTGACCGCGATTCGGCGGGAGCACACCAACCACTCGAACGTCATCTGGGTGCCCGACCCATCGGGCGCGGCACGCCATGTCCCGGTCCCGGTCAGGTCACCGCTGACCGCCAGCTTCGCGGTATGCGGGGCGGTGGCAGACGTGAGTCTGAGCAGGAGATCGAGGCGGAAGCCCAGCGGGCTGCCGACGACCACCCGGGCGCGGGTGTTCGGGGCAGCCGTGCCGGTCGCAGCGAACAAATGCGCCTCTCGCACGCCGGGCCACCATGCCGGCCAGCCGTCAACGGCACACAGCGCCTGCCAGCACCGGTGCGTCTCAGCTGGGATCTGCCACTGTGAGACGAACCGGTGCCGGCGCGGCACTGTGAAGGTCATCGTCCCAGCCTATGCTGGGTGCGGGGCTGCCGGGCACCGGATTCGTCATCGCCCTCACCTTCGGGTAGGAATTCCCACGAAGTCGGCAGCGATGTGGTGGTGAAGTCGGCGAGAGCCGTCTTTTGGGCCGTGAAGCCGCGGAAGCGGAACTGCTGCGGGTCGCCCTTGATCGTCTGGGGCTTGTGCACGAAGGTCAGCGTCGTATGCTCTGGGTTTCGCGGATGATGCAGCCCAGCGGGCGGATCTGGATCAGCATATGCGCTGCGGATGGATCGAGGGGCCCAGCTCATCTGAGCTGGGCCCCTCGGCCTTCGGGTGTGCGAACAGTCTCTCAGCTTGCTGACGCTGTCCAGCTGCCGTCGGCTTGCACGATGAGAATCGACGGGCCTGACCTCAGGGGAATCGAGCCGTCGTAGCTGCCGATCTCGTTGATAAGCAGGTCGGGACCGAAGTCGGAGCCCGAATTCTCGTGCACCACGAAGTTGCCGTCTCCGTCATGGGTGAAGCTGACGGTTGCCGCGCCCTCGGTGTACTGCATCACCGTGTCCCCCGAGCCTGATTCGGAGAATGCGGCCGCCGTGGACACCGGTGACAGCGTGATCTCAAAAGTGCCGGTTGCAGTGACCTGCAGCTTCGATGTGGCGTCCCAGCCGTCTGCGCTGACGAAAGTCGTCCCCTCATAGGCGCCGATCGTATTGACCGGCAGCGCTCCGCTGCTCGCATTCGACTCGTCGAGGCCCTGGATGATGAAATTGCCATCGCCGCTGTACTTCGCGGTGATGAGCACGCCGGAGACGCCGGCGGGCATGTCGATGACCGTGTCACCGCTGCCGGTTTCGGTTACCGGGTCGAACGTGCCGAAGGCTCCGTCGGCCCAGGAAGCGAAGTCGGTGCCGGAGCTGTCGGCGTCTTCGGTTTCAGCAGCCGATTCCTCCTCGGCGTCGGCCTCCTCGGCTGCAGGCGGCTCTTCTTCCTGCGCTGAGTCGGCGGGATCCTCTGGTGCAGACTGCGATGCCGGCTCGTCAGCCGGTCGCACGGTTGAAGCGCTCTGCGCACCGAAAAGGCCGGCGACTCCTATGATGATGCCGATGACGAATCCGAGTGCGACGAGGATGGCGGTGACGATCCACGCGGTCTTCTTGTGCTGCTGGTAACCGGCCAGCGGGCGGCCCTGCTTGTCGCGAGTGGCGCCGACGAGGACCATGATGAGGTCGACGAGCGCCCAGATGCCCAGTCCGCCGGCGGTCAGCAGCTTGGCGATCGCCGTGCCGATCTTGCCGAGGTAGAAGCGATCGGCGCCGAAAGAGCCGAGGAAGTATGCCAGTAACCAGGTGACGAGGAAGCTCTTATCCGAGTCGCCTGCAGGGTGCCCCGGATGCGCACCGTAGCCCGGAGCGTGCGCGCCCGGGTGTGAGGAGGAGGTTCCGTATGCCGGTTGCGGCTGCGAACCATACTGAGGTGCGGGGCTGTAACCGGGCTGGCTGCTGTGTGCATCGGCCAGAGGATGATAGGCGGACGACGGGTCGTGAGGCGGCTGCTGTGGGAAGCGGTCGGTCTCGCCGTCACCGGGCTGATACGACATCTGATGCTCGATTCTCTCGGCTGCGCATTGCACAGTTTCTACTCAGTCAGCTTTCAGTTTACATCCAGATTCGTCTGCTGGCCCTGGTGGTCGGCGATGTGGCGATTCACGGGTGTTGGGTCCACGTAGACCCATGACACGAGGTTCCCGAGTCCGGCATTTCAGACGATAATGGCATGAGACCGGTGCCTTCACGCCGCTCAGGATGGCACCCTGAAGACGACTGCCGTGTGCACGCCATCCACGCGGCTGGACGCCGAATGGCTGGGGGTGATGACGCCGCCGGCCAGTGCAGAAGGGAAACCATGGGCACCATTCTCGTGACCGACATTTCGGAGCTCGTGACCAACGACCCGTCAGCCGCCGCTGCCGGCCCGGCCCCCGCCTCGGCGCCGGACGGCTATGAACGTCTTGGCATCATCACCGACGCTGCGATGCTCATCGACGGCGACATCGTCCGCTGGGTCGGCCCAGCTGACGAGGCCCCCGCCGGCGCCACCACGATCTCCGCAGCCGGCGGCGCGGTCATCCCCGGTTTCGTCGACAGCCACAACCACCTCATCTTCGCCGGCGACCGCTCCGCCGAGTTCGCCGCTCGGATGGCCGGTCAGAAGTACTCCGCCGGCGGCATCGCCACCACCGTGGCCGCCACCCGCGCAGCCAGCGACGCCGAACTCGAAGACAACCTCACGACGCTCATGCGCCAGGCCGAGCACTCCGGCACCACGACGTTCGAGATCAAGACCGGCTACGGCCTCACGCTGGCGGACGAGATCCGCCAGCTGGAGATCATCAACCGCCACACCGATGAATCCACCCTCATCGCCGCCCACGTTGTCCCGCCGGAGCACAAAGACAACCCCGAGCGCTACGTCGACCTCGTTATCGACGAGATCATCCCGGCCGCCGCCGGCAAGGCCAAGTGGATCGACGTGTTCTGCGAAGAGGGTGCCTTCACCGAAGACCAGACTGCCCGCATTCTCAACGCCGGCGTCGCTGCCGGGATGCGTCCGCGCCTGCACGCCAACCAGCTCACCGCCGGCGGCGCCCTGCAGCTGGCCGCAGCGCACGGCTGCGCGTCTGCCGACCATGCGACCTTCGCTTCGGACGCGGACCTCGCAGCCCTCGCCGAGGCCGGCACAGTGGCCACCCTGCTGCCCGGCGTCGAATTCTCCACCCGCCAGCCCTACCCCGATGCCCGCCGCTTCCACGCCGCCGGCGTCACCGTCGCGATCGCCAGCGACTGCAACCCCGGCTCGTGCTTCACCAGCTCGATCCCGTTCTGCATCGCCCTGGCCGTGCGCGATATGCATTTCACTGTCGAACAGGCGATCTGGTCGGCCACCGCCGGCGGTGCCGCGGCACTCGAACGCAGCGACATCGGCCGGCTCAGCCCCGGCGCCCGCGCCGACTTCTCCATCCTCACCGCACCCAGCTACCGGCACCTGGCTTATCGGCCCGGCGTCAACCTCATCCGTGAGGTCCACCGCGCCGGCCGCCCGATCGCCGTCAACCCATCCTGAAAGGCACCCACATGACCGCTGACACCCCCACCGTCGCCCTCGATCCCGATGCGCTGACCTTCGCCGACGTTCTCGCCGTCGCCCGCCACGACGCGCAGGTCACCGTGCCCGAGGCGGTGGCTGAGAATGTGGCCGCCAACCGCTCCGCAGTCGAGGCCCTGGCCGAGGCGCCCCGCCCGGTCTACGGCGTCTCCACCGGGTTCGGCGCGCTCGCCCAGCGGCACATCGCCCATGATCTGCGCGCCCAGCTGCAGAAGTCCCTCATCCGCTCGCATGCCGCCGGCGTCGGCACCCCGGTCGAGCGCGAAGTCGTCCGGGCGCTCATGCTGCTGCGCGCCCGCACGCTGGCCACCGGCCGCACCGGTGTGCGCCTGGAGACGCTCAACACCTATGTTGCGATCCTCAACGCCGGCATCACCCCGGTCGTCTACGAATACGGCTCACTCGGCTGCTCCGGCGACCTCGCACCGCTGTCGGCCTGCGCACTCGTCGCGATGGGCGAAGGCGAGGTCCACGCACCCGACGGCACCACCGCCTCGGCCGCCGACGCCCTCGCTGCAGCCGGCATCGAACCGCTCGAACTGGCCGAGAAGGAGGGACTGGCGCTCGTCAACGGCACCGACGGCATGCTCGGCATGCTCATCCTCGCCCTTCACGACATCGAGAACCTGCTCACCACCGCAGATCTCACCGCGGCGATGAGCGTGGAGGCGCAGCTGGGCACCGATCGGGTGTTCATGCCCGATCTGCACGAGCCGCTGCGCCCGCACCCGGGCCAGGCCGCCTCGGCAGCGAACATGCTCAAAGCCCTCGACGGCTCGCCGATCGTCGCCAGCCACCGCGAGTCCACCCACCTCGTCCAGGACGCCTACTCGCTGCGCTGCACCCCGCAGGTCACCGGTGCCGCCCGCGACGCCGCCGCCTACGCCGCCCAGGTCGCCGCCCGCGAACTCCGGGCAGCGATCGACAACCCGGTCGTGCTGCCCGACGGCTCGGTGTCCTCCAACGGAAACTTCCACGGCGCACCGCTCGCTCACGCGCTCGACTTCCTCGCCATCGCCGTCGCCGATGCCGCCAACATCGCCGAACGCCGCACCGACCGCATGATGGATGTGGCCCGCAACGAGGGCCTGCCGCCGTTCCTCGCCGATGACGCCGGCGTCGACTCCGGGCTCATGATCGCCCACTACACGCAGGCCGCCCTCGTCTCCGACCTCAAGCGTCTGGCAACCCCTGCCAGCGTCGACTCGATCCCCTCGTCTGCCATGCAGGAGGACCACGTATCGATGGGCTGGTCGGCTGCGCGGAAGCTGCGCACCGCGGTGACGAACTTCGCCTCCGTGCTCGGCATCGAACTCTACGCAGCCGCCCGGGCCACCGACCTGCGCGAGCACGACCCGGCCGCCGTCACCGGCGCGGTCATCAGCCTGCTGCGCCAGACCGTGCCCGGACCCGGCCCCGACCGGTTCCTCTCACCGGAGCTGGCCGACGCGATCGAACTCGTGTCCTCCGGGCAGGTGACGGCCGCCGCCGAGGCGGTGGCTGGCCTCACCCATACGCTCACCGACACGGATGGCACCGTGCTGAATGGACGGAGTGAACAGTCATGACCGATGTCACCAGCCTCATGGGCCAGATCGAAACGGTCGGCACCGACCCGCGCGGGCCCGGCTACCTGCGGCCGGGCTACTCGCCGATCGAACGCGAGCTGCGCGACTGGTTCGTTGCCGAAGCCGAACGCCGCGGCCTCGATGTCGAGATCGACACCAACGGCATCGTGTGGGCCTGGGCGACCGCCCCGGGTGAGAACGCCGTCGTCACCGGTTCGCACCTGGACTCGGTGCCCGGAGGCGGCCAGTTCGACGGCCCCCTCGGTGTCGCCTCGGCGCTGGCCGCCTACGACGAACTCAAAGCCCGCGGCACCTTCGACCGGCCCACCCGGCCGTTCGCGCTCGCCGTATTCCCCGAGGAGGAGGGCTCCCGGTTCGGGCTCGCCTGCCTGGGCTCGCGGCTGCTGACCGGTGCGGTCGCCGCCGCGGACGCCCTGACGCTCACCGACCAGAACGGCGACACACTCGCCGATGTCGTCACCCGCTACGGCCTCGACCCTGCCCGAATGGGTGCTGACCGGGACCGGGTCAACCAGATCGGCTCATTCATCGAACTCCACGTCGAACAGGGCGTCGGGCTCATCAACACCGACCAGCCGGTGGCGATCGGCTCCTCGATCGTCGGCCACGGCCGCTGGCACTTCCGCTTCACCGGCCAGGGCAACCACGCCGGCACCACCCCGATGGCCCACCGTGCTGACCCGGTTGCTGCCGCCAGCCGCCTCATCGGCGACATCCCGGCGCTGGCCGACGGCTTCGATGAGGCCGTCGCGACCGTCGGACGCACTTCGATCCACCCTGGCGGCACGAACGTCATCGCCTCGGCGATGGACTTCTGGCTCGACATCCGCCATGATTCCGATGACGTCGTCGCAGAGGTCCTCGAGGCGATCACCACTCGCGGCAAGGAGCGCGCCGCAGAAGCCGCCGGTCCCGGTGCGCGGGAGAACGGCGTCGAGGTCGGCCTCGATGTCAGCCGCGAATCCTACTCACCGACGACGCACTTCCATCGCGAACTGAACGACCGGCTGCGCGCCGTCCTGCCCGAGGCGCCCCTGCTGGCGACCGGGGCCGGGCACGACGCCGGGATCCTCGCCGCACATGTGCCCTCGGCGATGCTGTTCGTGCGCAACCCCACCGGCGTCTCCCACGCCCCGGAGGAAGCCTGTGAAGACGACGATGCCCGTGCCGGCGCGAAGGCGCTGGCCGATGTGCTCGCCGCCGAACTCACCCACGGCCTCGACAACGGAACGGCATCATGACCGGCTCGCTGCGCTTCGAGACCGCCTGGTTGGCCCCGGGCCGGTACGCCCGTGACGTGCGCGTCAGCATCGACGATGACGGCATCATCACCGCGATCGAGGAGGGGGCAGACCCTGCCGCTCCCGAGGCGGGGGACCGGCTGGCAGGGTTCGCGATCCCAGGTGCCGTCAACGCCCACTCGCATGCCTTCCACCGGCTGCTGCGCGGCCGCACCCACGGTGACGGAGGGACGTTCTGGACGTGGCGCGAGGTGATGTACCGGGTGGCCGGCCAGCTCGACCCGGAGAACTACTACCGGGCCGCCCGCGCCATCTACGCGGAGATGGTCACCGCCGGTTACACGGCCGTCGGCGAGTTCCACTACGTCCACCACGCCCCCGGCGGCGCACCTTACGCTGAGCCGCACGCGATGGAGCGCGCCCTCGCGCAGGCGGCGCTTGATGCCGGGATCCGGCTCGTCCTCCTCGACACCTGCTACCTCACCGGTGCGATCGGCGAGGAGCTCAATGCAGAGCAGCAGCGCTTCGGCGACGGCACGATCGACGGCTACCTGCAGCGTCACACCGGCCTGGCCGAGATGCTGGCCGCTGACTTCCCAGCCCATGCCACCGCGGGGGGAGTGACCCTCGGTGCTGCGATCCACTCGGTGCGCGCCGTCCCCGCCGCAGCTCTGCCGGCCTTCACGGCACTCGAGGGCCCGCTGCATGTCCACCTGTCCGAACAGCCGGCCGAGAACGACGCCTGCCGGAAGGCCTACGGCACGACCCCCACGCAGCTGCTCGCTGATGCAGGTGTCGTGACCGACCGGCTCTCGGCCGTCCACGCCACCCACCTGACCGACGAGGACATCGAACTGCTCGGTGACGCCGCCTCCACGATCGTCATGTGCCCGACAACCGAAGCAGACCTGGCCGACGGCATCGGCCCGGCCCGCGCCCTCGCTGACGCCGGTGCGGTCATCAGCCTCGGCTCCGACCAGCACGTCACCCTCGACCCGCTGCTGGAACTGCGCGGACTCGAAGCCGGCGAACGACTCGGCTCCGGCCAGCGCGGCCGCTTCACCCCTGCTGAACTGCTCGCCGCACTCACCTCAGGCGGCAGCCGGTCTCTGCACCTCGGGGACACCAACGCAGAGCCGGCCACCGCCTCGGGCGCGGGACTGACCGTCGGCCAGCCTGCCGACATCGCCGTCATCGCCGCCGACACCCCGCGCACCTACGGATCCAAAGGCGAGCAGATCATGCTCGCCGGCACCGCCGCCGATGTCACCCACGTGTACTCCGCCGGCCGGCTCGTCGCCGCGAACGGCGTGCACACGAGCCTCGGGCCAGTCGGCGAGCTCTACCGGGAGGCCTACCGGGCCTTCGACTTCGGAGACTGAGATGGCCGAAGTCCCAGCCCTGCGCCGCGCTGTCGCGATCCTGCGGGCGCTGGCCGGATCGAACCGGCCGATCACCGCAGGTGCGATGGCGCGTTCGCTGTCGATCCCGCGCTCATCGATCTACGAGATCCTCTCGGTGCTCGAAGAACTCGGGCTGGTGGCGAAGACCGGCGGCGGATACATGCTCGGCGCCGGCGTCTCCGAACTCGGCAGCGCCTATGTGCGGGCGAATCCGCTGCAGCGGATGTCCGCACCGCTCGTCCGGCAGCTGGCCGAGGCGACCCGCGGCACCGCGCAGCTGGCGGTGCTGCGCGGCTGGGAGACCGTCTATGTGCTCAAGGAGCAGTCGGTCGAATCCGTGGCCGTCATCACCGCCACCGGTGTGCGGATGCCGGCCTACCTGACCGCCACTGGCCGGGCGATCATGTCCGGGCTGCCCAAGCGCGATGTGCTCGCACTGCTCAGCGGCGAGGACGTCTTCGTCTCCCGCACCGGAGCCGGGCCGACGACGATACGGCAGCTGCTCACGCAGCTCGCCCAGACCCGCCACCAGGGATATGCGCTCGAACGCGGGGAGATCACCCCAGGCATCTGCACGATCGCCGCACCGGTCTTCGATGTCCTCGACCGGCCGGTCGCCGCCGTGGGCGTCAGCATTCCCGATGCGGAGCAGAGCGAGGCGCGGATACGCGATGTCATCGACCGTGTCAAGGCTGCAGCTGACACGATCACCTCACGGCTGCGCTGACACGCCGACTGAAAGGCCAGCGTCATCTGCTGACCAGGACGGACGGGTGTTCACGCCGATGCGGTGCTGCGCGGTGATGACATCTGGTCGAGGAACGACCCACAGCCCCAGAGCTGAGGGCAGCGAAGACGAACCGTCACCCCTGCGGCCAGGGCAGGTCGAGCACCTGCGCCTGCTCGCCGGCGCGCAGACCCGCAGTCGGCACGGTGAGGAATCCGTCGGCCTCGGTGAGTCCGCGCAGCATGTTCGCCCCACGGGCATCGCAGGGCTCCCAGCGGTTGCCCTCGCGCTGGCGTGCCGGCATGAGTGTGCTCACGCGCACCGGCCGCACCTCGACGGCGACCTCCACCGAACGCGCCGGGCGCAGAGGGAGGCCGAGCATCCCGCACAGCAGCGGTTCGACGACGACGCGGATCGCCGTCATCGCCGCCAGCGGGTTGCCCGGCAGCCCGACATGCCAGGCTCCCGGGTGCCCACCGAGCTGAGCGAACGTCGTCGGATGTCCTGGCCGCATCGCCAGCTCCGGGAAGAGCAGCTCACTGGCCAAGCGTGCCGACTCCCGCCTGACGTGATCGGCATCCGAATGTCCGGTCCCACCGGTGGTGAGCACGACATGAGCGGCAGCCAGCGCCTCGTAAAGCGCGACCCGGGTCTCCTGCGCATCGTCTCCGATCCGCCGTACATCGATCACGTCTCCGCCCAGGCCTGCCACAAGTCCCGGCAGCGCCGGTCCGAAGGTGTCGCGCACCTGCCCGGGTGCGGGCTGACCTGCGGTGATGACCTCGTCTCCGGTCATCAGCAGCGCCACCCGCGGCCGCCTGCGCACCGGCAGCGCATCGAGCCCGGCAACGGCCGCATAGGCAAGATCGGCCGGTGAGAGCACCCGCCCGCCTTCCAGCAGCACCTCACCGGCGCGGGTCTCCCGGCCGGCTCGCCGGATGTTGCGCGCCGGCGCCAGATCCGTCGCCGGGGCATCAGCGCGCAGCCGCAGCCCGGTCTGTCCGGCCGCGTCGGCTCCCATCACCTCGGCGTGTTCGCAGCGCACGATGCTCGTGGTGCCTGCCGGCACTGCGCCGCCGGTGAGGATCGGCCGTGCCCACCCTGCCGCCAGCGGACGGGCGCCGGATGCGGCGTGGGCATCCGCTCCCGAGGCGGTGCTCGCCTCGAGCTGCCAGGGGGGCGGGCCGGACACGGCGAAACCGTCCATCGCCGAGGAGCCGAAATGCGGGATCGCGCGGCCGGCTGTCACCGTGTGTGCGAGCACCCGGCCCAGGCATGCCGGCAGCGGCTGTGCTGCGGCCGGCTGGAGTGTTGAGGCACCGGCGCGCGCGGCGATGGTGATCGCCTCGGCCCAGTCGGGGTGGGTCATGCTGTCATTCTCACATGACCCCGGCCGGCCGCACATGATCCCGGTCAGCGCCGCAGCCGCTCAGCCCACCGCAGACGCTGCCTGTGCCCGCTCACCCGCCGGCGAACGGCGGCAGCACATCGACCCGCTGACCAGGGTTGATGAGCGTTCCCTCGAGCACGACGAACCCGTCGACGAAGCTCGAGCTCTCCGCCAGCACAGTCTTGAGCGCCGGCTCTCCAGCCGGTGGTTCCGGGTGCCGTTCGGCCAGCAGCTCGAAGAGCTGCGCCTCACTCACCGGCTCATTAAGCGGCACCTGCTCTTCGGCGATCCCACCGGCGGCAGCGCGGGCGGCGGCGAAATACCGGACGGTGACCTCCCAGCCGTGACCCGCCTCGGGCGCGGTGTGCTGCTGACCCATGCTCACCCTCCGATCGCGCTCATCGAGCGCTCCGGCTGGACGTACTCGTCGCTGTCAAGACCGGGCCGGCCCATGCCGTGGGCGCGCGGCTTGAGCCACATCGCCTGCCGCCACGCCTGCCCGACAGCGGCATCATCGGCATCCGAGCGCAGCAGCAGCGAGAGGTCGAACTCCTCATGCGAGAACAGGCACGAGCGGATCTTGCCCTCGGCGGTGATGCGAGTGCGGGTGCAGTCGCCGCAGAATGGCTCGGTCACCGAGGCGATGATCCCCACCCGGCCCAGTGGTTCCCCGACCGTTCCCGAGGCGGTGCTTGCGTGCGGGTAGACCCGCCACCGCTGAGCTGGGGCGCCGGCGCGCGGGACGTCGTCGGCGATGAGATCCCAGTGTGCGCTCAGCTGGGTGCGGATCTCCTCGGCGGTGACCATGTTCGCCCGCGTCCAACCGTGATCGCCGTCAAGCGGCATCTGCTCGATGAACCGCAGCTCCAGCCCGCGGGCCAGTGCGAAGTCGAGCAGGCCTGCGGCCTGGTCGTCGTTGACCCCGCGCATGAGCACCGCGTTGATCTTCACAGGTGACAGGCCCGCGGCCTGGGCGGCGTCGATGCCGTCGAGCACCTGGGTGAGCCGGTCCCTGCGGGCGAGCGTCGCGTAGGTCTCGGCGTCGATGGTGTCCAGAGAGATATTGAGCCTCGAGAGTCCGGCCTCAGCGAGCTTGGCTGCGCGGGCGGCTAAGCCGATGCCGTTGGTGGTGATGGCGACCGGCAGTTCGGCGTGCTCGGCGCGGATGCCGGCGATGATCGCCTCAAGATCGGGCCGGATGAGCGGTTCGCCCCCGGTCAGTCGCAGCTTCTCGACCCCGAGGTCGCGCACGGCGATGCGCACGATCCGCACCACCTCATCGGCGGTGAGCAGGGACTCCTGCGGCATCCAGTCCATGCCTTCGGCGGGCATGCAGTAGGTGCAGCGCAGATTGCATTTGTCTGTCAGGGATATGCGCAGGTCGGTGCCGGCCCGGCCGAACTGGTCGAGCAGCGGCCCGGAGGCAGGGGCATCGGCGGCCCGGCGTGCCAGCGACGCGGCGACATTGCCGGCAGTGGGCCTGACGGTGGGAAGTCCCAGCTCAACAGACATGCATCGAGTCTAGCAACGGCGCATGTGTCTCGGCTAGAAAGGCCCGCGCGTCCACCGGGCGTGGAGCTTCGGGGACTAGGCTTGAGTCCATGATCACGACTGCAGACGGCTGGCCGGCGACGGGTGCACGCTCGGTCACCGCCCACATCCGTGCCGTCGCCGAGGCGGTGGCCGCCCAGGCCAGCGCGCGCACCGTCGGCGGGGAGCGCGTGCGCACCGAAACCCTGCCGCTGGCGGCAGCCGCCGGCCGGGTGCTCGCCGCTGATGTCACCGCCACCGGCGACCTGCCCGGTTTTGACAACTCCCAGATGGACGGCTTCGCCGTCTGCGCAGCCGACACGCCTGCCACCCTGCCGCTGGCACCGATGATTCCGGCCGGCCACTGGCCCGACCCGCTGCCGGATGCTCACGCCGCCCCGATCATGACCGGCGCGCCGATCCCCGCCGGGGCCGATGCGGTCATCCCGATCGAAGACACCGACGCGACGAGCTTCGATGCCGCCGTGACGGCCGGTCAGATCACCGTGCCCGAGGTGTCAGCTGGGACATTCGTGCGTCCCACCGGCTCCGACGCCCGCACCGGGGACCTGCTGCTGGCTGCCGGCACGCGCCTGACCGTCCCGGGGCTCGGCACCATCGCCGCACTCGGACAGACCGAGGTGGCAGTCCACGCCAGGCCGCGGGCCGTCATCTACACCGGCGGTGACGAAGTGAGCGCCCCGGGCACCACCCCGCTGCGCCCGGGCGCCCTGTACGACGCGAACCTCACGATGCTCGCCGCCTGGCTGGACCGCAACGGCGTCACCGTCGCCGACTCCCGGCTCATCTCCGACACCGTCGCCGACTTCGCCGCCGTCCTCGAAGCCGACGTCGCCGCCCACGCGCCTGATCTCATCATCACCTCCGGCGGGATCAGCGCCGGCCGCTACGAAGTCATCCGCCAGGCACTCGAAGGGTGTGCGGCCTTCGGATCGGTGACCATGCAGCCCGGCGGCCCGCAGGGCCTCGGAACCCACACCTCGGGCGCGGTCATCATCTGCTTCCCCGGCAATCCCGTGAGCACCTGGGTCTCAGCCGAGATGTTCCTGCGGCCAGCGCTGGCCGCCGGCTACCGGTGCACGTCGGCCCACCGCTGGCAGCCGGCCTCCCTGACCGAGGACGTCACCCCCTTGGCCCGCCGCGAGCAGATCCGGCGCGGCACCTGGCACACCGACGACACCGGTCACGTCACCGCGGCCGCCTTCTCCGGCACCAGCTCCCACCTGCTCGCCGGGGCCGCGCAGGCCACCGCACTCATCCGCATCCCCCCTGGTGACGAGACCGTCCCGGCCGGATCCACCGTCCAGATTCTGCCGCTTGAGGAGGCCCACAGTGAGTGAGCTCAGCCATGTCCGCGCCGACGGCACCGCCCATATGGTCGACGTGTCGGACAAGCCGGTGACCGCCCGCACCGCCGCCGCCGAGGCGGTCGTGGCCACCACCGCCGACGTCGTCGAGCAGATCTTCGCAGGCACCGCCCCGAAGGGCGATGTGCTCGCCGTCGCCCGGGTCGCCGGGATCATGGCCGCGAAGAAGACCCCCGAGCTCGTGCCGCTGTGCCACCCGCTGCCCATCAGCGGGGTCACCGTCGACTTCACCCGGCTGCCGGCCGGCGTGCACATCCGCACCCGCGTCAAGACCACCGCGGTCACCGGAGTCGAGATGGAGGCCCTGACCGCCGCCTCGGTCGCGGCCCTGACCGTCTACGACATGATCAAGGCTCTCGACAAGGCCGCCGAGATCACCACCACCCGCGTCGTGGCCAAGACCGGCGGCAAGAGCGGCGACTACCACCGCGCCGCTGATGAGAAGGGAGGCCTCCCATGAGCAAGGCTGATGAGTTCGCCTTCCAGCCCGGCCGCCGCATCAAGCGCAAGCCGGACTTCGGCGCCGGCGACTGGGCGGCTGTCATCGTCGTCTCGACCGCCGCCGCCGAAGGTCGAGCCGCCGATACGACCGGGCCGCTGCTGACCGACTGGCTCACCGGCCACGGCTACCGCGTGCCCGATCCGATCATCGTCGCCGACGGAGCCCCGGTGCGCACGGCACTGCAGCGCCTGCTCGTCGACCTGCCGGCAGGCGAGCGCCCGCGGTTCATCTTCACCACCGGCGGGACCGGCACCAACAGCGACGACAGCACCCCCGAGGCGACAGCTGAGTTCATCGACCGGCCCGCCCCCGGGATCATGCACGCGCTGTGGGCCTATGGTCTGCAGAAGCTCGACGAGGCGATGATGAGCCGCGGGAGGGCCGGGCTGTGCGGGCAGACCTTCATCTGCAACCTTCCAGGCTCACCCGGCGGGGTGCGCGACGGCATCACCGTCCTCGACTCCGTCCTCCACCACCTGCAGGCACAGCTCGCAGACGTCCGCGACCACGACGACTCCCACCGCCACCCTGCTCAGCCGGCCCCCGCCTCGGGACCGGCAACCGGAGTCGTCCACACATCCATCACCGAGGACCCTCTCACAGACGACGCCGCCGTCGCGGTCCTGAGCCCGCAGATGGGTGCGGTCGCGAGCTTCCGCGGGGTCATCCGCAACCACGACTCCGGCCGCGACGACGTCACCGGGCTTGACTACACCGCCCACCCGCAGGCCGGTGAGATCCTCGCCGCGACCTGCGCGGCAGTCGCCCAGGAGTTCGCGGCTGAGTCCGGTGGGGTGCGGATCTGGGCTGCTCACCGGATCGGCAGCCTCGCCGTCGGTGAGGACGCACTCTTGGTCGCGGTCGCCGCCGCTCACCGGCGCGAGGCGTTCGCCTGCTGCGCCGAACTTGTTGACCGGATCAAGGCCGAGGTGCCGATCTGGAAGCAGCAGCACTACGCGACCGGCGGCCACGATTGGGTGGGGATCGGCTCATGAGCCACCCCCGCTATGCGCGGCAGATCACCGTCCCCGGCGTTGGGGTCGCCGGCCAGCATGCGCTCGGCCGAGCGCGCGTGCTCATCATCGGCGCCGGTGGACTCGGATCGCCGGCAGCCCTGTATCTCGCTGCCGCCGGTGTCGGCACGATCGGCATCGTCGATGACGATGAGGTCGAACTGTCGAACCTGCACCGGCAGATCCTGCACACCACCGCCGACGTCGGCATCGAGAAGACCGTCTCGGCTGCCGCGACCGTCAACGCGCTCAACCCCAACGTCACCGTCGAGATGCACCCGATCCGCCTCGACTCCGGCAACGCCTACGAGATCATCAGCGGCTACGACATCGTCATCGACGGGGCGGACAACTTCGACACCCGCTATCTCGTCTCCGATGCCACCACGGTCGTCGACATCCCGCACGTGTGGGCCTCGGTGCTGACGACCGGCGGGCAGCTGAGCGTCTTCCACGCCTCCCGCGGGCCCGTCTACCGCGACCTGCTGCCCAGCCAGCCGGCGCCCGGGGCGATCCCCAGCTGCGCGGAGGCCGGCGTGCTCGGGGTGGTCCCCGGCATCCTCGGCGTCGCCCAGGCCGGTGAAGCGCTCAAGCTCATCCTCGACTTCGGTCGGCCGCTCATCGGCACCGTGCTCATCTACGACATCCGCACTGCCGGCTGGGAGCGGCTGCCGCTGCGCGCCAACCCGGCCGTCCGCCGCCCGGCCACCGCCGCAGAGGTGGGTTTCGACCTCGTGCCCGCCCTCAACTGCACCCAGCTGCAGGAGGAGGTCGACGCGCTCGAAGTGCAGGGACGGCCGCTCGTGCTCGTCGATGTGCGCGAACCCTATGAGACTGAGACCGGGATCATCCCCGGTGCCCGCCTCATCCCGGTCGGCGAGTTCACCGAGAAACCTCCCGCCGGCAGCGAGGCGGTTGCTGAACTCATCGACGAGGCGAAGTCCTCTGACGCCGAGGTGGTGCTGTACTGCAAGTCCGGCGCCCGCTCCCAGGCCGCCGCCCGCGTCCTCCTGCAGTCCGGCGCCCAGGTCAAGCACCTCACCGGCGGGATCGACGCCTGGTACAAGCACCTCGACGAGGGGCTGTGATGCGCCGGGTCGTCCGCTCCCGCGTCCATCGCTTCGACGCCTCCGGCGAGGTCCGCGCCCGCGCCGACGCACTTGCCGGTGAGGAGCCGCTGGAAGTCCGCCTCGACGGCGAGCAGTTCACCGTCACCATGCGCACCCCCGGGGACGATGTCGAGCTCGTCGCCGGCTTCCTGCTGACCGAAGGCGTCATCACGTCGATGGCTGACATCGTCGAGGTCGACTTCGCCTCCGGACTCGACCCCGATGGCAGCCGCAACTACAACGTCGCCGCCGTCCGCCTGCAGCCCGGCGTGTGGGACCGCGAGACCTTCCGAGCCCGCCAGGTCTACACCTCGAGTGCCTGCGGCATCTGCGGCACCGCCTCGATCGAAGCCGTCCGCAAGGAATCCGCCTACCCTGTCGCCGCGCCGGAACCCGGGTTCATCAGTCCATCCGCGGTGCTCGCCCTGCCCGAGCTGCTGCGGTCGCACCAGGGTCTGTTCGATTCCACCGGCGGGGTGCATGCGGCAGCCCTGTTCACCGCTCCCGAGGCGGGGGAGGATGGCAGGGAACCGGACCTGCTGGTTCTGCGAGAGGATGTCGGCCGACACAATGCCGTCGACAAGGTCCTCGGCTGGGCACTGGAGCAGAAGCTGCTGCCGGCTGACCGGGCTGTCCTGCAGGTCTCGGGCCGGGCCTCCTTCGAACTCGTGCAGAAGGCCGCGATGGCCGGCATCCCGATGCTCTCGGCAGTCTCGGCCCCGTCAGCACTCGCCGTCGACCTCGGGCGAGAACTCGGTGTCACCGTCATCGGCTTCAACCGCGGTTCCACCTTCAACGCTTACTCCCACGAACAGCGCCTGCACTGATTCCAGCAGATCCGGTGAGACCAGGCCCCTCACACCTGAATGTCCAGCCCGATGTCGAGTACCGCAGCCGAATGGGTCAGCCAGCCGGCGGAGATGAGATCAACGCCGGTCTCAGCGATCGCCGGTGCCGTCTCGACTGTGATCCGCCCCGAGGCCTCTGCTGTCAGGCGGCCGTCGATGAGCTCCACGGCTTCTCGCAGCTGAGCTGGCTCCATATTGTCCAGCAGCACCGCGTCAACACCATCGGAGATCTCCAGCAGCTCGCGCAGCTGATCGAGCGTGTCGACTTCGACTTCGATGGCGACGAGATGTCCGACCTGGGCGAGCACCTGCTCGACTGCGGCCGTCACGCCGCCGGCCAGCGCGATGTGGTTGTCCTTGATGAGGACCGCATCGTCGAGCCCGGTGCGGTGGTTCATTCCGCCGCCGCAGCGCACTGCATACTTCTCAACCGCCCGCAGCCCAGGCGTCGTCTTCCGCGTGCAGGTGACTGCACACCTCCCGGCGACCGCATCGACGAGGGCCGCCGCGGCAGTGGCGATCCCCGACAGATGTCCGAGGAAATTCAGGGCCACCCGTTCACCGCTCAGCAGCGCGCGGGCATCGGCGGTGATCGTGGCGATCTCCTCACCAGCACCCACCCGGCAGCCGTCGCCTTTCGAGACCA
The DNA here is from genome assembly GCF_002479565.1 of Brevibacterium sp. UBA7493. Taxonomy (NCBI): domain Bacteria; kingdom Bacillati; phylum Actinomycetota; class Actinomycetes; order Micrococcales; family Brevibacteriaceae; genus Brevibacterium; species Brevibacterium sp. UBA7493. The sequence continues at coordinate 103,718 of NZ_DLOD01000015.1, read as the reverse complement.
CCACCTCGGCGGCGGGGTCGAGCAGCTCGAAGGCGAGGGCGGCCAGGTCGAGACCGGCGACCGTCCCGGGCTGGCGCGCGGCAAGGACAGCGCTCGCCCGCATCCCGGCAGGCACCGTCGCCGTCGTCGTCAGGTCGCCTGCGCGGCCGAAGTCCTCTAACAGCGCATTGCGGACGAGATCTTCGATCATCACCTTCGGCAGCGCAGCCAGCTCACCGGTCATGAGATCGCAAGCATCCGGTCAACGGCGGCGCGGGCGCGGTCGGCGACGTCGGGGTCGATCGTCACCTCGTGCTGCATGCCCTCGAGCGCGGCCCGGATGTTGGCCAGCGAGTTGCGCTTCATGTGCGGGCACAGATTGCACGGCCGGATCATCTCGACGTCGCGGATCTCGGCGGCGATGTTGTCGCTCATCGAGCATTCGGTGATGAGCGCGACGCGCTTGGGCCGCTGCTGCGCGACGTGGGCGAGCATCTGCGCGGTCGAACCGGCCATGTCGCTGGCGGCCACGACATCCGGCGGGCACTCCGGGTGGGCCATGACGAGTACGCCCTCGTGGTCGCGGCGCACCTGTTCGATGTCGGCGGCGGTGAATCGGTCGTGGACCTCGCAGCGGCCCGGCCACGTGATGACCTCGACGCCGCAGTCGCGGGCGATGTTCGCCGCCAGGTGCTCATCCGGGATCATGATGACCCGGTCGGTGCCGAGGGACTCGATGACCGCTTTCGCATTGCCCGAAGTGCAGCAGATATCGGATTCTGCCTTCACCGCCGCCGATGTGTTGACGTAGGTGACGACGGGAACGCCGGGATTGTCCGCCTTGAGCTGCCGGACGTCGGCTGCCGTGATCGATTCGGCCAGCGAGCAGCCGGCACGCAGATCAGGGACGAGAACGGTCTTCTCCGGATTCAGCAGCTTGGCAGTCTCGGCCATGAAGTGCACGCCGGCGAGCACGATGACATCGGCATCGGCTCTCTCGGCCTCGCGGGCCAGAGCCAGGGAGTCGCCGACGATGTCGGCAACCCCGTGGAAGATCTCCGGGGTCTGGTAGTTGTGGGCGAGGATGACGGCGTTGCGCTCCTCCTTGAGTCGCCAGATGGCGGCGATGTCGTCTTCCATCGTCGCCCACTCGATGCGGGGGATGACGGAGTCGACGCGCTGGTACAGGGCATCGGTGTCGATCGTCACGGTCGGCATGCGGCTCCTTCGCTCGGGCTGCCGGAACTTATTATGCTCAGTATGAGCATAAAGGCGCGAGGGAGCAAACCGGCTGGTCAGCGTGGGTGGGCTGACGGTTACTTCACGCGGGGGATCGGCAGCTTGGTGCCGGCTGCGGCGCGCTCATCGAGGACGCTGCGGCGGAACCGGACGAGTTTGGCGGGCCTGCCACCGGTGCTGGAGGCGACCTGACCGGAGTCCTCGACGAGCTGCTGCTGGGCCACGAGCCGGCGGAAGTTCTGCGTGTGCAGCTCCTGGCCGGCGATCGCCTCGACAGCAGTCTGCAGCCCGGTGAGGGTGAAGGTCTTCGGGAGGAGTTCGAAGATGACCGGCTGATATTGGATCTTCGAGCGCAGCCGGGCGATCCCGCTGGCGAGGATCCGCCGGTGATGCGGAGTCATCGGCCGGCCCGGCACAGGATCTTCGGCGCCGGCTTCGGGGACGAGCCCGGCCTCGTAGAGCAGCTCATAGCGCGCTAATGCCATGTCCGGATGCCACGGCCGGCCGGCCAGCCCGAAGGCCGCCTCACAGCGCACCCGGCGACCGTCCTGGCAGTCGTGAGCTGCCTCTTCAACCCAACGCCCGAGAGCCGGCGCGATGATCTCGTCGACGACCTCAGAGCCGTTCCGGCGGTCCTCCCAGGGGAAGAACTCGTACCAGCTGCGCCACGCCTCGGCCCCGGGTTCCATCGTCGTCAGCCCGAGGTAGGAGACTTCGAGGGCGGGACCGGAGCCGCGGTTGCGGTCGGCGAAGGTGTAGAGCTGCTCGATGTAGCCGAGCTCGCAGCCAGTCTGGCGCAGCACCCACGCTCGCATGCCCTCCTGCATTGAGCGGTGGCTGCGCTGCAGCGGCCCGGCCGGCAGGGTCGTCCCGCCGCCGGTTGTGAGCACGTACGGCACGGCGTCTCGGACGGCGGTGATGACGGCGACGAGGTTGCCGCTGACGAGGTAGGACTGGCCGGCGCTCATCGTCTCGACTCCCTCTCTGCGTGCGGCGGGCGTTCACCGGTGATTCTACGGAACCGTTATGCACAACTCGATCATGGATGCCGTCACCGTCATCAGCATCGGTGCCGCGGGCTTCCTCGGCAGGATGAGGCATTTCGAGCACGCCGTCACGGCGACGCACCTCGGCGTCGGAAGCAGACGAGGTCAGCCGCCAGAACGCTGATGATCAGAACAGCGCGGTGGCCTTGATGACCGTCTGCACGAGTCCGTAGAGCAGGCCGGCGCACACGACACCGGCGAGAACCACGGCGATGGTGGCGTGGAAGCCGCCGTTCTGCGCGTTCTCATCGCGCCTGTGCGCACGCGTCTCTTCAGCTGCCACGGCGCCCGGATCCGGTCGGCCCTGCGCAGCGGCGACGACCTCCTCGGACTCGTGGTGCTTGGAATCGACCGGGCGGACGAGGGCGTTGGCGATGAAGCCGATGGCCAGCACGCCGACCATGATGTACAGCGAGAGGTTGTAGAGGTCTGGGCCGGACTTGCCGGCTGCGGCTTGAGACTCGACGACGAGGTTGACGATGAGCGGGCCGGCCACACCGGCTGCCGCCCACGCGGTCAGCAGCCGGCCGTGGATCGCACCGACCTGGTAGACGCCGAACAGGTCGCGCAGGTAGGCCGGGATGGTGGCGAAGCCGCCGCCGTAGAACGACAGGATGATGAGGGTCGCGATGAGGAACAGGAACAGCGATCCGCCGCCGACGACGGCCACCGCGAGGTACAGCAGCAGCCCGAGGCCTAGGTAGACGATGTAGATATTCTTGCGCCCGATGTAGTCCGACAGGCTCGACCACACGAACCGGCCAGCCATGTTCGTCAGCGACAGCATGCCGACGAACCCGGCAGCTGCGGCCGCGGTGATTTGCGGGAAGTAGTCCTGGATCATCGGCGCGGCGTTCTCCAGGATGCCGATGCCGGCGGTGACGTTGGTGAACAATACGATCCACAGCAGCCAGAACTGCGGAGTCCTGATCGCGGAGTTCGCCGAGACGTTCTTCGTCGTCTGCATCGGCTTCTCCTTCACCTTGGAGGGGTCCCAGCCGGCAGGCTTCCAGTCCGGATGCGGGACGCGGATGCAGTAGGCGCCGCCGGTGATGACGAGTGCGTAGACGATCGCCAGGGTGATGAACGTCGGGATGATGCCGTTGACGAGCTGCTCGGGCTCAGGCCCGCCGCCGAAGTGGGCCATGAGTGCGTTCGAGGCCGGACTGGCGATGAGCGCACCGCCGCCGAAGCCCATGATCGCCAGGCCAGTCGCCAGGCCCGGACGGTCGGGGAACCATTTGATGAGCGTCGATACCGGAGAGATGTAGCCGATGCCCAGGCCGATGCCGCCGAGAAACCCGTAGCCGAGGTAGACGAGCCACAGCTGTCCGGTCGAGATCCCGAAGGTTGCGACGATGAAGCCGGTGACCCAGCACAGTCCGGCCAGCGCCATCGACTTGCGCGGCCCGGCCTTCTCCACCCAGGTGCCGCCGAAGGCGGCGGAGAGCCCGAGCATGAGGATCGCCAGCGAGAAGATCCAGCCGACGGCCACCTCGCGCACGGCGAAGTGGTCCATGAGCGGAGCTTTGAAGACGGAGAAGGCGTACACCTGGCCGATGCACAGGTGGATGGCCAGGGCCGCGGCGGGAATGAGCCACCGATTGAACTTGGGAGAAGCGACGATGGCTTCGCGGTCGAGAACACCCACTGAGGAGACCTTTCAGAAGTGGTGGGGCACGCGATCGCCGCTCGACTGCCACTGCGGTGTGGGAATGTCGCCGGCGCATGCGCTGGGGTAGTGTTTCGACGTCATCCAGCTTCTCGGACGCCGGTCAACAGCGTTCGGTTTCAATCCGGTGACGGTTCTCATCTGCACCGCCGGCCCGACTGACCGCGCGCAACAGCTCAGTTCTCGATGGCGCGCAGTCGCACTCCCGCCGGGTAGGCGTCGAGCGTGTCGGGCAGCCCGGCGCGCCGGCCGGACATGTAGGTCGCCAGCACCCGCCCGGTTTCGGTGGCTTCCGGCGCCGAGGCGTCGGTCACCGGGGCGAGCCCGAGGCGATTGAGGGTCTGGCGGGCGACGGCGTGGGGGGAGTCGAACAGGGCGCTGGTGCCCGGCCGCTGCTGCAGGATCCGGTCGGCGACGAGCCCGAAGTGCGTGCAGCCGAGCACGATCCCCGACGCGGCCGGGGGAGTGGCGGCCACGGCGGCGGCGATCGCTTCGTCGATGCGGGCCTCATCGGCGGCATCGATGGCGTCGGCTAAGCCGTAGCAGGGCACCTGGTGGACGGTGATGCCGGAGGCGAATTCGGCGATGAGCCCCTCCTGATAAGCCGAGCGGGTCGTCGCTCGTGTCGCCCAGACGGCGAAGTCCTCCCCGGTGGCAGCGGCGGATTTGATCGCCGGCACAGTGCCGATGATCGGGGTGCCGGGCTCGTAGACTTCGCGCAACCGCTCCAGGGCGTGGACGGAGGCGGTGTTGCAGGCGACGACGATCGCATCGGGCTGCCAGGGGCTGAGCGCATTGGCCGACTGCAGTGCCCGCTCAGCCACCACCTCGGGGTCGAGTGCCCCGTAGGGCATCCAGTCCGGGTCCATTGCGAGCACAAGGTCGGCGGCCGGGTACTGGTGGTGAAGTGCGTCGGCGTAGCTGACGAGCCCGAGCCCGGAATCGATGATCCCGATGACCGGGCGGGCGCGCGTTCCGGGACTGGGCGTCATGTCAGGCCTTTCCATGGTAGGTCGTGCCGATGCCGGCGGGGAAGTCGTTGGCGACCGGGGCGTTGTCGCCGGCGAGGCTGTCGGTGCTCGTCAGGCCGGGCGCCGGCACCTGGACGGCCGCAAGCTCGCCGGTCGGCTCTGTGGTCAGGAGTGTGCGGCGTGCTGGAGCCGGCACCGCGCGGCGGTAGGTGAAGTCGCGGATGAGGGAGAAGTGGTCTTCGCTCAGCCCCTGGGAGAACTCGGGGGCGATCATGAGCAGCCGTGAACCGTACTTCTGCTCGAAGTGCGCTCGGGTCTCAGGGGCGGTGAGATCGTCGTCGATCCAGATCGCGCGGCCCTCCTCGTGCGCGGCGAACCACTCCTCGACGGCGCGGGCTTTCCACCATTCGTGCGGGTCGTTGGCGAACCGGTTGTAGGTGTCATCGGGCATCGGGATGACCTCGAAGCTGGAGCGGAATCCGAGCTTCGGCTCGATCTCGGTGCGGCAGCGCTGCGACCACGTCGACAGCCACACGATGTCGACGAGCCGGCGGCGGGTGAGCCGGTCGAGGAAGCGCACGACCCGCGGCCGGAAGTGCAGTTCGTAATGCCAGGCGCGGACCTTCCGGCGGCGTTCGCGCAGGAACCGCAGTCCAGTGACGGGGTAGGAATTCAGCACTCCGTCGACGTCGAGGAACAGGGTGACATGACGGGCGGCACGGCGCGCTGAAACGCCGGTGTCTCGCAGGTCTGCGGTCGTCACGCCATCTCCCTCCTCACCTATAGCCTAGTTCGGGCCCGGCTGCGAGCGAAGCCCCTGGGTCAGAGGCTGGCTGTGCCATCATTCGGGTATGACGATTCACGATGCTTCCCTGCACACACTCACCATCGCCGAGGCGGTGGCCGCCTTCCGCACCCAAGACCTCACCCCCACGGCGTACCTGGAGGCATGCATCCGGCGCATCGAGGCCCTCGACGACAGCTTCAACGCCGTCATGGACATCATGGCCGAACCTGCCCGCGAGGCCGCAGCCACCGCAACTGAGGCCTACCGTGCTGGCGGGCGCGACCTGCCGCCGCTGCTGGGGATCCCGCTGCTCGTCAAGGAGCAGCACGACGTCGCCGGCTGCTCGGCGACCCGCGGGTCGCAGGCGCTCGCCGGTCGCATCGCGGCTGCCGACCATCCGATCGTCGCCCGGCTGCGGGCTGCTGGAGCGATTCCGTTCGCCCGCACGACCACGCCCGAGATGTCGTGTGCGACCTTCACGCAGACCCGTGAGTGGGGCATCACCCGCAACCCCTTCAATCCCGAGCGCACCCCCGGCGGATCCTCCGGCGGCTCCGGTGCAGCGGTCGCGCTCGGCTACGCGCCGCTGGCCACCGCCAGCGATATCGCCGGCTCGACCCGCATTCCGGCGGCGTTTTGCGGGCTGCCCGGGTTCAAGACCCCTTTCGGCCGCACCCCGGCTACCCCGCCGCTCAACCAGGACTGGTACCGCGGTGATCACATCCTCGCCCGCACCGTCGCCGACACCGCCCTGGCCACCGGCATCATCTGCGGTCTCGACCCCGACGACCACGGCACCGTCCCGACGCCGCAGCCCTATCCGGGTCCGGACGACCTCGTCTCAGGCGAGCTCACCGGTCTGCGGATCGGCATCAGCCCGGACCTCGGCTGTTACGACGTCGACCCGGATGTCGCCGCCGGCCTGCAGCGTGCCGCTGATGCGCTGGCTGCCGCGGGTGCGCAGGTCGCCGACATCGACCTCAACCTCAACCTCGCCGACATCACCGATGCGTCGATGGCCCACTACGGGCACTTCCTGGCCGGCAACATCCGCCGCATGAGCGACGGACGCACCGAGCTGCTCGAACCGTACACGCAGCGCTTCCTCGAACTCACCGAACGCTGGGCCAGCCGGTTCTCCGTCGTCGACTCCCTCGTCCTCGAGCACCGCATCCAGACCCAGATCGCTGCCGCACTGTCCGGCGTCGATGTGTTCGTGACCCCCACCTCGCGGTGGCGAGCCTGGCGGCAGACGCGTTCTTCCTCGACGGGCTCGACGGGTGCGAGTTCTACTGGCAGCGGCATATGACGGTGCCGTTCAACATCGCCAACCGGCTGCCGGTCATGGCGATGCCGACCGGGGTCGCCGCCGACGGCGTGCCGACGAGCGCGCAGGTCGTCGGCCGCGCCTATGACGACGCCACCGTCTTCCGGATCGCCGCCGCGCTCGAAGCCCGGCTGCCGGCCCTCACTCCCGAGGCGTCACCGCGGTGATGTCGGTGACGACCCTGTCGTCGCCGTCCTCTGCGCAGATCGACCTGCCACACCTGCCCGCTGCTGTTGACAGTCAGCAGGGCTGGGCTGACTGCCCGATCGTCGAGATCCGCTCACTCGGCAGCTCCTCCGCTGCGACCCCGGAGCCGTCGGGTGTGAAGGCGAGGTAGCTGTCGCGCGGGATATCGCGGTCGATCGAGTTCTCGGACACGACGACGCTGAGGGTCCCGTCGCAGTTCGACAGGCTGGTGAACTCTCCGCACAGCACGTGCCGCTTGAGCTCACCAGGAGCGTTCGTCGCCATCGCTACGGACTCCGGTTCGGGGTGGTCGTAGGTGACGAGCTCGTCGGAGAGCACAGAGTCGTGCTCGGCGTCGGAGTGGAAGATGTGCCCGTCGGCAGAGGCGACCGTGCCGGTCTCGATGCCACCGGTCCGGTGCACCGAACAGGTGCCGTCGGCATGGACGAGGTGGAGCGTCCCGGCTTGGCCGCCCGGCCACCGCCTCGGGCCCGGTTCACCAGGCGGGACCGTCGGTGCCGCGGCGGGCCCGGATCTTCTCCAGCAGCTGGTCCTCAGCATCGGGGCCTGCGTGGATGCCGCCGGGGACGTGGAGCATCAGCGTGACGCCCACGAGCATCCAGACGCCGAACATGAGGTAGGACTGCCAGTCGAGGGTGACCGAAAGCGGGGTGAGCTCCGGGATGTACATGACGAACAGCACCGCGGTGAGCACAACAGCGATGACGCCGATGACTATGCCGCCGTTGCCGGCGCCGCCGATGCGCATCGGGCGTTCCATGTCAGGTTCGCGGCGGCGCAGGATGAGGAAGGTGATCGAGACCATGCAGTAGGTCAGCACGATCATCGGCGAGCCGGCGTCGACGGCCCAGCCGAGCATCGCGGTGCCGAGGAACGGGGCGGTAGCGGAGAGCACGCCGATGAACAGCAGTGCGTTGACCGGGGTGCCGTACTTCGGGTGGAGGACGGCGAACCACTGCGGGATCATGCCCGAACGTGCCATCGCCCACATGAGGCGGGAGGAGCCGATGAGGAATGCGATCCACGAGGTGATGATGCCGGCCAGACCGCCGGCGATGACGATCTTGCCCATGAGGGCCGAGCCGAACATCGCCGCGACCGCATCGGCGGTGGCGAGATCGAGGCCGACGAGCTGATCGGCCGGCAGGGCGAGTGAGGTCGTGAAGATGACGACGAGATAGAAGACGACGGCCATGACGACGGAGAAGACGACGAGGCGGGCGATCCTGCGCGGCGGGATGCGGATCTCCTCAGCCGACTGTGGGATGACGTCGAAGCCGACGAACAGGAACGGCACTACGGCCAGCACGAGCATGAACCCGCCGACTCCGCCGTGGAAGAGCGGCTGGGTATTGGCGGTGTCGCCGCCGACGAATGCGCCGGCGATGAGCACGAGGGCCACGAGCAGCAGGAAGGACACGACGAAGGTCTGCACCAGCGAGGTCATCTTGATGCCGCGGATGTTGAGCCAGGTGAGCAGCACCGCTGTGATCGAGCCGATGAGCGCCCAGGTCAGGTGGACGTCGAAGCCGGCGACCGTCCACAGGTGGATGTGCTCGATGTTGGGCACCAGGTAGGTCATGGTGCGCGGCACGGCGACGGCCTCGAACATGACGACGCCGATGTATCCGCCGGTGATGCCCCAGGAGCCGAGCATCGCCAGGCGCGGGCCCATGCCGCGCATGAGGTAGTTGTGCTCACCGCCGGCATGCGGCATCGCGGCGACGAGCTCGGAGTAGACAACGCCGACGAAGCCCATGATGACACCGCCGGCGGCGAAGGCGAGCAGCGCGCCGAGCGTTCCGGCGTCATCGAGCCAGCCGCCGGTCAGCACGATCCAGCCGAAGCCGATCATCGCGCCGAAGCCGATGAAGAGGACGTCGACGGTGCCGAGCGCCTTGACGAACCCGTGGCCCCGATCCTCGGATGCAGAGTGTTCGTGAGTCATGAATCCAACTTCCTTGTCGCTCTCATCGGCCGAGGCTTCGCGTGGCCCAGAAAAATCACCGTGCTGCTGCGCGCAGCGGCCAGTCTGTGATTAGGATTGCGCTGTGCTGAGAGAAACGATAGCCCATCCCCTCTCCCGGACTGGACGGTAGTGTCCCCTCCGGCACGGATCATCGTCGGCTTCGCCGTGGTCATCACCATCGGCACGGCCCTGCTCATGTTGCCTGCAGCCACCACGGCTCCGGGCGGCATCGGCGTCATCGACGCGCTGTTCACCACCACCTCGGCGTTCTCCGTCACCGGGCTCGTCGTCCTCGACACGGGTCAGGACTTCACGCTCTTCGGCCAGCTCGTCATCCTCGCGCTCATCCAGATCGGCGGGCTCGGCGTCATGGTCTTCACGATGCTGCTGGCGATGCTCGTCGCCCGCCGCACTGGTCTGCAGATGCGCCAGACGGTTGCTGCCGAGACGAAGACCGAGGACTTCGGCGGGCTGCGGCCGATGGTGCTGCGGATTCTCGCGTTCTCGGCCGTGACCGAGGCGGTGGTCGCCTGCCTGCTCAGCATCCGGTTCGCCACCCGGTATGCCGACACTCCCGGTGAGGGGATCTACCACGGCATCTTCCATGCGATCTCGGCGTTCAACAACGCCGGGTTCGCGCTGCGGGCCGACTCGATCATGCCCTATGCTGGGGACCCCTTCATCAGCCTGCCGATCTGCCTGGCCGTCATCATCGGCGGGATGGGCTTCCCGGTGCTCACCGAACTCGCCTACCGCTACCGGTGCCCGATGCGCTGGTCGATGACGACCCGCATCGTCGTGTGCCTCACCCCGATCATGCTCGTCGCAGGCACCCTCTTCCTGCTCGCCCAGGAATGGTCGAACGAGGCGACGATGGGTCACCTCAACGGCTGGCAGAAGCTGCTGGCGGCGTTCTTCCAGTCGACGATCGCGCGGACCGCCGGGTTCAACTCGATCGACATCGCCGAGATGCACCCGGTGTCGTGGTTCGGCCTCGACATCCTCATGTTCATCGGCGGCGGCCCGGCCGGCACTGCTGGCGGTGTCAAGCTCACCACCGTCGCGGTGCTTGCGGCGATGACGTGGGCGGAGATCTCCGGCCGGCGCACCGTCGTCCTCTTCGGCTGGCGGGTCTCGCGGTTCGTCCATCGTCAGGCGACGACGGTCATCGTGCTGGCGCTGACCCTCATCGTCTCGGCGACGATGGCGATCATGCTGATGGAGCCGAGCTTCGCCTTCGACCGGGTGCTCTTCGAGGTTGTCTCCGCGTTTGCGACCGTCGGTCTGTCGACGGGGATCACCGGTGACCTGCCGCCGGCTGCGCAGTGCATCATCATCTTCGTCATGGCCACCGGCCGCATCGGCCCGGTCATGCTTGCCTCCGGCCTGGCGCTGCGCCGCCACCGCGAACAGCACGAACTGCCCAAGGAACGCCCGCTCATCGGCTGAGCGGCGCTGAGAGGAAACCCGACATGACCGACCCGCACGCCCCCTGGCACTCCCGCGCCCGCACCTTCTTCACCGGCGATCCGACCCCGTTGGCCCAGCACGGCGCGGTCGTCATCATCGGTCTCGGCCGCTTCGGCGCTGCGCTCGCCCGCGAACTCGTCGACCTGGGCGTCGACGTCGTCGGCATCGACCGCGATGAGGCTGTCGTCGAGAGCCTGCGCGATGAGCTGCCCTTCGTCACCCGGGCCGACGCGACCCAGGATGCTGCGCTCACCCAACTCGGAGTGCCCGAGGCCAGCCGGGTCATCATCGCGATCGGCTCGGATCTGGAGGCGAGCATCCTGGCGGCCTCCCGGATCCTGCGCAGCGGCAATGACCGGGTGTGGGCGAAGGCGATCTCCGAACCGCACGCTGAGATCCTCGCTCAGCTCGGCGTCCAGCACATCGTCAGGCCCGAAGACGATATGGGCCGGCGGCTGGCCCACCTCATCCGCGGTCACATGAGCGACTTCCTGCGCATCGACAGCGATTACGCCATCGTGCGCACAACCCCGCCCAGGCGGGCAGTCGGGCATGCGCTCGGAGAGCTCGGGCTGCGGGACTCGCATGGGATCACCGTCATCGCCGTCAAGCGCGGTGAGCAGGGCTGGGCCAACACCGACCGCTCCACGGTGCTTGAAGCAAGCGACGAGATCATCATCGCCGGCCCTCCTGCCGCCGTTGAGCGCTTCAGCATGCTTGACCGACGCCGTCACTGAGCCGCTGCGGAAGCGTCGTCCACCACTCGCAGGGCAGTGAACTCCCCGCCGGCACGGCGCACCCGCTCGGCCATGAACGCGCTGATCGAGGGGAACTGAGCCACCGCCTCGGCGCTGGCCTGCGCGCCCACCCGTGCGCCGCCGGCGGCGCGGATCGGCTCGGGCTGCTGGACGAGGACGAACCTGCGGTTGCCTCCGTCGCGCTTGTTCAGTTCGATGACCGCCTGGGCGGTCGTGCCGGAGCCGGCGAAGAAGTCGAGCACGATCGCCTCGGGGTCGAACATCGTCTGCGAAGCGATGAGCGTGGTGAGCAGCTCGACGGGCTTGGGGTAGGCGAAGATCCCGCCGAGGTCCAGGTCGACGAGGTCCTGCCGGCCGGTCTCGCCGAGGGCGCGGATGATCGAGTACATCTTCGAACTGGCCAGATTTGCGGGCGTCAGGCGGACCACCGCGTGATTGCCGTCTGCCCATTCGCGCAGCTGGTAGCGCCCGGCGGCGATCCCGGCATCGATCTCGGCCTTCTTCGCCTCCCCGCGCACCGCGACGATGTCTTCGTACATCAGACGCCGCTCCGCCCCGCGGGTGTACTTGCCGAAGCTGACCCTGAGCACATCGTCTTCGACGAGCATGAGCTGTCCGCCGATGCGCTCGTACTTGGCCGGCGGTCGCTTCTCGGTGGTGAAGCCGCCTGCCTGCCGGATGTTTTTGGCCCACACATGGACGTAGTCGTGGCCGCGGATGAAGAACTTCGCATTCCCACCGCCCTTGGCGCGCTGATGGACGAAGGTCCCGAGGAAGTTCTCTTCGCCGAAGATCTCATGGCACAGCAGCTGCGTGACTGCTGATTCGTTGTCATCGATCGAGACGAAGATGACCCCGTCGGCGCGCATGAGGGCACGCGCGTGGACGAGCCTGGGATACATCATCGCCAACCATGCATCCCTGCTGGTGACCGCAGCATCTCCCCGTGCCCGATCGGCGTAGCTCAAACTGCTGCCGGTGTTGTACGGCGGGTCGATGTAGACGACCTTGACCTGCCCGGCATGTGTGGGCTGCAGCAGCTTGAGAGCCGGCAGATTGTCGCCTTCGACGAGCAGGTTCGCATCCGCACTCACCCCAGCCTCCGCCTCGGGACCGGTGGCCGTTGCCGAGGCGCCGGGCACCTGCCAGCCGGTGAGCCGGGCACGTGCCGGGGAGCGCACCTCGGCTGCGGCCTGCTCGCGCAGCGGCCACAGCAGCTGCGGGCTGCCGATCGGTGTCAGCTCCTCGTCAGTCATCTCGCTCATGATAAGTCAGCGTGCATCGCTCGGACTCAAGGCGGGGTGCATCCGGCTATCGGGGTGTGGTCGGGCGCCTGCCATCGCTGGCCGGCGCCCGACCGTTGCCTCATCTCTATGGAGTTACTGAAGAACGTTCTGTCACTGCCCGGTGGGGCAGGCAGACGCTTGGGGGCGGGGAAGGATAGGTGGAGCTGTCGGTCACACTCGGTTGAGCAGTTCCGCGTGTGCCTGATTGATGGGGTGGCTGGGCGGTTCGGATGTGGTGGTGACACCTCCGGGCAGCTTCCAGTGCAGCATTCCGGTCAGCGAGTCACGGGTGACTGAGATCTTCCGCTCGGTCTTCATCTGGTGGTGCTGGCGGCAGAGCGGGTGGAGATTCTGCATCGTCGTCAGCCCGCCTTCGCTCGGGTTGCTGTGGTTGAACGGGATGATGTGGTCGAGTTCGGCTTTGATGGCTGAGCGGTCGCAGCCGGGAAGTGTGCAGAACTGCCATTTCTCGATGAGCGCGGTTCTGAGTGGGTCGGGGATCGTGTATTTCTCTGCTGCGTGATCGAGGACCACGCCAGTCACCGGGTCGGTGAGGAGCCGGTACACGGTCGAGTGTCCGCTGCCCACCAGCTGCCGGGCGACGTCCGGCGCCACTGGTGCGCCGTTGACGGTTCCCGGCACCCCGACTGCGGATCGGTCTCCTGAGTTGCGTCCGGTGCCGGATTCGGTGCCGGGGGTGTCGCCGAGAAGTGTGAGCGCAGGGACGGTGATCGTCACGCGGGCTTGGCGTTTGAGCCATTCGGATTCTGTCGGGCAGGTGATGCCGACCTCTCGGTAGTGCCTGCTGTAGTTCTCAGCCGTGGCATCGATGTCGATGCCGGACGGATTCGCCGCCGGCACTGTGAGGCTGTCTGCTGTCGGCGGATCACCAGTGGCACGCGCAGGACCGGATTCACCCGGGCTGGTGGAGGCACCCTCGTCGGCAGAAACGGTCACAGACCCGGCTGGCAGGGAGTTGGCCAGGAAGTCGAAGATGAGCTCGCGCAGGGAACGATCGTCAGCGAGTTCGCCGGCATTGACGATGCCGAGACTCGAGGTGTTGCCGGTGATGACTGCCCGGGCGACACCGGTGAGGCGTGCTTCGAGGAGGGCGATGGCAGGCGACGGCCCACGAGCCACCATGGTGGCTTCTCCATGCGGATCGTAATGGAAGCTCACCCCTCGGCGCTGGCGGATGTGCTTGGTCTGGGATTCGCGTGTTGAGAGGCGGGCGACGAGCTGGCTCACCGCACGTTTGAACGCGGCCATGTCAGAGGCGCGGATGCGCACGAGCCCGTCGTCGTACTCCGGCAACACTGACGTGTCGAGGCTGCGCGCTCGCCGGGTGGCATGGGCATACCGCTCAAAGGAGAGCAGCTGCTTGGCGGCCTGCTCGGTCGCCTGGGGCAGGCAGATCATCCCGAGTGCCGCCGACCGGACCCGGTTGCCGATCTCGATCGGTGTCACGTCAAGCAGCTGAGCCGCATGGATGAGACTCGTGGCAGGGATGAGGGACTTGATCCACTCGTATGCTGCGCGTCGCCGGGCGTTGACAGCCTCACGTTCGGCCGGTGCCGTATTGACGGACGGCGCCACAAGTTCGCGCACAGCGGCCAGCTGTTCGGCATGGCTGTCGGGGTTGTCAGCGCTGATGCGGCTGAGGAAGAGCTCGAAGAGGTTCTTCAGCTGCGCGAGGAGGTAGCTGTCGATGCTCCTGTGCGTCAGCTCGATCGTCGTGAGTGCGGCACTGAAATCCGACAGCTCGTCAAAGGCGGGATCATCGCGGTGGGTTCTGCGAGTGAGTGTCGGCACGTCCATCAACTCCATCGTTCGGTTCGTGCGTTCGATAACAACAATCGTACAGCGATGGTGTCTCTCTGTCTATATATGTCTATGAATATTTTCTTCTCCCGGAAAACTCTTATATTGCGACTTGTGGTCATTAGGTGTTGGGGATAGGGAATTCGCTCCGCGCCCGGAGCGGTGGCGCAAGAGCAGTGCACACGAGTCGATCTCATCACCGCAGGTGAGCGAATCGCAGGGGAGGGCCGCTGGCTCGCCGTGTGAGGGCGGAGCGCCGTCCCCGAGTCGCCGCAGGCTCGACTTCGGGCCGCGAATCAGCCTTTCCATCCACACCCGCAGACGCCCGCATCCACACCCCCAGCCCGGCGCATCCACACCCGCCACCTCCCCCACGACGGCGACCGCCGCCTCGGGAGCGGGCGAATCCGCGGTGCGCGCACGCGGTCGTGGAGGGCTGGGATGACCCTGGCAGGGGAGCGGGGCGGGTGACATGATGGCGTCATGAAGATCTCACGCATCGCCGTGGTCGGCGGCGGCATCATCGGCACCGCCGTCGCCCGCGAGCTCGCCCACCGCTTCGACGACGCCACTGTCACCCTCTTCGAGAAGGAACCGCATCTGGCCGCTCATCAGACCGGCCACAACTCCGGTGTCGTCCACGCCGGCCTGTACTACGAGCCCGGCAGCCTCAAAGCGAAGCTGTGCCGGGCCGGGGTCGAGAAGCTCGTGCGTTACGTCCACGAGCGCGGCATCCCCTACCAGGAGTGCGGCAAGCTCGTCGTCGCCCACGACACGATGGAGGTCGAGCGGCTGGAGAAGATCCACGAGCGCGCCACCGCCAACGGGGTCCCGCACGTCAAGCTGCTCGACCGGCATGAGATGCGCGAGGTCGAACCGAATGTGCGCGGAGTGCTCGCGCTGCACTCGCCGCACACCGCGATCGTCGACTTCGCTGCGCTGACCGAGGCGCTCGGCGCCGATGTCGAGGCCGCCGGCGGGCAGCTGCGCTTCAACTCCGAGGTCGCCCAGCTCGACACGCTCGGCAGCGAGGTCCGGATCCGCCTGGCGATGCCCGGGGCGAGCGAGTCGATGGTGACCGAGGACGCCGGGTCCTTCGACCTCGTCGTCACGTGCGCCGGCCTGCAGTCGGACCGACTGGCGGTGAATTCCGGCCTCGATCCGGTGCCGAAGATCGTGCCCTTCTACGGCGACTACTTCATCATCGATCGTCCCGCCGCCGAGGTGGTGCGCGGGCTGATCTATCCGGTCCCGGATCCGAAGTACCCGTTCCTCGGCGTGCACCTGACCCGGCGGGTCGACGGGGCGCTCATGCTCGGGCCCAACGCCTTCCTGTCGATGGGCCGGGAGTCGTACTCGAAGGGCGGGTTCGACCTGTCCGACATCGGCTCGACGCTGGGCTTCAAGGGGTTCTGGAAGTTCGCCTCGCAGAACATCGGGGCGGCCGCCCGCGAGGTGCGCACCGCGCTCAGCCCCAAGGCCTTCATCGAGGAGGCCCGCAAGTTCGTGCCCGACATCGACCCGATGACGGTGCGCAAGGGCCCGCGCGGCGTGCGCGCCCAGGCGATGGACGCCCAGGGCAACCTCGTCGACGACTTCGTCATCACCACCCGCGGCCGGCTCACCCAGGTGCGCAATGCCCCCTCGCCGGGAGCGACGAGTTCGCTGGCGATCGCCGAGCACATCGTCGACCAGGCGGTCGCCGAACTGCGCTGAGCCCGGTCAGTGCCGAGGCTCGGGGAGGTGCGCCTGTGCGGCAGTTGACCGGCCGGCCACAGGCCGGTGGTTAAGCTGGGGAGACCCGCACCCTCGACCCCAGGAGCACCGTGATGGCAGGCACCCGACAGAACTACCCGGCTGAGTTCAAGGCCGATGCGGTCCGGCAGGTGCAGTCGTCTGCCCGGCCGGTCGCCGAAATCGCCCGGGACCTGGATGTCAATCCGCGCACGCTGCGCGGCTGGGTCGCAGCTGCCGAGCGCACGGCGGCCGGTTCTGCCGAGGCTGCCCGTGGTGCGGCATCGGATGCGATGCGCGAGGAGCTGGCCGCGCTGCGCGCTGAGAGCGAGCAGCTCAAGGCGGAGAACGCCGAGCTGCGCCGGCAGCTGGAGACGCAGCAGCGCTCCCGCCCGGCAGATGCGTACCGGCTGCGGAAGCGCTGAGTTGCCCTGCTCTCGGCGTGATCAGAAGTCGACGCCGGGGAACTTCAGTTCGTACTTGACGTAGTTTCCGTCGATGCTGGTGACCTTGGCCAGCGGGAAGTACTTCTTGTCACCGGGGACGTCCATCGTGCAGCTGGTCGTTGCGCCGACGTAGTCGGCACGCAGGTCGTTGCAGTCGACGGTGATGCCGCTGATGCCCGACTGCTGCTCAGCCTGCTCCTTGATCGACTTCTCCAGCTGGTAGTCCTTGATGACCGGGGTGCCGTCGGCAGCGGTCGAACCGCTGCTGGAGTCCGAGCTGGTGTTCGTGCCCGTGCCGGTGCCTGATCCGGTGCCCGAGCCGGCTCCGCTGCCTGCACCGGAACCAGAGCCCGATCCGCTGCCCGAGCCCGAGCCGGAGCCTGAACCGCTGCCGGAGCCCGATCCCGAGCCGGTGTTCTGGTCGGTGCCGGAGTCGGTGCCCTGCTGGTTCTGCTGGTCCTGGCTGTTGTCCTGGTTCTCGTCGTTCTGCTGCTGGTCCTCGGAGTTGCGGTCGCGGGTCTGCTCTTCCTGCTGCTGACCATCGGTGTTGCCGAAGCTGATCTGGAAGCCGCAGGCCGACAGGCTCAGGGCGGCGGCTCCGCCGGCGATGACGGTGGCGGTCTTGGTGATGATGGACTTACGCATGGTCGTCTCCTCACGGTGGTGGGAGATCACTGGGGACCTCCACTCATTTCTTCAACTGCCTCCACCGTATGAAGACCTCAGGTGCTGCCCGCGTCGCCTGTGTGCCCGTCACGTGTTCCGTGTGTCAGGCTCGTGACATCCCGCCCACTGGCGGTCTGATCAAGCAGAACCTGCCGTCGACCGAACCGCGAGCAGCCGGCCCGAACCGCGTGCAGCCGGCTCCCGCCTCGTTGGCTCGGACCGGCTGCACTCACGCCCGGTCAGTCGCGGCGGGTGGCGGTGAGGATCAGGTCGGTGAACTGCTCGTCGCGCACCACTGTGTCGACCTGCACCGCAGTGAGGAATTCCACCGCCGAGGCCTCGGCGAGGATCTCCTCGGCGCTCGGTCGCGCCACGGCAGGCGGCGGACCGTGCGGGGACTCCGGTGCGTGCAGGATCCACAGCAGCTGCCCGCCGGGTGCCAGCAGTCGGGCCGCGCGTGTGATCGCCGTGTCGATGCCGTGCAGATAGCCGGCGACGACGAGGTCGTAACGCTCAGCGGTCGTCTCCATCCACGGCACCAGGTCCGCGGTGATGCCGATGAGCGACTCATCCCAGCCCTCGGACTCCGCCCGCTCGCACAGACGGGCGATCGCTGAGGGTGCGAAGTCGATCGCGGTCGTCTGCAGGCCAGCCCGGGCCAGCGGCGCGGTGTTGCGTCCGGCGCCGCTGCCGAGGTCGATCGCCTTGAGGGTGGCAAGCGCGTTGCCGCGCTCCTCGCCACCGGGGCGAGCCGAGGCGTCGGGGAACAGCCCGGCGATCGCCTCCTCAACCTCGGGGTTGGGGTCGGTGCCGTCGACATCGGAGTCGTGATCGGCCCATCGTTCATTCCACATGCTGCGGTTGTCTCGGTCCATACCCCGATTCTATCGCTCGATACCCTGACGGGTATCAGCCGTTCTCTCAGCCGGTTGTCATCACTCTCAGTCGCCGGACCGGCGCTCGAGGAACTCGTAGACTTCAGTCGTATCGACACCGGGGAACACGCCCGGCGGCAGCGCGGCCAGAAGTGAGGCGTGCATGCGCGCCGACGGCCACGAGGCGTCGGCCCACTTCTCCTCCAGCTCATCTGGAGCCTGGCGGCAGCAGCTCGGGTCCGGGCAGCGGGACTGCGAGCGCTTCGTCGTCTCGCGGCCATCGAACCAGCGCACATGCTGGAACGGCACTCCGAGGCTGACGGAGAAGTCGCCGGCGCCCGGCAGCACCCGGGCGGTGCACCAGTACGTGCCCTTCGGGGTGTCGGTGTACTGGAAGTACGGGCTGAACCGGTCGGAGACCGTGAACACCTGCCGGGAGGTGAACCGCTTGCACCCGTACTGGCCCTCGATCGCTCCGAGCGGATCGGTGGGAAACGGCAGCCCGTCGTTCGAGTAGGCCTTGTGGATGGTGCCCGACGAGTGCACCTTCATGAAGTGCACCGGCAGGCTCAGGTGCTCGGTGGCGAGGTTGGTGAACCGGTGGGCGGCGGTCTCGTAGCTTACGCCGAAGAAGTCGCGCAGCTCCTCCAGAGAAATCCGGCGATTCTTCTTCGCCTCGGTGAGGAACGGCACCGCGGCCGATTCCGGCAGCAGCAGTGCGGCTGACAGGTAGTTCGCCTCGACCCGCTGGGAGAGGAACTCGCCGTAGTCGTGCGGCGGTTGATGGCCGAGGATGTGCGAGGCGAGTGCGGTGAGCAGATAGGAGCGCGGGTCGTGCTCGGCCAAATCCTGATTCGACAGGTACAGCCGCTTGTTCTTCGTATCGGTCACCGACCGCGTCGACTTCGGCAGGTCCGAGACATAGTGCAGGCTGAAGCCCAGATGTTCGGCCAGTCGGGCGGCCTGCGCCTGCCGCAGCGGCCCATCGTCGTAGTCGATGACGTCGAGCAGCTCGGCCGCCGTCTGCTCCAGACCGGCGAAGTAGTTGTTCCTGGCGCGCATGTCCTCGCGCAGCCGCTTGTTCGCCCGCCTCGCTTCCTCCTGTGTGGCCGCGCGCCGGCGCACGAGCTGACTCAGCTGCCTCTGCAGACCGACGATTGCTTCCAGGGCATCCTGCGGCAGCGATTTCGCCCGCACCTGCGGCAGCTGCAGGGAGGTATAGAGCGGCGAGGACTGCGCGCGCTCCAGCTCCAGTTCCAGGGCGCTGCGCTCGTCGACCGGCTCCGGGTCGAGCAGCGCATCGGTCGTCGTGTCGAGCGCCTTGGCCAGGGCGGACAGCATCGACAGCGAGGGCTCGCGCTTGCCGTTCTCGATCGTCGAGATCTGCGAGGCCGCGCGGTCGACCCGACGGCCGAGCTCATCGAGCGTGAGCTTCTTGCGCCGCCGGTAGTGCCGGACCTTCTGCCCGATGCTCAGCGCGTCGGCCCCGGCCTGGTGCTCACCGGAGACGCCCGCGCCCGAGGCGGTGGCTGGGGTGCGTGAGGCGGCCCTCGCCTCGGTTTGGATGATGTTGCTCATGCTCTTCATTGTGACACACGGCACGAAAAAGCGTGCAGAAGACCAGAATTTCTAACCAGCAGAAGAATGATAAATCTTCTATCCATTTTCGATGGAAATCATGTGGTGCGGGGCACAAGACTGGGGAACACAACAGAAGAACCGGCCACCGCCTCGGCGGCGGCCACGACTGACAGAGAACCTCAGCGCCAAAGATCCGGCGCAGCTCGCAACAGGAGGACACCATGGCACAGGACAACCAGCAGAATCTGCACGACGTCGACGCGCTGCGCCGCGAATGGGCATCGAGCCCGCGCTGGCAGGGCATCGCCCGCGACTACAGCCCCGAGGACGTCGTCACGCTGCGCGGCTCGGTCATCGAAGAGCACACGCTCGCCCGGCGCGGTGCTGAGCGCCTGTGGGACCTGCTGCACAGCGAGGACTTCGTCAATGCCCTCGGTGCGCTGACCGGCAACCAGGCCGTCCAGCAGGTCAAAGCCGGCCTCAAGGCCATCTACCTCTCCGGCTGGCAGGTCGCCGCCGACGCCAACCTCGCCTCGCAGACCTACCCGGACCAGTCGATTTACCCGGCCAACTCGGTGCCGGCCGTCGTGCGCCGCATCAACAACGCGCTCATGCGCGCCGACCAGATCGAGCGCTCTGAAGGCATCTCCAGCGTCGAGGACTGGCTCGCCCCGATCGTCGCCGATGCCGAGGCAGGCTTCGGCGGTGCACTCAACGTCTACGAGCTCATGCGCGGCATGATCGCAGCCGGCGCCTCGGGCGTGCACTTCGAGGACCAGCTCGGCTCCGAGAAGAAGTGCGGCCACCTCGGCGGCAAGGTCCTCGTGCCGACCGCTCAGCACATCCGCACCCTCAATGCCGCCCGCCTGGCCGCCGACGTCGAGAACGTCCCGAGCCTCATCATCGCCCGCACCGATGCCGAGGCCGCCACCCTCATGACGACCGACATCGACGAGCGCGACCAGAAGTACCTCACCGGTGAGCGCTCGGCCGAGGGCTACTACAAGGTCACCAACGGCATCGAGCCCTGCATCGACCGCGGCCTGGCCTTCGCCCCGTACTCCGACCTGCTGTGGATGGAGACCTCCACCCCGGACCTCGAGGTCGCCAAGCGCTTCGCCGAGGCGATCAAGAGCGAGTACCCGGACCAGATGCTGGCCTACAACTGCTCGCCGTCCTTTAATTGGAAGGCACACCTCGACGAGGACACGATCGCGAAGTTCCAGCGCGAGCTCGGTGCGATGGGCTACAAGTTCCAGTTCATCACCCTGGCCGGATTCCACGCACTGAACTACTCGATGTTCGATCTGGCCCACGGCTACGCCCGCGAGCAGATGAAGGCCTACGTCGAGCTGCAGGAGCGCGAGTTCGGCAGCGAGGACCGCGGCTACACCGCCACCAAGCACCAGCGCGAGGTGGGCACCGGCTACTTCGACCTCGTCTCCACCGCCATCAACCCGGAGTCCTCGACCACCGCCCTGAAGGACTCCACCGAAGCCGCGCAGTTCTGATGCCCATCAGACGGTTCTGACCCCGCCAGAACTGCCGCGCCGCCGGCCGGGCCACCCCGGCCGGCGCACCCCACACTCGTTCGACCTCGGCCCTGACGTTATTAGGGGTTCCGTCAGGGCCGGGGTCGATCGGACCTAGGAGAGATTTCCCATGTCACACATGATGATCACCGGCCCCATGCAGCGCGGCTACGAAACTGTGCTGACCCGTGAGGCTCTCGACTTCGTCGCCGCGCTGCACGCGAACTTCTTCGCCCGCCGTCGTGAGATCCTCGCCGCCCGCGATGTGCGCCGGGCCGCGATCGACCACGGCCGGCTGCCGGACTTCAAGGACGAGACCCGCGAGATCCGTGAGGATCCCGGCTGGCAGGTCGCCGGCCACCGCGGCGCCCCTGGCCTCGAAGACCGCCGCGTCGAGATCACCGGACCGGTCTCGGCACCGATGGCGATCAACGCACTGAACTCCGATGCCAAAGTGTGGCTGGCCGATCTCGAAGATGCCACCAGCCCGACCTGGGACAACATCGTCACCGGCATCGGCAACCTCAGCCAGGCAGTCCGCGGCACCCTCGAATTCACCGATGAGGCCAAGGGCAAGCACTACGAAGTGACCAATCCGGCTCCGCCGACGATGGTCGTGCGACCCCGCGGCTGGCACCTGCCGGAGAAGCACCTGCGCTACGTCGACGACCACGGCACCGACACCTCGGCATCGGCCTCACTGGTCGACTTCGGTCTGTTCTTCTTCCACAACGCCCAGGCGCTCATCGATGCCGGGCGCGGACCCTACTTCTACCTGGCCAAGCTCGAGGCCGCCCGCGAGGCGAAGCTGTGGGACGACGTGTTCAGCTTCGCTGAGGACTACCTCGGGCTCAGCCACGGCACGATCCGAGCGACCGTGCTCATCGAGACGATCACGGCTGCCTTCCAGATGGAGGAGATCCTCTACGAGCTGCGCGACCACTGCGCCGGACTCAACGCCGGCCGCTGGGACTACATCTTCTCGATGATCAAGAGCTTCCGCAGCCACCGCGAGTTCGTGCTGCCGGATCGGTCGCAGGTGTCGATGACAGTGCCGTTCATGCGGGCCTACACCGAGCACCTCATCAAGGTCTGCCACAAGCGCGGGGCGCATGCGATCGGCGGAATGAGCGCGTTCATCCCCAACCGCCGCCAGCCGGAGGTCACGGAGAACGCCTTCGCCCAGGTGAAAGCCGACAAGGACCGCGAGGCCGCTGACGGATTCGACGGCTCGTGGGTCGCGCACCCCGACCTCATCCCGATCGCCAGGGAGTCCTTCGACGCGGTGCTCGGCGACAAGCCCAACCAGCTCGACCGGCAGCGCGACGACGTCGAGACCACCGCAGCAGACCTGCTGTCGATGGAGGGCCTCGACGCCCAGCCGACTGAAGCCGGCGTGCGCGCCAACATCCGGGTCGGGCTCGGCTACCTCAACGCCTGGCTCTCTGGCACCGGGGCGGCAGCGCTGAACAACCTCATGGAGGATGCCGCGACCGCTGAGATCTCCCGCTCGCAGATCTGGCAGTGGATCCACCACGGCGTCATCCTCGAAGACGGCCGCCCTGTCACCCGCCGGCTCGTCGAGCGGATCATGGCCGAGGAGCTCGCAACGATCCGCCGCCACCCGGCTGACCACTACTGCGATGCCGTGCAGATCCTCCGCGAGACCGCACTCGACGACGACCTGCCCGACTTCCTCACGACACCGGCCTACAAGCAGTTCCTCGTCCACCGCCACGCCCGGGAGTACGGGGCGCTGGCCGCATAACTGAGATGAACCGCCGGAGGATCTGACCCTCCGGCCCTGCAGACAACAGCTGCCGCACCGTGCGAGCCGGTGCGGCAGCTGTTCTGCGTCCAGCAGCTGGTGAGTGCGTGCCGGCAGCGCGCGGCAGGGTGCGTGCCCGCAGCGCGCGACAGGCCGCTCAGTTGCCGGAGACTCCCGGCTTCCAATAGCCCATGAACGAGCACTGCCGCTTGTCGAAGCCGTGGTCGTTGAGCAGGATCCGCCGCACCTGCTTGACCGTCGGTGCGTCGGCGGCTACCCACGTATACAGCGCGCCGGCAGCCTCGGCTTCCTCCCACAGCAGTGCCTCGCCGCTGTCAGGTTCGGTCTCGCCCGTTCCCGAGGCGGGAGTCGCCATCCGTGCATCCCCAGCCGCCGCATCCGGCCCAGCCCCCGCCTCGGCGCCGGCTGCGGAGTGTGCTGCGGCCCAAGCCGCGACGGCTGCGCACAGCTGTTCCCCGCGCGCGGCTGTCGGCGCGCCGGATTCTGCGAGGCGCGGCAGCCAGGTGATGACATCGTCAGCCCGGCAGTCGAGATCGAGGATGTCGGCTGAGGTGGGCACCTCGATGAAGGCCCGCAGGCGAGCCGGACTGCCGTCGCGCTGTTCGCAGGCGTTGGCGATCGCCGGGACGGCAGTCTCATCGCCGATGAGGACGATCTGCTCGGCAGCACCGGGCCGATAAGCCACGCCGCTCGTGTCATGGCCCGGCACTCGCGCGTCGGGGCCGACGAGGATGACCTCCTGCCCCAACGCCGCGGTGAGGGCGAAGCGGCTGGCGGGACTGGAGGTGCCGTGGGTGACGAAGTCGACGACGACCCGGCCGGCGGCCTGGTCGACTGCCCGCACCGTATAGGTGCGTATCTGCGGGCGGTCCTCCGCCGGCTGCTCACGCCACCAGGTCAGCCAGTCGGGCGCGGCCAGTGCTGCGGCACGCTGACGGTCATCGGCGAGAACGAGCTTCATCCGCTGGTCGAGGCGGGTGCCGCCGAAGGCCCGGAGCGCATCGCCGGCGAAGGTCAGCCGGGTGAAGTGCGGGCTGAGCTGGGTGCGTTCGACGAGTGCGGCAGGGAATGCCGTGTAGGGGTTCTGGGAGCGGTCGGCAGTGGTCATGAGCGGCGCATCCTCCATAGGAGCCAGATGAAGTAGGGACAGCCGATGACAGCAGTGATGAGGCCGGCCGGGATCTGCGACGGGGCGATGACGGTCCGGCCGATGGCATCGGCGATGGTGAGCAGCAGTGCGCCGAGCAGCCCGGCCAGCGGCAGCAGGTAACGGTGGGTGCGCCCGATGAGCAGGCGCGCGGCGTGCGGTGCGACGAGGCCGAGGAAGGCGATCGTGCCGACGCTGATCGTGGCCGCGGCGACGAGGACGAGGGCGCAGGCGACGAGGACGCTGCGGGTGCGTCCGACGTGCACACCGAGCACCTGCGGGGTGGTGTCGTCCATCTGGACGAGGTCGAGGTCGCGGGAGACGGCGGCGAGCACGGAGCCGGTGACGACGATGGCGATGATCATCGGCAGGCACTCGACGGCGGTGGCGCCGTAGGTCGAGCCGGCCAGCCACGTCATCGCCTTCGTCTGATTCCACGGATCGGTTTGCACGAGCATGAGGGTGGTGAGTGCGGTTGCGGCAGCGGAGATGCTGATTCCAGCGAGCACCATGCGGGCATGGTCGAGGCCGGTGCGCGCTGAGATGCCGAAGAGCACCAGACCCACCGCCGAGGCGCCGGTGAGCGCCGCGCACAGGATCGCCCAGAAGCTGGTGGTCCCGGTGATGACGATGACAGCGACCGCCCCAGTGGCTGCGGCGGCGGAGATGCCGAGCACGCCGGGGTCGGCGAGGGGATTGCGGGTGACGCCCTGCAGGATCGCACCGGCCAGTGCGAGGCTGAGCCCGCCGAGAACGGCAGCGAAGACACGCGGCACCCGGGTCTCCAGGATGATCTCGATGCGCACGCTGGCCTGGTGGGTCAGCCAGTTGACGACATCGCCGCCAAGCAGCATCGCATCGCCGACGAGCACCGAACCAGCGATCGCCGCCATCAGTAGGCCAGTGCAGATGGTGATGAGCAGGACGGGGTGGCGCAGACCGAATCCGGTGCCGGCGCGCATCGTGACAAGGGAATCGGAGTCGAAGCCGGAGCGGGCGGTGCAGGCGAGTGCGGCGAGGAAGACCGCGCCGATGATCGAGGTGACGACACCGGTGGGGACCGATACACCTTGCTGGGAGCCGAGCAGTGCGCGCATGAGGACATCGGCACCGATGACGAGGAAGGCGCCGAGCAGCGCGGAGACGACGATGAGGCTGCGCTGGCGGGTCAGGCCGGGGAAGAATCCCACGAGCAGGCGGGTCAGAGCCGGAGCACACAGGCCGACGAAGCCCACCGGGCCGGCGATCGTCACCGCCACCGCCGTGCACACGACGGCGATGACGAGGAACACCGCCTGCCAAGCCCGCACCCGCACGCCCAGGCTGGTCGCAGCGTCGTCGCCGAGCTGGAGCGCATCGAGGCGTCGGCCGAACAGCAGCAGCGCCGCAGTCGCGCAAGCCAGGACCGGCAGCAGGGTGGTGACCCCCTGGATGCCGGCCTGGCTGAGGCTGCCGGCCCCCCAGGCGAAGAGCCCCTGTGTCTGCCAGGGGAAGAACAGCAGCAGCATCGAGGTCACGGCTGCAAGGCCCAGGGCGATGACCGAGCCGGCCAGCACCATCCGGATCGGTGAGCTGTGCGGTCCGGTGGAGAGGCCGATGACGAGACCTGCGGCGAGCAGCCCTCCGGCGAACGCCACTCCGGCGCTGGAGATGAACGGCAGGCTGACGCCGAAGGCAGCGACGGCGGTGAGAGCGAAGTAGGCCCCGGCATTGACTCCGAGGGTATCGGGCGAGGCCAGGGAGTTGCGGGTGATCGACTGCAGGATCCCGCCGGAGAGCCCGAGGGCGGCACCAACGGCCAGCCCGGCGAACAGCCGCGGCAGCCGCGCATCGATGATGACCGCGCTCGCCTCAGCCGTGGAGCCGGTGAGGGTGCCGGTGAGCGCCTGCCACACCTCGGCCGGACTCAGCTCCGATGTGCCCTGCAGGAGATGGAGCAGGCTCAGCAGCGCCAGCAGCACCGCGACCGGCGTGGTCAGCAGCCCGAGGCGCAGCGCGCGCCGCGACCGGACTGCCCGCGGCGCTCGAGCCGCAGCCCCGGCGTCCATTCCGACCTCCATTCCGGCCCCCATGCCGGCGTCTGCTCCAGCCCCAGCCCCCGCCGGCGCGGCCGACCGACCTGCTGCCGGCGCGGCCGCCCGGCCTGCTGTCGTTGTGTGAATCGTCATGATCGTGTGATGCCTGTCGTCCGTCAGCTCTGTGTCTCAGCCCTCGGTTGCCCGCCGCGTCACTGCTTGGCGACGATGCCGGCGACCTCGTCGGCGAAGGCTCCGAGCGAGGCGGTGCCGCCGTAGAGCCAGATGCCGGACCCAGCCGGTGCGACGCGATCTGCGGTGACGAACGGCAGTCCGGTCCACACCGCGTTCTTCTTCAGGGTCTCCATCGGGTCGCCTTCGTCTTCGTCGACCCAGTACAGGAAGTGCGTGTCGTCCGGCAGCGTGCGCAGGCCCTCGACGTCGGTGGTCGTCAGTCCGTAGGCCTCATCGCCCTTCTCGGTCGAGGCGTCTGTCAGGCCGATCGCCCGGCCCACCTCTGAGGGCGCCGATCCGGGGCCGTGGAGCCGGAAAGTCATCGAGTTCGCCTCGTTGTACGGGTAGGCGAAGACCATCGGGTGGCCGGTCTTGCCGGCCTTCTCGACACTCTCCTTCGCCTTCTGCAGGGCGGCGTCGAAGTCCTGA
Organism: Brevibacterium sp. UBA7493; assembly: GCF_002479565.1. Taxonomy (NCBI): domain Bacteria; kingdom Bacillati; phylum Actinomycetota; class Actinomycetes; order Micrococcales; family Brevibacteriaceae; genus Brevibacterium; species Brevibacterium sp. UBA7493. The sequence continues at coordinate 76,738 of NZ_DLOD01000015.1, read as the reverse complement.
TCGAGCTCATCCGCCTCGGCTTCTCTGCCCAGCAGTGTGGCGACATCGTGCTGGTTCTTCTTGACGAGGTCGAACAGGCCATCGGCGGTCGCGGAGTTGAACACGGCGACCGGCGCGATGCGCTCCATCTGCTTCATCGCATCCTCGGGGATCGAGGAGGTGTCGGCGAGGATGAGATCGGGTGCGAGGTCGGCGATCGCGTCGATGCTCGGCTCGGTGCGCATCCCGACGTCGACCGGGTCCCCGGACAGCGGCACGCGCGCTGACCACACCCCGTAGCCCTTCGGGTCGGCCACGCCGACCGGGTCGACGCCGAGGGACACGGCGTATTCGGTGACGGACCATTCGAGGGTGACGACCTTCTGCGCGGGTGCGTCGAGGGAGACGGTGGTGCCGCGGGCGTCGGTGATCGAGACCGGATCGCCGGTGGCGGCAGTCGGATCGCCGGCCGGCGCGTCGGTCGTGCCGCAGCCGGTGAGGGCGAGGGCGCTGATGAGGGCCGCAAGCCCGAGTGTGCGCAGTTTCATGCTGTTCCTTCTGATGAGGGTTCCCGCCAGCGGAGCTGCCGGCAGGTGGGTGCGGTCGAGGAGTGAGGGTGCCGGTTGCGGCGCCGAGGTCGCAGCGCCGGTGGCATGCGGGCCGGCGCCGAGGCGGTGCTTCCTGGCGCGGCCGTATGTGTGCCGATGCCCCGCCCAGGGCACAGGCGCAGGTGGCGTTTCGGTTTCAGGCCGAGGCGGCGATGGACGGGCCGGCGATCGGATCAGCGGCTCTGTGTGCAGCGGCGCTGTGATCAGCGATGCAGGGCCGCCCAGGATCGAGATCCGTGGCACTGGGCCGGGCTGCGCCGCTGCGCCGGGGCGGGCGGGGACGCACCTCGATGCGCTCGGATGCGCGGCTGTAGTCGGTGGTGATGTCGATGCCGTAGACGGTGCTGAGCACCTGACCGTCGAGCACCTCGGCCGGAGTGCCTGCGGCGGCGATGCGCCCGGCGGAGAGCAGGACGATGCGGTCGGCGACGGCGGCGGCGTGGTTGAGATCGTGAAGCACCACGCCGATGCACACGCCGTGATCGTGGGCGAGGCTGTGGAGGAGTTCGAGGAGTTCGACCTGATACTTCAGGTCGAGGTGGTTGGTCGGTTCGTCTAGGAGCAGCACCTCGGTGTTCTGCGCCAGGCAGGAGGCGAGCCACACGCGCTGAAGCTGGCCGCCGGAGAGCTCGTCGACGGGGGAGTCGGCGACGGCGGTGACGCCGGTGAGCGCCATGGCGCGCTCAACGACGGCGGCACCATCAGGATCACCGGTGCGGATCCGGCCCTGGTGCGGGTGCCGGCCGAGGGCGACGGCTGCGCGCACCGGCAGTCCCTGAGGGACCGGCCGGGACTGCGCAAGCATCGTGAGTCGGCGGGCGAGCTGGCGGGAGGGAAGAGCGGCAGCATCGGTGCCGTCGGAGAACGTCACGCTGCCAGCCGACAACGGCTGCAGTCGGGCGAGTCCGCGCATGAGTGTGGACTTCCCCGAGCCGTTGGGTCCGACGAGGGCGGTGACCCGGCCCGGCTGCAGTTCGAGGCTGACATCGGTGACGACGTCGCCGCGGGAGTAGCCGATCCGCAGCTGTGTGCCGTGCAGGCCGGAATGCGTCGAAGATGGTTTCACGTTAGTAAGTTAGGCCTTACTAACGAAAGCGGTCAATTGCTGTTCAGGCGCTGTCCCGTCCTGCGGACGACTGCGCCCCGACGGCGCTCAGGCGCGGGCGACCTCGTGAGCGGCTTCGAGACGCGAGTTCTCCAGCACCGGGATCCGCGCCCGGATCTCAGCGACGGAGTCGGTGTCGAGTTCGGCGACGAGCAGCTCGGTGTCCTCCCCGGCGGCGGCGAGCACGCTGCCATCCGGTGCGCTGATGAAGGAGTGGCCGACGCCGGTCGGAGCCTTCGGGTGCACCTCGACGCCGGTGACCTGCGGATCCGCCTGATCGCAGGCGAGGACGAAACTCGTCGAGTCGAGCGCCCGCGCCCGCCCGAGCAGCTGCCACTGCTCGACTTTGCCCTCACCAGCACCCCACGACGCGGAGGAGACGATCACCTCGGCCCCGGAGCGCGCCAGGGCGGTGAAGAGGGCTGGGAAGCGGATGTCGTAGCAGATCGTCAGCCCGACGGTGACGCCGTCGATGTCCACCGCGGCGAGTGTCTCGCCCGGGGTGACATCATCGGATTCGCGGTGTCCGAAGGCGTCGAAGAGGTGGATCTTGTCATAGTGCGCCTCGACTCGCGCCCCGGTGGAGTCGACACCGGTGAGGAAGAGGGTGTTGATGACGCGCTCGCCGGTGCCGGGCCGGAACATGCCGACCGCGGCCACCAGTCCGGCCTCAGCGGTGAGCTCGCGCAGCCGCTGCGCGAAGGGCCCGTCGAGCTCCTCGGCGTTGGCTTCGAGGTTCGCGCCGAAGGGCACCATCGTCGCCTCCGGGAAGATGACGAGCCGCACGTGCTGAGCTGCCGCATCCTGCAGCTTCTCGGCGATGAGCGCGAGGTTGGCGTCTTTGTCCGGGGTGGTGTTGATCTGAGCGATGGCAACCTTCATTGCGGCTCCTCTTCGGTGGATCTGGGTGCGGATGTGTTCGGTGGACCTGGGTGCGGATGCGGTGCAGGGCTCAGCAGAGCATGTATGACTGCCAGGCTAGGCTGAACAATCCGGTGATTCCAGTGGGGCCCGCTGGGCGGTCGGCGGCACAGGAACGTCGCCGGGTGGTTGTGCTCGCAGACCTGAGTATGCAAGTCACCTCTGTGGCGAAGTCCTCTCGGGCCACGGGTCGTGGGAACCCGACGGCCTGTTCCTGTGGGCAGGCGCCCCGACGCATATACTGAAGCTATGACGATCCTCATCGGTTACCTGCCCGCGCCGGAAGGCGAGGCCGCCCTCGAAACCGCGTTCGCAGAAGCGAAGCTGCGCAACACTGACGTCGTCGTCCTCAACTCGCCGCGGCGCGGAACCACGGACAGCATCACCCAGATCCAGCAGGAGGACGCCGAGCGCATCCTCGCCCAGGCTTCTGAGCACGGCGTCACCGCTCGCGTCGAACAGCCTGCCCACGAAGACGATCTCGTCCAGACCCTGAACGAATGGGCCGAACAGGAAGACGCCGACCTCATCGTCATCGGCCTGCGCAAGCGCAGCGCGATCGGCAAGTTCATCCTCGGCTCGCAGGCCCAGCGCATCCTGCTCGAAGCCGATGTGCCGGTGCTGACCGTCAAGGCCTGAGCCAGCACGCTACCTGACTCAGCCGCCGCTGGGCTGCCAGTCGCTGCCTGTCGACGACGGCGCCGGTGTCGCCGGGTCATCGAAATCGGCGCCTGGGCTGTTGAGGAAGAAGAGTGTCGCGATCGTGACGCCGAGGACGATGAGGGCTACGACGGCAGCGACGAGGCCGATGAGGCAGCCGCAGCCGCGGTTGCCGCGGCGCCGGTCGTGGGTGTAGCCGCCGTAGGGATAGAAGCTCATGACCCCATTGTGCCCACTCGCAGGCGTGCGCGCTCAGCTGCCGCAGCACCCACCTGACTCACCCGCCGCTGGGCTGCCAGTCGTCGCCCGTCGACGACGGCGCAGGTGTCGTTGGGCCGGTTCCGGAGGAACCGTCGTGCGTCATCGCCGTGATGAACACGATGACGGCAATCGTGATCGCGAAGATGAAGGCGATCCCCAGCATGACGATCGCACAGCCGCAGCCGTGCATGCCGCGCCGCCGACGATAGGGACCATGCCCCTGGGGATAGAAGCTCATGCTCCCATTGTGTCCAGCTCAGTACCGATCCGCGGCACTCGGCGTGTGCCAGTCCTGCGACAGCCGTGAGGCCAGCAGCTCAGCCAAGTGCACACCCTTGCGCTCGCTCAGATCGCTGATCTGCGTCCGGCACGAATAACCGTCGGCCAGCACCACTGTCTCCGGCTCGGCCGTCCGCACCGCCGGCAGCAGGGCGACCTCGCCGACGGCCTCGGAGACCTCGTAGTGGCCCTCGGTGACCCCGAAGTTCCCGGCCAGCCCACAGCAGCCCCCGAGCACCTCGACGTCCATCCCGGCCCGGGTCATGAGCTCGCGGTCGGCGGCGAATCCCATGACCGCGCTGTGATGGCAGTGCGGCTGCACCACAGCCGAGACCCCGGTCAGGTCGGGCAGCTCGGCGCCGGAATCGAGCAAGAACTCCGCCAGCGTGCGCACCCGCCCGGCCACCCGCGCGGCGGCCTCGGTGCCGAGCAGCCGCTCGGCGTCCTCACGCAGGGTGGCAGCACACGAGGGTTCGACGACGATGATCGGCACGCCGGTCTCGCCTGCATCCGTGCCCGAGGCGGTGGGCGCGGTGGCATCGAGAGCAGCGACGGCAGACGTGAGGCTGGCACGGGCGGTATCAAGCTGACCGGTGGAGATCCACGTCAGCCCGCAGCATTCGGTGCTCGGGATGACGTGCACGTCGACACCTGCGTGGCGCAGCACCTCGACGGCGGCAGCGAGCACCCTCGGGGCGAAGAAGTTCGACCACGTATCGGCGAACAGCACCACCCGCTGCGGGGCACCCTGATCCACCGCTGGCATCACCCGCTCGACCCCGGCACGCTGGGCGAACCAGCGGGTGAACGGCAGGGATGTGAACGTCGGGATCTGCCGGCGCACATCGATGTTCGCGGCCTTCTTCGCCCACCGGCCGAGTGCCGGCAGTCGCTGCGGCAGGTTCGCGATGCCGGCGATCGGGGCGGCCAGGCGGGCGAGCTTCGGCAGCCAGCCGAGCACATAGTGATCCATCGGCCGGAGCCTGCCGCGATAGCTCTGATGCAGCACCTCGGCCTTGTAGGTCGCCATATCGGTGCCGGTCGGGCACTCCGAACCGCAGGCCTTGCACGACAGGCACAGGTCGAGCGCCTCATGCACCTCCGGGGACTGCCAGCCGCCGTCGACGAGCCGCCCGTCGACCATCTCCTGCAGCACGCGGGCGCGTCCACGGGTCGAGTGCTTCTCGTCCTTCGTCGCCTGATACGACGGGCACATGACCGCTCCCGAGGCGGCGGCATCGGCTCGGCATTTGCCCACCCCGGTGCAGCGGTGGACGGCAGTGGCGAAGTCGCCTTTGTCCGAGGCGAAGGAGAAGCCGAGCTCCCGGCGGGCCGGCGGCATGTCCCCGGGCCGGACGGTGGCCAAGCGGATGCGCTCATCGAGCGGATCGGGATCGACGATGATGCCGGGATTCAACAGCCCGCGCGGGTCGAAGAGATGCTTGACGGCGGCGAAGAGCGCGATCGCCTCGGGGGAGTACATGCTCGCCAGCAGCTCACCGCGGGCGCGGCCGTCACCGTGCTCACCGGAGACCGAACCGCCATAGGCGGCCACGAGCTCGGCGGCAGCGAACATGAAGTCGCGCATCACTTGCCGCCCACCGTCGGCATCAAGCGGGAAGTCCACGCGCATGTGCAGGCAGCCATCACCGAAGTGCCCATAGGGCAGCGCCCACAGGCCGTGCTCCTCAAGCAGGCTCATGAGATCGCGCAGATAGTCACCCAGCTTCTCCGGTGGGACCGCGGAGTCCTCCCACCCGGCATGGCAGTCCCGCCCATCCGGAGTGCGCGAGACCAGGCCGGCGCCATCAGCGCGGATCTTCCAGACCGGGCCCGACTCCTCCCCGGGCAGCACCATCGCATCATCGGCATGGGAGGCATTGATGAGCTCAGCGGCCTGCCGCTCCAGTGCTGCGGGATCGTCACCGGCGAGCTCGACGAGCATCCAGCCGCCACCGGCAGGCATCGGCGGGACGGCATCCGGGCCCTTCTCCTCGATGAGCCGGTCGACCATCCGCCGGTCCATCCCCTCGCAGGCGGTGACCGGGAACTGCGAGAGCACCGGCACATCATCAGCAGCCGTGGGCATATCCGCATAGCCGAGCACCACAGCAGTGACATGCGCCGGGTCAGCCACCAGCTGCATCTTCGCAGCCAGCACCACACCCCAGGTGCCCTCGGAACCGGCGAAGGCCCGCCGGGCATCACAGCCGTTCTCCGGCAGCAGGTGCTCGAGCCCATACCCGGAGACCTGCCGGGAGAAGGTGCCCAGCTGTGTGCGGATGAGCCCGAGGTGGTTATTCACCAGCTGTCGCAGGCGCGGGAAGACGTCCCCGTCATCACCGGTGAGCGTGACGACCGAACCATCGATGAGCATGACACGCAGCGCAAGGATGTTGTCGACGGTGCGCCCATAGCCCATCGCCCGCGGCCCGCAGGCGTTGTTGCCGATCATCCCACCGATCGTGCACCGCGAATGCGTCGAGGGATCCGGGCCGAACCGCAGCCCGTAGGGCTTGACCGCCGCCTGCAGCTGGGCATGCACCACCCCTGGCTCCACCCAGGCAGAGCGCTCCTGGGCATCGATGCCCAAGATTCGGTTCATGTGCACAGAGAAGTCCAGTACGATGCCCGGCCCGATCGCGTTGCCCGCCAGCGTCGTCCCGGCCCCACGCGAGGTGACCGGCACCCCGAGTCGCCGTGCGACACTCAGCGTCCGACCCACCTCGGCGGCGGTGCGCGGGAAGACCACAGCAGCCGGAACCACACGGAAGAGCGAACCATCAGAGGAGTACGCGGCCCGTTCGACGGCCGCGGTGCGCACATCGGCGATGCCCGCCGCGCGCAGGGCGGTGCCGACCTCGTTCACGCGCGCGGCAGACGCCTCGGAATCAGTGGTTTCGCGGGAGAGTGCAGCGGCAGGTGCGTCGGCGTCCATGGCCTCATTGTGCCAGGCGGCAGCGGGCCCGGCTTGGAATCTGCATGATGGATGCGTCTGCTGTCGATTCCGGGCGGCACCGAACGTCCCGTCTGGCTGAGTGGCACCGACCTCCCAGTCTGGTTATACTTTGTGTCTCAGACTGTTCCGATGTCGCCTCGGGCCGTAGCCGGGCGGACGAACAGCAACACGCGCGGGTTCCCTCCCGCAGGCCGGGCTCTGCTCCCCGACGGGCAGCTGGCGGTCGACGATGCAGCACTGAAGTGGGTAGATTTAGAAGCATGGCACGCCGACCCCGGGCACTGACGGCCGAACAGAAGGCCGTCGTTCAGGCAGTACGCCGGATTGCAAAGCAGCGCCAACGTGTGAATTCCAACTACGTATCGGCGATCCTCAGAGCCCGGGACGAGGGCGTCACCTACGCGGCGATCGCTGAGGCGGCCGGTACCTCCTCCCAGGCGGTCCAGGAGATCATCCGGCGGCACTCCGCCCGCCAGGCCGTACACCCCTCCAGCCTCTCCTCTGCCGGCGACATCGCAGCCGTCACCAGCCCCAAAGTGGAAGACGGCAAGGACAACCTCAACGGACCCACCCTGCTGTGAGGCGCTACGGTGGAGGCGTGGACTCCGCCGATCTCCTCGCAGACCCCCTGCTCGCCCTCTGCCGCGACGCCGCCCACATCGCCACCGCCCGGATGCGGCACTGGCGTCAGGAGCTGAGCGCAGCCGACGTCGAGGCCAAGGGCGACCGCAACAACCTCGTCACCGCCGCCGACGCTGAGATCGAGGCACTCGTGCGCTGGTACCTGGCCTCCCGGCGTCCCGGTGACGCGATGACCGGCGAGGAGAACGCCGCCGCGCTGTCCGTGACCGAGGTGGCAGGCGGTGAGCAGATCGCCGCCGGACTGGGCGTCCCACCGGCCGCCGGCGCTGCCGCCGGAGATCAGCCGCTGGACTGGCATGTCGACCCGATCGACGGGACCGTGAACTTCGTGCGCGGCATCGAAGATTACGCCTTCTCCATCGGGGTCCGAACCCCCGACCCAGGCGACCTCGACGCGACCGGTCCGGACACCTGGCTCGCCGGCCTCGTCGCCGCCCCGGAGCTCGGCAAGGTCTTCCTCGCCCGCCGCGGTCAGGGCGCGTGGATGTTCGAAGGCCAGGTCAGCGACCTGCAACCAGTCAGCGATGACTCCGGTGGTCAGCCCGGCCCCGAGGTGCCGCTCACCCGTCTGCAGGGTCGCAACCCTGGCCAGCGCGGCCGGCTCGTGGCCACCGGCTTCGGTTACGCGCGCGCCCAGCGCGATGAGCAGTTCGCGGTGCTGCCCGAGGTCATGGAGGGCTTCGACGACATGCGCCGGGCAGGCTCTGCTGCGATCGACCTGTGCCAGGCCGCAGCGGGCCGAGTCGATGTCTACTATGAGCGCCGGCTGGGCCTGTACGACTACGCCGCCGGCGCCCTCATCGCCGAAGAGGCCGGCCTGCACGTCCGCAGGCCCTCCCACCACCACGGCACCGGTGATGGCAGCGACCTGTGCATCGCCGCCGGCTCGCTCGAGGACGTCGAGCGGATCGAGGCGATCCACCGCCAGCAGCGCACCGGTCAGCCCTGAGAACCGGTGCGCCCTCACCGCCGCACACCCCGCCTGGAGTACCGTGAGCAGTGACGGCCGGCAGGCTCGCCTGCCCGGCCAGCCCTGACCGACGGACTCTGGAGACCCGTGCCCACACTCCTCACCGGTGCCAATGTGCACACGCTCGACCCGGCCCATCCCCACGCCACCGGCGTCCTCATCGATGCAGGACGCATCGCCGCTGTCGGTGACGATGCGCAGCTGCGCGCCACCACCTCGGGCGCGGACATCATCGACTGCCGAGGCCAGACCGTGCTGCCCGGCCTCGTCGACGCCCACATCCACGCCACGATGTACGCCGACTCACTCGCCGAGGTCGACTTGCGCCAGGTGCGCAGCCTGCCGGACGCCGTCGAGGCGGTGCGCACCCACGCCGAATCCCTGCCACCGGGCGTGTGGGTCACCGGCGGGCGCTGGGACTGCAACACCTGGGAGACCTCCGGCCAGCCCGACCGGGAGCTGCTCGATGCCGCCCTGCCGGATCGGCCGGTGGCGCTGTGGTCGATCGACTACCACACGCTGTGGTGCAACGGCGCGGCCCTGCGCGCGGCCGGGATCGACGAGCACACCCCGAGCCCGCGCGGCGGCGAGATCGTCCGCGACGCTGATGGGCAGGCGACCGGAATCCTGCGCGAGGACGCTGCGACGATCGTCGAACGCCTCGTGCCCGCCCCGCCGATCGAGATGCGCATGCAGCGGATGCGCGCAGCCCAGCAGCAGTGGCTGTCCGAGGGCCTGACCGGCATCCACGACATCGACGGGCAGATCTCCTCGGGCACCTGGGCGGCCCTGCGCGAACAGGGGATCGGTGCCGGCGGCGGCCAGCTCATGCGGGTGGTGAAGTACCTGCGCCTCGACGAACTCGACTGGGCCAAGGGGATCGCCTGGCGCACCGGCGACGGGGACGCGTGGTTCACCCGCGGTGGGCTCAAACTGTTCTCCGACGGGGCGCTGGGATCCCAGACCTCGTACATGTCGAGCCCGTATCCGGGCACCTGCGATCACTACGGCATGGAGATCGCCAGCGAGGATGTGCTGTGCGAGCAGATCACCGATGCGCTCATGTCCGGGCTGTCACTGGCCATCCACGCGATCGGCGATCAGGCCAACCACCACGTGCTCTCCGCCTTCGCCCGCACCCGTTCGATCTCCCGCGAGGCTGAGCGGATCTACTCACGGCGCCTGCGCCACCGCATCGAGCACGTCCAGTTCGTCCAGCCCGATGACATCGCCCGCTACGCCGAACTCGGCATCGTCGCCTCGATGCAGCCCAGGCACTGCATCTCCGATCTGCACCTGCTGGAGGCGCTCAGGCCCGATCCGCAGCTGGCCGCCTACGCCTGGGGTGAGATGGCCGCTGCCGGCGTGCCGGTGGCCTTCGGCTCCGATGGGCCGGTCGAGCCCTCCGACCCCTGGGCGGCGATCTACGCGGCGATGACCCGGGCCGACATCAGCGGTGATCCTTCCACGACCTTCCAGCCGCACCGGCGCATCAGCGCTTATGCCGCCATCGAAGCCCACACCGCCGGTGCCGCATATGCGGCCGGGCGGGAGAAGCAGTCCGGACGGATCATGTCGGGCATGGACGCCGACCTCATCGTCGTCGACACCGACCCGATCACCGGACACGCCGGCTCCGACGGCATGACCGGGACGTACGAGTCCGAGGAAGCGCTGTTCGAGCACGCCTGTGCGGTGCGCGATCTGCAGGTCGACCTCAGCATCGTCAACGGCGAGGTCGCCTTCGCCCGCTGAACCGCAGGCTCAGTCCCGCACCGGCACACCGGCGGCAGCGATCTCACCGGGCGTCGCGGTGGTGAAGAACCAGTCGCGGAAGTCCTCATCGGGCACGATCCGCTGCCGGTGCTCCAGCACGCCCTCGCCCACCAGATAGTAGGAGTACCCGTGCGGGGCCAGCAGCTTCTCGAGCTCGCGCGGCTGCGCGCGGGCCGGCAGCACCTCGCACAGGATCTCCGGGCGGTGGGCGGCCAGCAGCTGCTGGCCGAAGCCGAAGACAGTGTTCTCCGCGCCCTCGACATCGACCTTGAGCAGCACGCGATCCCCAGGACCGAACTGCTCAGCGAACCCATCGAGGCTGCGGCAGGACACCTCGGTCCCGGAGGAGAACTCCATGTCGACCGAGTAGAACGACGGCAGCGCCGACCCGCCGTCCCCGCACGGCACGCTGAGCACGACATCCGGGTCGCCGACCCCGATCCGGTGCAGGGCGATCTGCTGACCGAAGCCGTTGCGCTCGATGTTGGCCTGGCACGCATCGGCGACCGCGGGCACCATCTCGAAGGCGTGGATCTCCAGGTCAGCGTGGGCAGCAGCCAGGGCGAGGGAGAAGATGCCGGTATAGGCGCCGATGTCGAGGAACACCTCGGCGTCGGCCGCACGGGTGGCCATGAGGTCGAGGGCGAAGGCATCGGCAGCTGAGGTCCGGCGGCCGGCGCCCCAGTACATCTCCTTGGCGATCTCGCACCGATCGGGGCGCAGCAGCACGAACTCCGCCGCATCATCCGGTGCCCCGAGTGTCCGCACCCGGCCGGTCACCTCGGTCAGGTGGGCCGGCGCCGGCAGGCGGCCGATGGTGATGCCCGGCAGCCGGGTGGCCGGCCTGAGCAGCGGGTGGAGGAGCGGGCTGGCGAGCGCGCGCTTGGCCGCAGGCTTGAGACCGAACCACTGCTGGCGTCGGCCGAGGAACGTGCGCCGGTAGTCACCCATGGGTGTCAGCTCCTGGTGCTGGGGCCTGATCCTGCCAGTCTATCGACTCTCGGTCCCGGCGACAGGTGTCCGGTGGTCCCGGCGACAGGTGTGCCACCGCGCCCGAGGCGGAGACGGCGACAGCCTCCCGGCGCACCGTGGGTGCGGGGAGGCTGTCGATTCCGTTTGCTCACCTGAGGTGTTCAGGTGCCGGTGGGCTGATCAGGCGGTGGCGGAGCGCTTCCAGTTCGACCAGCCTTCGAAGCTGCCGTCGATCTCGATGACCTCGTAGCCGGCGCGGCGCAGCGCTTGTGCTGCGACCGTGTTGCGCATGCCGGACTGGCAGTAGCTCACGATCGTGCCGTCTGCAGGCAGCTCGTCGAGGTTCCACAGCAGGCGGCCGACATTCAGCTGCGCCGAACCGGGGATGTGGCCCTCGGCGTGCTCGGTCTTGTTGCGCACATCGAGCAGCAGGTCGTAGTCGGTGTGGTCGAGCTCGGCCGGGGAGATGACCTCCGGCTTGTAGTCGGCCAGCGTGTCCAGCGAGGTGATGTAGCCAGACACGTCGTCGATGCCGACGCGCACCAGGTGATCCCAGATGCGCTGAGCTTCAGCGGCGTCAGGTGCCAGCAGCACGATCGGCGTCGACTCCGCCTCGGGGTCATACGACCAGGCGCCGTAGGTCGCCGGCTTGTTCGCCGGGATGGCGAGCGCGCCCTTGACGGTGCCGTCGTGGATCTCATCGGGCGTCCGCGTGTCGGCGATGACGACCTTGCCTGCCTCGAAGTCCTTGGCGACCTGCGCGAGGTCGAGCTCGGTCAGCGGCTGGCGGCCGCCCATGACCTTCGGGCCGTCGCGGTTCTCCCGCTTCATCCGCCCGAAGTAGGCGTGCGCATCCGGCTGGCCGTCGAGCAGCTCGTCGATGAAGCCCTGCTCGTCGTCGTTCTTGACGTGCTTGGCCCACCAGGCGAAGGCCTTCTCGTAGCCGACCGTCGATGTCGGCACAGCGCCGAGCGCCTTGCCGCAGGCCGAGCCGGAGCCATGCGCCGGCATCACCTGGATGTAGTCCGGCAACGGCATGAACTTCTCCTTGAGGCTGCGGAAGAGGTCCTTTGCGCCCTGGAAGCGGGTGTCGACGCCGCCGGCTGCCTCGTCGAGCAGGTCGGGCCGGCCGAGGTCGCCGACGAAGACGAAGTCGCCGGAGATCAGGAAGCCGGGCTCATCTGTGAAGCCGCCGTCGGTGAGCAGGAAGCTCAGGTGCTCGGGGGTGTGGCCGGGGGTGTGGACGGCTTCGAGGGTGAGGTTGCCGACGGTGATGGTGTCACCGTCATTCAGGCGCTCGGCTTCGAAGCCGTACTGCCAGTCCTGGCCGCCTTCGCCGGAGACGTACATCTTCGCGCCGGTGGCCTCAGCCAGTTCGCGGGTGCCGGAGAGGTAGTCGGCGTGGATGTGGGTTTCGGTCACGGCCTTGATCGCCATGTTGTTCTTCGCGGCGTACTCCTGGAAGAACTCGACGTCGCGTCGGCCGTCGACGACGATTGCCTCGCCGGTGGCCTGACAGCCGATGAAGTAGGCGGCCTGCGCCAGGTCCTCGTCGTAGATCCGTTCGATGAGCATGTGTCCTCCTCGTCCGTCCCGCTGCGCGGGCCGGAGGTTGATCACGGTTTCGCTTTCCTGCGCCACAACAATGATACCCCTCGGGGTATTCCTGGATGCGCTGCGGAGGGGGCAGGGCCGTGCCTGCATGGCCGGTTGCTCTCAGTGTATCGGCGCTGGAGGGTAATGACCAGACATTTACGGCTCCTGGGCTGTCCCTGCCCACCGGCTGCAATGGCACGGCCACCTGCCGGCACGCGGGACCCTGTCGCCGGCCTGCGGATTTGTGTAGACTCATCACAGCCGCAACGACATGTTTCGGGAGAGCCGCCGCCGGCGGCGCCGTAGGTGCAATTCCCTCCCCGGGAAACTCTCAGGCCCAGTACCGGAGCATGCAGGCACCTCTGGAGGTACCAGCTGGCGGGCAACCGCCGCCTCGGCGCAGGGACACACCCCGCGCTGGTCTGACAGAGCGGGGAGGAACACCCGGCACTCGTGTGTTCGTCACCGCGACGGACCAAGCAGCGTGAGGATAAGCATGACGACTGGTTCCCTTGCCCATACGACTCCCGCCGCCGGAGACGCGCCCCGGCCGTTCTCCGACCGGCACATCGGCCCGCGCGCCGCACAGGTCGAGCAGATGCTCGCGGCCCTCGGCTACGACTCCCTCGATGCACTCGCCGCAGCCGCGCTGCCGAAGAACATCGCCCAGGAGCGCGCCCTCGGCCTCGATGCCGCGCTGACCGAAACCCAGGTCCTCGCCCGACTCAAGGAGCTCGCCGGCAAGAACGTCATGCGCACCCAGATGATCGGGCAGGGTTACTACGACACGATCATGCCCGCGGTGATCCGCCGCAACGTCGTCGAGAACCCCGCCTGGTACACCGCCTACACCCCGTACCAGCCCGAGATCTCCCAGGGCCGGCTCGAAGCGCTGCTGAACTTCCAGAACGTCGTCCAGGATCTCACCGGCCTCGATATCGCCAACGCCTCCCTGCTCGATGAGGCCACCGCCGTCGCCGAGGCGGTGCTGCTCATGCGCCGGGCCAACAAGAAGGGCTCGGTCGTCGTCCTCGACTCCGAGACCCACCCGCAGACCATCGCCGTCGTCCGCGCCCGTGCCCGGGCAATGGACTTCGAAGTCCAGGTCTCCGACCTCTCCGAAGGCCTCGTCGGCGAAGATGTTTTCGGCATCGTGTGCTCCCAGCCGGGCACCTCCGGAGCGATCCGCAGCTTCGACTCCGCTGTCGCCACCGCCAAGGAGCGCAGCGCCCTCGTCACCTTCGTCTCCGACCTGCTGGCGCTGACCATGCTCAAGGAGCCGGCCGCCCAGGGTGCCGACATCGCCGTCGGCTCCGCCCAGCGCTTCGGCGTGCCGCTGTTCTTCGGCGGCCCGCACGCCGGCTTCATGGCCGTGACCGAGAAGCTCAAGCGCATGCTGCCCGGTCGCCTGGTCGGCGTGTCCGTCGACGCCGACGGCAAGCCCGCCTATCGCCTGGCCCTGCAGACTCGCGAACAGCACATCCGCCGCCAGAAGGCCACCTCCAACATCTGCACCGCCCAGGCGCTGCTGGCCGTGTGCGCCGGCATGTACGCCGTCTACCACGGCCCGGTCGGACTTGCGAAGATCGCCTCGCGCATCCACCGCCTCGCCACCGCCTTCGCCGAGGCGGTCGGCACCTCGGGAGGCTCCGCCGCCTCGGGTGCGGTGAGAGTGGCCACCGCCGACTTCTTCGACACGCTCACCCTGCGCGTGCCCGACGCCGGTGCCGCCATCGCCGCCGCCGATAAGGAAGGTGTCAACCTCGGCCGCTACGATGACGAGCACGTCACCGTCTCCTTCGGCGAACCCCACACGCCTGCCGACGCCAACGCCGTGCTTTCTGCCCTCGGCATCGAGGCGCGGCTCGATGACGACGTGCTCGGCACCTCGGGCGCGGGAACCACCGGGGCAGGCGGCGCCGGCCAGGGCGGCTTCGGGCCCGCCCAGGTGCCGGCCCCGAAGTGGGCTGAGTCGCTGCACCGCGAGACCGATTTCCTGACGCACCCGGTGTTCAACACCTACGGCTCCGAGACGCTCATGATGCGCTACCTGCGCACGCTCGCCGACCGCGACCTCGCCCTCGACCGGACGATGATCCCGCTGGGCTCGTGCACGATGAAGCTCAACGCCGCTGTCGAGATGGAGGCCATCACCTGGCCGGAGTTCGCGACCATCCACCCGTTCGCGCCTGAATCGCAGACGGCCGGCTGGCGGGAGCTCATCGGCGAACTCAACGACATGCTCGTCGAGATCACCGGCTACGACCAGGTCTCCATCCAGCCCAACGCCGGCTCCCAGGGCGAGCTCGCAGGCCTGCTCGCGATCCGCGGCTACCACCTGTCCAACGGCCAGCCCGAGCGTCGCGTGTGCATCATTCCGCAGTCGGCCCACGGCACCAACGCCGCCTCCGCCGTGCTGGCAGGACTCTCGGTTGTCGTCGTCGGCACGGCTGCCGACGGCTCGATCGACCTCGATGACCTCGATGCGAAGATCGACAAGCACCGCGATACGCTCGCCGGCATCATGATCACCTACCCGTCGACTCACGGCGTGTACGAATCCGATGTGCGCCTGGTCTGCCAGAAGGTCCACGACGCCGGCGGCCAGGTCTACGTCGACGGCGCGAACCTCAACGCGCTGTGCGGCCTCGCCCAGCCCGGCGAGTTCGGCGGCGACGTCTCGCACCTCAACCTGCACAAGACCTTCTGCATCCCGCACGGCGGCGGCGGACCCGGCGTCGGCCCGGTCGCCGTGCGCGAGCACCTCGCCCCGTTCCTGCCCGGCGACCCGCGCTCGGCTGAGCTCGTCGCCGGTGAGCGCGACAGCCTCGACCTGCCGGTCAGCGCCTCGCTGTACGGTTCGGCCGGCGTGCTGCCGATCTCCTGGGCCTACCTCAAGCTGATGGGACCCGACGGACTCGTCGAGGCGACGAAGACCGCGCTGCTGAGCGCCAACTACGTCTCCCACGCCCTGGCCGAGGAGTTCCCGACCCTGTACACCGGTGAGAGCGGACTGGTGGCGCACGAGTGCATCCTCGACCTGCGCGAGATCACCGCTAAGACTGGTGTCACCGCCGAGGACGTCGCCAAGCGGCTCATCGACTACGGCTTCCACGCCCCGACCCTGGCCTTCCCGGTCGCCGGCACGCTGATGGTCGAACCGACCGAGAGCGAGGACCTCGGCGAACTCGAGCGCTTCATCACTGCGATGAAGTCGATTCGCGGTGAGATCGACGCGATCGGCGACGAGTACTCCTACGAGGCCTCGCCGCTGGCCGCCGCCCCGCACACCGCCACTTGCGTGATGGATGACTGGGACGCCGCCTACAGCCGCGAGACCGCCGTGTTCCCGGTACCGGGTCTGAAGCTGACGAAGTACTTCCCCCCGGTGCGCCGCATCGACGGCGCCTACGGCGACCGCAACCTCGTGTGCTCCTGCCCGCCGCCGGAGGCATTCGAAACCGATTCCGACACCGAGGCGGAGCTTGCCGATGCCGCCGATGCGAAAGGTGACAACGCATGACCAAGCACACCCCACTCCATGACGTCCACGCCCGCCTCGGCGCCTCGTTCACGGACTTCGGCGGCTGGGACATGCCGCTGAAGTACGGCTCCGAACTCGCCGAGCACCGTGCGGTGCGCGAGGCCGCCGGCATCTTCGATCTCTCCCATATGGGCGAAGTGCGGGTGACCGGTGCCGATGCCGGCGCGCTGCTCGACTACGCGCTCGTGGCGAAGTACTCCTCGATGCCCGTCGGCAAGGCGAAGTACGGTGTCCTCGTCGACGCCGCCGGCGGGCTCGTCGACGACCTCGTCACCTACCGGATCGCCGACGACGAGTTCCTCGTCGTGCCCAACGCCTCGAACACCCCCGCGGTCGTCGAAGCGCTGCAGGCTAGGGCCGAGGAGTTCCGCACCGAGATCGTCCCCGATGCCGCCGCCGAGGTGGCAGACGAGTCAGCAGACACCGCCCTCATCGCCGTGCAGGGGCCTGAGTCCCAGGCGATTCTCGAAGCCGCCGGCGGGGGCGGCGGGTCGCTCGATGAGCTCGGCTACTACGCCTGGCAGCCGCTGACCCTGAACGGGGTCGAGATCATGCTCGCCCGCACCGGCTACACCGGTGAGGACGGCTTCGAGCTCTACCTGCCCAACGCCTCGGCCGAGGCGATCTGGGAGCTGCTCTTCTCCGCGGCCGAGAAGGTCGACGGCGAGGTGCTGCCGTGCGGTCTGGCCGCCCGCGACTCGCTGCGCCTGGAAGCCGGCATGCCGCTGTACGGCAACGAGCTCAGCCTCGAGCACAGCCCGCTCGATGCCGGACTGTCGCGGATGGTCGAACTCAACGTCAAGAACAAAGAGCACCTCTTCGCCCGCGAAGCACTCGAAGGACTGCTGACCCAGCAGCCGGCCCGCGTGCTCGCAGGCCTGACCTCACAGGGCCGGCGCGCCGCCCGCCAGGGCGCGACCGTGCTGCTGGACGGCGAGCAGATCGGCGAGATCACCTCCGGTCAGCCGTCCCCAACGCTCGGCCACCCGATCGCGCTGGCCTACCTCGACCGGGAGCACACCGAACCCGGAACCGCGGTCAGCGTCGACATCCGCGGAAAGTCCTATGACTTCACCGTGACCGAACTGCCGTTCTACCGCCGGAAGAAGTGACCGGCGCACCTGCACCGGCCACCGCTGCACGGCTGACACCACCTGACTGCCGCCACAACCTCATCCACCTGAAAGGAACTCATCATGGCTGAACTGCCTCCGCTGCCACAGGACTTCACCTATTCGAAGGAACACGAATGGGTCAACGCCACGGCTGACGCGATCGTCGGCAACACCGTGCGCATCGGCATCACCGCTGTCGCCGCCGACGCCCTCGGCGAGGTCGTCTTCGTCGACCTGCCCGCCGTCGGTGACACCGTCACCGCCGGTGAGACCTGCGGTGAGGTCGAGTCGACCAAGTCGGTCTCCGACCTGTACTGCCCGGTCACCGGTACCGTCACCGCCGTCAACGACAACGTCGACGACAACCCCGGACTGCTGAATTCCGACCCGTACGGTGAGGGCTGGCTGTTCGAAGTCGACGCCACCGAGCTCGGCGAGGTCATGGACGCCGCCGGATACGCCGAGGCCAACCACATCTGACCGGCCACGTCTGATCGGCCACGTCTGATCGGCTGGGTGCCGCCGCTACACCTCGGCGGCGGCACCCATCCCGGCCCAGCGCGCACTCTGCGTCCGGCCGGCCCGGCGACCTGCCGGGAACCCATTCCTGGGCAGCGCTGCCCCCCTGAGCGAAAGTTGGTGTCACCATGGCGATCAGCGTATTCGACCTGTTCACCGTCGGAATCGGCCCCTCCAGCTCCCACACCGTCGGGCCGATGCGAGCCGCGGCGACCTTCGTCGAGCTCATCGGTGAGCGCATCGACGACGTCGCCTCCCTCGATGTCGACGTCTACGGCTCCCTGGCCGCCACCGGCGCCGGCCACGGAACCTTCGATGCGATCCTGCTCGGCCTGGAGGGCTGCCAGCCCGAAGCCGTCGAACCCAATGAGGTCGACGAACGCACCGCCCGGATGCACGAGACCGGCAGACTGCTGCTCGGCGACCGCAAGGAGATCGCCTTCGGCGTCGACGATATGCGCCAGCGCCCGCTGACCGTGCTCGAACGCCACACCAACGGCCTCACACTCGCTGCCCGTGACGCCGCCGGCGAGGTCATCGCCGAGGAGACGTACTTCTCGATCGGCGGCGGCTTCGTCGTCAGCCAGTCCGAGGAGGAAGCGCTCATCGCCGAGGCGCGCAAGGAGCATCCCGAGGACGCAGACGTCTCCGCCGATGAGCTCGCCGCCGTTGCGGCCGCCCACGACGAGGGCCCGCAGATCCCCTACCCGTTCAGCACCGGTGCTGACCTGCTGCGCATCAGCAAGGAGACCGGGCTGGCGATCTGGGAGATCATGCTGGAGAACGAGAAGGTCCACCGCTCGGTGCCCGATATCCGCCGCGGGCTGCTGCACATCTACGGCGTCATGGACCAGTGCGTCATGAACTCCCTCGACCGCTCCGGCAACCTGCCCGGCGGTCTCAAAGTCCGCCGCCGCGCCCACGACTGGTACCTCAAGCTCAAGGAGCAGGACCCCAGCGGCGACCCGCACTTCTACCAGGAGTGGGTCAACCTCATCGCCCTGGCCGTCAACGAGGAGAACGCCTCCGGCGGACGGATCGTCACCGCCCCCACCAACGGGGCCGCCGGGATCGTCCCGGCCGTGCTATACTATGCGCTCAACTACGTTCCCGAGGTGGCCGACGCCCCGGCCTCGTCGAACGCCCGGGAGAACGCGATCGTGAAGTTCCTGCTCACCGCCGGTGCGATCGGCGTGCTGTACAAGGAGAACGCCTCGATCTCCGGTGCTGAGGTCGGCTGCCAGGGTGAGGTCGGATCAGCGTCTTCGATGGCTGCCGGGGCGCTCGCCCAGATTATGGGCGGGACCACCGAACAGGTCGAGAACGCCGCTGAGATCGCCATGGAGCACAACCTCGGCCTCACCTGCGACCCGATCGCCGGGCTCGTCCAGGTGCCGTGCATCGAACGCAACGCGATCGCAGCCGGCAAGGCGATCAATGCGGCGAAGATGGCGATGTTCGGCGATGGTGAGCACCGGGTGAGCCTCGACGAGGTCATCGCGACGATGAAGGCCACCGGTGAGGACATGAGCCACAAGTACAAGGAGACGGCACTCGGCGGACTGGCCGTCAACGTCGTCGAGTGCTGACCGGGCGGCAGCTCACCTCACGGGTTTGCTGCCGCTGTGCAGACAGGCCGCGAGCGGATGGTCAACCTCATAGGTTTCGAAACCCTCTCGTGTCCAGTCCACAAAATGGTCTGCGGAGTCGAGAATCACCTGCTCTGCTTCAGCCACAAGCGGATTCTGGTCGCTGCTCCGGGAGATGAGGTGGATCCGTCTGCGAGGAGACACATCAACGAGGCGGTGCATCGTGATGTTGCGGTCGACGCCGAGAGCGAGAGCAGGAATCGCGCCGAGTGCGAGATGGGACTCCAGACCTCAGGTACATCACACTGCCATGGAACAAGCTAAGACCGGCAGCAACTGGATGCTCAAGGGCATGAGCTCAACAGTATGTTGGGCTCCGCCAACTTTTGCTGAATCTCGGACGCCCGTTGCTGCTGTCGCGCCTCAGCACGCCGGAAGCAGGCGACCACCGCCACGGCAACGGCAGCCACCGCCTCGGCAACGGCCGTTGACCGGCGAAGGCTGAGGGCAGGCGGTTATGCGATCTCGGCCAGTGGGCGGGCGTCCTTGAGCACCGTGGCCAGGCGGCGCACACCTTCGCGGGTCGTCTCGACGTCATTGGACACGAACGAGAACCGCAGGGTGCGCGGATCCGGGTCGGCGACGTAGAACGGCGGACCGGGCACGTAGAGGACGCCGGCCTGCGCGGCTGCGAAGACGAGCTCCTGCGTGTCGTAGCCCTCCGGCAGACGGGCCCACACGAACATCCCGCCGGCCGGCTGGTTCATCAGCGAACCTTCCGGCAGCACAGCTGAGAGCTCCTCGACGAGCGTGAGCATCCGCGCCTTGTACTCCGCGCGCACCGGGGTGAGGACCTCCTCCATATCGTGCGTGCTGAGGTAGTGGGCGGCCGCCAGCTGGTCGATCGTCGAGGTCTGCAGGGCGGTGGCCTGCTTCGTCACGCCGATGCGTTCGCGCAGCTCAGCGTCCGGGCAGCGGATCCAGCCGATCCGAACGCCGGGGGAGAGGACCTTCGAGAGGCTGCCGAGCAGCAGCGAACGGTCGTCCAAGCGCGGATCGGCGCTGATCGGGGTCTGGATGTCGTCGGTGAAGCGCAACTCGGAGTACGGGTCGTCTTCGATGAGCCACACATCGGAACCGGCGAGCACATCAGCGATCTGCTGGCGGCGCGAAGCCGGCATCGAGATGCCGGTGGGGTTTTGGAAGGTCGGGATGAGATAGACGGCCTTGGGGTTCCACATCTGGATCGCCGCCGCCAGTGCCTCGGGCACGATGCCGGCCTCATCGCGGTCGAGGGCCTTGAACTCCACGCCCTGCACGGCGAAGGCCTGGAGTGCGGACATGTAGGTGGGGCTTTCGACGAGCACGACATCACCGGGGTTGAAGACGGCCTGGGCGATGAGGCCCAGCCCCTGCTGCGAACCGGAGGTGATCATCATGTCGTGGGCTGCGGTCGGCGCATTGGCCTCGTGGAGGCGGGCGGCAGCCGCCTCGCGCATCTCCGGTTCGCCGTCGGTCGAACCGTACTGCATGGCCCGCGGGCCAGCGGTGGCGAAGACATGGGCGTATGCGGCCGAGAGCCCTGCGACGTCGAAGAGCTCTTGGGCCGGATGACCACCGGCGAAGCTGATGATGGAGGGGTCGGCGGCGATCTCGAACAGCCGCCGGATGGGGGACTCACCCACCGCCATGACGTGGTGGTTGAGGGTGTGGCGCAGTGGTGTCATGGGGACATCGTAGAACCGGAAACGGGCTTCCGACGACCCCGCCCTGCCGGATTTTCTGCGGCTGTCGCCCGGTGCCAAAAAGGAGACGGCGAAACTGTGTCCTGCTGTCTGGATTCCCTCTGGACACGGTGTTTGTCTCTCAGAGTGATACGCGGCCGGTGTGTGCGGAGCGGGCAGGCGGGTGCGGGCAGGACTCCGATTCGGATGCTGGCATGTTGTCGGGCCGGGTTGTCTGCGGTGTGTGGCACGATAGGCGGCAGGCATCCCCCGACAGCGGCGGACGCGGACCAGAACGGACAGCGATGAGGACGCGATGGCAGAGCTGAAGAAATCCCTCGGCATGCTGCAGCTGCTCGCATTCGGCGTAGCAGGTGTGGTCGGCACAAGCTGGATCTACACGAACTCGACGCTGTTCGGCGAATACGGCGCCGGCGGAGTCGTCTTCGGCCTGGCGGCCGGCGTGCTGCTCGCCGCATGCGTGGCGCTGGCGTACTCGGAGCTGACGACGACGTTCCCGCGCGCCGGCGGCGAGGTGGTCTACTCCTACACCTCGATGGGCCGCGGGGCGGCGTTCTTCACCGGCTGGATGCTGCTGGGCGCCTACGTCTCCTCGCTCGCCTTCTACGTCACCGCCTTCGGGTTCCTGCTCGGCAACTTCTTCCCTGTCTTCAACACCATCCCGCTCTACACCATCAACGACGAGACCGTGTACCTGCCGGTGCTGCTCGTCGGCATCGCGCTCACTGCGCTGTTCTTCGCACTCAACTGGTTCGGCATCGAGATCGGCGCCCAGGTGCAGCTGGCGATGTTCGCCGCCATCGTCATCATCGGCGCAGCGCTCGTCGTCGTCGGATTCTCCACCGGCTCACCGCAGAACTTCTTCCCCGCCTACTATCCCGACTCAACCCCGGTCTCCGACACGCTGCGCTTCATCATCCCCGGCATGACCTTCCTCGCCGGGTTCGGACTCGTCGCCGTGCTCGCCGAGGACGCCAAGATCTCCGCCCGCAAGGTCGGCCGCACCGTCGTGCTCACCGTGCTGGCCGCCGGCACCTTCTACTGCCTCGTGCTCGCCGCCACCGCCTGGGTGCTGCCATGGGAGGATGTCGCCCAGATGGACCTCGGCACCGTCGCGGCGTTCCGCGAAGCCGGGTTCCCGCTGCTCGGCGCCGGCGCCTACCTCATCGCCTTCCTCGGACTCCTCACCAGCTTCCTCGGCCTCTTCGTCGCCAGCTCCCGCATCATGGTCGCGATGGGTCGCGCCCACCTGCTGCCCCCGCAGCTGGCCGACATCCACGATCGCCGCGGCACCCCGCACAAGGCCCTCATCGCTACCGCCGCCATCACGCTCGGCCTCGGGTGGCTCGGACCCGGCGCGGTCGTGTGGTTCCTCGACACCGGCGGCGTCTACCTCGGCATCGTGTGGTTCATGGTCGTCCTCGCCAAGTACCTCACCCCGCGCCGCTACCCCGAACTCGAACGCCCCTACCGCACCCGGCTCGGCTTCCTGCCCGCCATCGGCGGCATCGGCGCACTCCTCGTCATCATCTGGGCGATCGTACCCGGCACCAGCTCGTCTCTCGTGTGGCCGGCCGAGTACATCATCCTCGGCGTCTGGTTCGCCATCGGCACCGTGCTGTACGCCGTCGCCCGAGCCAAGCAGATCGACCGCACCGAGGGCTTGCACGCCATCCTCGGCGACTCCTACGACCACCTGCACCGCCACGAGATCGCCGCCCAGCAATGCCGCGGAGAGAACACATGAGACTGACCGACAACGCACTCACCGCCGCCCGCGAGGTGGTGGTGGACGAGGCCGCCGCCGCATCCGTTCCCGAGGTGTCTTACGGCATCGTCTCTGACGGCCAGCTGGCAGCCGGACAGGGCACCGATCGGATCTACCGGATCGCGTCGATGACGAAGTCCTTCACCGCCGCGGCGGTGCTGGGCATCTGCCGCGGGCTCATCCCGGTCATCGGCCGCAGACCCAGTCTCGATGACCTGCTTGCCGACTGGCTGCCGGCTCTGAGCGCCGGTGAGTGGGCTGCGGAGATGACGATCCGAGATGCGCTGACGATGTCGACCGGTCTGCCCACAGACGACCCCTGGGCCGACCGGCTCGAATCGATGCCGATCTCCCAGATGCAGCGGCTCATGCAGGGGGAGGCACTGGCGAACTTCCCGGCCGGGGCCGGGTACGAGTACGCCAACTACGGCTACGCGATGCTCGGCGCCTTCGTCGAAGCCGCCACCGGGCATGCCTTCACCGAGGTCGTCCACCTCCACCTGCTCGCGCCTCTCGGATTGACCTCGACCGGGTTCGACGTCCGCCAGCTCGATGTCGACCGGCTCGTCACCGGCTACCGGCGCACCAGCGACGGGGAGCTCGAAGCGCAGCCGATCAGCCTGCCCGGAGCGTTTTCGGCCATCGGCGGGCTCGCCTCGACCGTCGACGACGTCGCCGTCTGGGTGGCAGCGCTCATCGACGCGGTGACCTCGACCGAGCCTGGCGATGCCTGCCGCGCCCTCGGGCGCACCGAGGCGGAAGCCCGTGCCTGGCGGCGGGTGCTGGCCGATCTCCAGCAGACCCAGCGGCCCATCAGCATCCAGCACGGTGACGAGCACGCCGTCTCGATCGGCTACGGCTACGGGCTGCGCTGCTCCTTCGATACCCGCTACGGGCACATGGCCGGGCACTCGGGTGGTTACCCCGGCTTCGGGCTGCACATGCGCTGGCACGCCGCCACTGGTGCCGGCGTCATCGTGCTGGCCAACCTCACCTACTTCCCCGCCGAAGCCGTCGCCACCCGCGCACTCAACACCGCGCTCGCCATCCAGCGCGACCACGACCCAGACTCACACCTGTGGCCGGCCGCCCAGCCGGTGCCGCTGACCCCAGCACAGAAGGCCAGCGGCTCAGCTGCACCAGACACCCAGCCGGTCAGCATCCCGGTCACACCGATCACCAGCTTCACCGCCTCGGAACTGGCCCGCACCCGCCAGCTGCAGGCCGAGACGATGATCGCCACCGGCGACGATGCTGAGGCCGAGCGCATCTTCTCCTCCAACATGGACCTCGACATGCCGCGTGCCGAACGGCTCACAGCATGGCAGCGCATCCGCGACCACGTCGGCACGCCAGTCGTTGATGGCACCACCGCTGAGGTCGAGTGGCTGACCGCACTGTCAGCCCGCTGGGAAGTCTGGGCAGAAGGCGGACCGGGAACCGCCCATGGCCGGCGTGTGGAGATGATGCTCAACCCTGCCGGTGAGATCCAGAAGCTCACCGTCACCGCCCTGCCGCAACCACAGAAGCTGACCCGCGCGGGCGGGAACTGACGCCGATGATCGAGCAGCTGTGGCCGACTATCACCGCAGTCCTCGTGCTGCTCGCCGTCGCGGTCACGGTGCTGACGCTTGCCGGTGTCCGCCACCGCTGGGCCGCCGGTGTCGCAGTGTTCCGCGGCGCACTGCAGCTGGCAGCGATCAGCTTTATCCTCGCCGGCGTCATCACCGATCCTCGCTGGGTCGCCGTGGCCCTTGCCGTCATGTTCAGCGTCGCCGCCGTCACCGCCACCCGGCGCATCGGCTGGACGCTCACCCGCTTCGGGATCGTCGCAGGAGCGATGGCCGCAGGCGTGGCCATCACCTTGGCCGTCATCTTCCTCACCGGTGCACTCGAACCATCAGCCCGGTATGCGCTGGCAATCGGCGGCATCGTCATCGGCAACGCGATGACCGCCGTCACCCTCGCCGGCCGCCGAACCGCCCAGAGCACCGCCGGCCGGTTCCCGGAAGTCGAAGGCTGGCTCGCACTGGGTGCCACACCCCGGCAGGCCACTCTTGATATCGCCCGCGAAGCCGTCCGCGAAGCACTCATCCCCTCAACCGACCAGACGAAGACCACCGGCCTCGTCACCCTGCCCGGCGCATTCGTCGGCGCGATCTTCGGCGGCGTCAGCCCCCTGGAGGCCGGCCGCTTCCAGATCGTCGTGCTCGCCGGCATCATGGCCGCCGGTGCCGTCGGGGCCACCATCGTCGCCTTCACCCTGGCCCCGACACTCATGCTGCCGGCCGACACCGTGCGCCAGATGGCCAACCGCAACCAGGCCCACTCAGCAACCCGCAGCTGACCCTCTGACCTGGGGTTTTCAGGTTTCTGTCGGTTTCCATCCGGCGTTCACTCAGAGTTCGTTCGTGCCGAGCAGGCTCGAGACGGTGCTTTTCGAGCACCCACCAGCGAATGCACGCCTCTTGAGTCGAAATGAGAGACATGATCCGACTGACATCCCTCCGCGCAGCCTGCGGTGGACTGCTGTCCCTGGCCCTGGCCAGCGCCGGTGTCGCCGCGACCGCAGTCCCGTCTGCAGCCGCCCCCGACACCGAGCTCATCACCAGCCGCACCACCGAATGGCGCTACCTCGATGACGGCACCGACCCCGCCGATGGGCTTCCCGGCCGCACCGACTGGACCGCCGCAGACTTCGACGATGCCGCCTGGCAGACCGCTGCCGGCAGCTTCGGCGCCCTGCGCGGGGAGAAGAAGGCACTCTCCGGCGGGCACACCCCGGACAACCTGCTTACCCAGTACAAGGACGGCACGGTCGAAAACCACGAGGCGTTCTTCTTCCGCACCACCATCGACGTCGACGCCGCTGATCTCGAAGGCGACAAGCAGCTGACGGGCTCGGTGCTCTACGACGACGCCGCTGCGGTCTTCGTCAACGGTGAGAAGGTCGCAGGCTTCGACGACGGAGACATCGAGTATCCGGCCGATGGCGAGGGACGCAATCTCGTCTACGGCGGCTCGAACTCCTCGGCGCCGAAGACCGGCCGCATCGACATCGACGCCGATGTGCTCACCGCCGGTGAGAACACCATCGCCGTCCAGCTTCACCAGGGCCGGGCCACCAGCTCCGACATCTACCTCGACGTCGCCGACCTGAGCCTGAGCACACCGGAGGAGAAGCCGGTGCACCACTCGCTGCTGCTGGGCATCGGCTCCGACCCCAGCGAACGCTCCGTCTCCTGGTTCACCACCTCCGGTGTCGATGAGTCCGTGCAGTTCGCAGCCGGTGAGCACACCGAGATGCCCGCCGACGCGCAGACCGCCACCCCGGTCACCCGCGGCTCCAGCGCAGTCGCTGGCGAAGAGTACGTCCACGCCACCCTGACCGGTCTCAAGCCGGGCACCTACTCCTACCGGGTCGGCTCCGCGGCCGGCGGCTGGACTGACATCGAGCAGTTCCGCGTCTACGAGGACACCCTCGAACACGAGTTCACGTTCATGGGCGACGCCCAGATCGGCGCCTCGGGCGACGTCGAGAAGGACCGCGCCGGCTGGCAGGCCACCCTCGACGCGGCCAACGAGATGTACCCGAACGCCCAGTTCATGTACTCGGCAGGCGACCAGGTGCAGACCTACGCCGGTGACGCCGGCGAATACCGCGCCTACCTCGACCCGAAGCAGATGCGCACCCAGGCCTCAGCACAGACCCTGGGCAACCACGACTACAACCGCACGAAGATCCAGGAACTGTACGGCCAGCACTTCCACCAGCCGAACATGTGGGACGGCGACCCGAGCAAGGGCACCTACTGGTTCAAGTACAACGGCGTCCTGCACCTCAACATCAGCACCGAGGACCGCGGCCGCTACGACGACTACCGCGCCTACCTTGAGCAGATCATCGCCGAGCAGTCCTGTCCCGCGTCAAGTAGTTGGCAGGATTTCCTTGGTTTTGAATGTCGGGGTGGTGGGGTCGGCCAGGCCCAGGTGCACCTCCTTGGGCCGGTTCCATGAGATGGCCTCGTGGGGCCGGAGCTCGTTGTACTCGATCCGGTAGTCCTCGGCCCGCTCGGCGAGCACGATCGCGTCGTCAATCTCGTCCAGGTAGAGCCGTTCGTACTTCAGCGTGCCGAAGCCGCGTTCACGGGACCCGTTCTGCCCCGGGGTCTTCACTCGGGTGCGCACGTGGTGTAGCTCGGGGTGGGCGGCGATGAAGGACTCGAAGCGGAAGGACCGGAACGGCCCGCCGTTGTCCGTCACGATGGTCACCACGGGCAACAGCTCACCGGTCTCGGGATCGACCGGGCAGGCCTCGACCAGCGGGTGACCGAACATGGCCTCGTAGTCGGCCAGGGCCAACTCGATCGCGTCGATCGCGTCGTGCTGGTTCCCGGTGGGCGAAACGTGGAAGGGGTGCTCGTACTTGGACCAGTAGTCCCGGCACCCGGCCAGCCGCCAGGTCCCTCCGGTGGTGGTCTCGAACTCGCTGAAGTCCAGCTGCCAGACTTGGTTCGGGCCTGAGGGCTCGGTGGCGAACGCGGCCTTGCGCCGCTCGGCCAGCTTCCGTCGCTCCCGTTGGTACTGCGCGGGCAGAATCAGCCCCTCGTCGCGCAGGATTCGCAGCACGGTCGCCTCGGAAACAACATGCCCGTCGTGGCGGACCATCGCCCAGATCTTCCGATGCCCCCACGCCGGATGGGCCAGCGCGTGCTTGACCACCAGTTCCCTGGCGGCCTGCCGTGCCGGTTGCGGCCACGGTCCCTTCACCGCCGTCCCGGTGCGGGCCTTGGCCTGCCAGCGGCGCCAGGTCCGCTCGGGCATGTCGAAGAGCTGGCAGAACCTCGCGGTCGACATGCCCGCTTCCACGCGGATCACCTCGAGGTCCTCGAAGGGCCCAGCCGGCCCTCCGCGGACTTCTTCCACACCCTGGCCTCCAGGTGCGCCTCGCCCAAGGCCTGGGTCAGCTCGGCGACCTCCGCCTCCAGCTGTTCCTCTCGGGAGGATGGTCCGGACCTGCCGGCCACCAGGGCGGTCTTGCCGGCTTCCAGGAACTCGGCCTTCCACCGTCCGATGGACTGCTCACTGACTTTCTCCTTGCGTGCCGCTTCGGCAATGGACATCTCGCCGGCCAGCACGCTCAGCACTATCCGGGTCTTCTTCACCGCCGGAATCGAGGGTGGTCTACCCATCTCTGACTCTCCTTCAGGACCTACATAACGGCCCTGCCACTAAGTCTGACGCGCGACAGTCCCACGACACCCACTGGACGGTGCTGACGTTCCACCGCTCGATCTTCTCCTCCGGTGCCACACACTCGCAGTCGCTGACGACCAAGGGCCTGCGCGAGGGCATCGCGCCGATCGTCAAGGACCTCGACATCGACCTCGTGCTCGCCGGCCACGACCACAGCTACACCCGCACCCACCTCATGGACGGCACCACACCGGTGCTGCCCGAAGGCGACGGTGCAGGCGCAGCAGCCGAATACGCGGCAACCCCGGACGCCAACCCAGACGACGGCCACGACATCGTCCACCCCAAGGACGGCCAGGTCATCTACATCACCGCGAACTCCTCCTCGGGCTCGAAGTACTACGAGCTCGTGCCGGACGGACTGGTGCCGTGGAAGCACACGAACAGCCAGAACTACACTCCGCAGTTCACCAACGTCGACGTCAAGGAATGCTCGATCACCTCGACGACGATGACGCACACCGGCGATCAGGTCGACAAGGTCGAGCTCGTCAAGGACAAATCGGCCCCGACGATCACCCACCCGGGTGACACGACCGTGCGCCTCGGAGCCGACTTCGATCCGATGGCCGGCGTCGAGGTCTCAGACGCCTGCAGCGACGTGACCGTCAGCGACATCACCGTCACCGGTGAGGTCGACACCTCGACCCCGGGAGACTACGAGCTGAGCTACACGGTCACCGACTCCTCGGGCAATGAGGCCAAGGCCACGCGCACGATCACCGTGGCCGCCGGCGACGACCCGACCGAGAAGCCGACGGACGATCCCACCGGTGAGCCGACGGACGACCCGACGGATCCCTCGGACGATCCGAGCGAGCCGAGCGAAGATCCCACCGACCCGAGTGACGACCCGACTGACAGCGTGCGCGAGCTGACCGTCACCCCGGAGACGATCACCGCCGCCGACTTCGTCAAGGACGGTGCCGTCGAGATCGTCGCCCGAGGCTGCACGTCCGGCAGCACCGCAACCGTTACCGTCGAACCGGAGGGCTCAGGCGTCACCGCGTTCACCGACACGGCGACCGCCGATGAGACCGGTGCGGCCGCGTTCGCCATCTACGGCGAGAACGCCGAGACCCCGGAGGCCTACGTCGGCAGCTACGACGTCACCGTCCGCTGCGAAGGCGGAGACGATCTGACCGGCCGGTTCACCGTTGTCGCCGCAGATGACGGCGATGACGACGGATCCGACGATGATGGCCGGGATGACAACGGCAAGGACGATGACGGCCAGGGCGGCGGTGACCGGGACGGCGACGGCGAGCGCGACGACCGTGACCGCGACTCCGACGGTCGTGAGCTGCCGCGCACCGGCAGCGACATCGGCTGGGCGCTCGCCGCTGGCGGCGGCCTCGTGGCACTCGGCGCCGGCGTCTTCGCCCTTGCCCGCCGCAGGACGAGCCTGAGCTGATGACCCGTCAGCCACCAGCCTGAGTCACAAGCTCAGCCACGGCAGACAGACACGCGGCCGCACCCACCGGTGCGGCCGCGTTCTGCTGTCTGGGCGCCTCAGCCGGCCACCGCCTCGGGCCCGGTGAGCACCGCCTGGGGATCGGTGAGCAGCGCGTCGGGCCCGGAGCTCACGCTGCCGGACGCTGCCGGCCGAGCCGGATGAGCATGAGCGCGTAGTGGATGCCGGCGGCGAGGTGGAGGACGACGCCGGTGCTCAGCAGCACGAGCGCGATCGGCTCAATCGGGGTGTCAGCCAGCTTCGGGGCGCTGCCGAGCAGCAGCAGCGGCAGCCCGGTCATGATGAGTGCGGTGCGGATCTTGCCCAGCCAGGTGACATGGGAGTCCTGGGTGGCGTGCATGCGGGTTGCGCCGACGAGGCCGAGGCCGAAGTCCGTGAGCACGATGACGAGCAGCATCCACACCGGCAGGATCCCGAAGACCGACATCGCCGCGCAGATGAACGCGATGCCCAGCCGGTCGGCGACCGGGTCGAGAACCGCGCCGACGCGGGAGGCCATGTTCCAGCGGCGGGCGATGAACCCGTCGATCCAGTCCGTCGCCCCGAACACCGCCAGCGCGATGGTTGCGAGGATCCGGTCGTCGGGTTCGCGCATGAGCCAGATGACGATCGGGACGAGCACCACCAGCCGGATGACCGAGATGACGTTGGGCAGAGTGAGCACCTCGCGGCGGGCCGGTCTCATGAGGTCAGGTCCTTCTCCACCAGCCAGTCGCGGGCGATCGGCGCAGCCTCGCGTGTGCCGTAGTGGCTGCGCCGATTGAGCTGCTGGAGCTCGGCGATGTCGAGGCGCAGCGCCGCTCGGGCCAGCGCCTCGGTGAAGTGCGGGTGCAGGCTGGGCACGACCAGCGGGGTGACGAGCTGGGCGAGGACGAGCTTGCGCGGATCGGCCAGCACCTGCAGCTCGTCGCTTTCAAGCGCGGGGTCGGCTGCCGGAATGAGCGCCGCCAGCACCTCGCCTGTGGCGAGCATGTCGCGGGCTGCCAGCGTGTCACCGGGGATCGTGTCGATGTACTCGGCTGTGACCTCGTAGGCGTCCTCCAGCCCGCGCGGTCCGTACGGGCGGTGCCGGACGTGGGCGCCGGCGGCGACCTTGACCGGCTCGTCGATGTCGCGCAGCTCGCCGATGTCGACGAGCCGATGCTCCTGACCATACTCGCGGCGGATGACGAAGCACTCATGGTCAGCCGCCTCAGCAGGAGCGAGCACACGCATGTTCGTCGGCAGTGCCGACTGCAGCGCCAGTTGGATCTGGGCGGTGTCGACCTCGCGGATGTCAGGTTTGAAGTACTGCAGCAGGTGCCCGCCGTACTCCGGGAACACCTCGAGTCCGCCGGCCATGAACTGCGGCAGATAGTCCTCCCGCTGACCCAGCTCGAACTTCCGCTCCACCTCCGCGCCGGCGTCCTCGAGCACCTGGGCGAAGATCTCTGCGATGACGATATTCGAGTAGTACGACTGCGATCCCACCCGCACCAGCGTGCCCGGCTCCGGCTTCTCCTCCTGCGGGGCCCGGATGATCGGCTCGGTGAGTCCGCACCCGGACAGCAGAGCCCCAGCTGCCGCCGAGGCGGTGAGTCCGGCTGCGGTCAGAAACCGCCGCCGAGGCAGGGGGACCATGGTCTGGGCACCTGTCCTTTCGTGCCGGGAGGGTGAGGGTGGATGGCTGCCGGGAGGGCTTCGGCATCGAGTCTAGCGAGGGGAGATGGACGCTCGCTGGCCGCATCCCGACAGGGATCGACGCTGGACTGGCGGCATGCGACGCATCGGCTTCCGTCGCCTGCCCGCACCTGCCCGCTTCGACGAACCCAGCGGACAGTGCGCCCGCCAGCTCGTCACCCGCTCCTGAACCGGCCGCGCGGCTGCAGCGGCGCAGGCACATGGCGGCATGCTGGGCCGCCGCACTGCAGCTGAGACGCACCCTTGACCAGGCTCGACGCCCGCTGAAACTATGAGCTTATGGACGCCTCCCTGCCCTTCACCGAACCCCTGACCCCACCTGCCGACGTCGATCCGGCCACGCTCACGATCACCGGCGAGGAGCCTCGGGAGCGGGGCTATGCGCGCGGGCAGGCAGCCGCGGCTGACATCGCCCGCGCTGCGGCCGGGTATTCGGCGCTCTTCACCGCAGGGCAGATCCCGCCCCGGTCTCAGCAGGATGCCGCCGAAGCCTCGCTCACCGCGCTCGAGGCGTGGGATGCCCGTCAGGTCGAGGAGCTGCGCGGGGTGGCCGCCGGTGCCGCCGCAGCCGGCGCGACGTTCGACGGTCAGCCGCTTCAGCTGTGGCATGTGGGCCTGGTCGCCGCCCGCACCGAGATCCTCACCCTGGCTGTCGAACCGACCCCGGAATGCTCGACGATCGCCTACGCCGCACCTGGCCGCACCCTCGGCGTGCAGACCTGGGACTGGCACGCCGAGTTCGCCGGCTACTGGCACTACCAGCAGGTCAGCCCATGCGGGGAGACGGGCCTGTCGCACGCCGGGTTCGCCGAATACGGGATGCTCGGAAAGATCGGGCTCAACTCCGCCGGCGTCGGCGTGATGCTCAACATCCTCAAGAACCGCGACGACGCAGCCGGCGGAGTGCCCGTCCACGCGCTGCTCGCCGGGGTGCTCGACCGGGCGCGCAGCGTCGAGGAAGCTCTCGACATCATCGACTCCGCCCACACCACCTCGTCCTCGGTCATCACCGTCGTCGGCTGCGATGACGCCGTCATGGTCGAGATCAGCCCGCACGGCACGTCCCGGCTGCGCCACGACAGCGAGGTCGTCGCCCTCGACGGTGAGCCTATCGGCCCCCGCACCCCTGCCCCGAACTCTGGACGGTTCCCGGACGGGCCCGGCGGCGGAGACCGGGGGATCACCGCCAGTGGAGGATTCCTCATCCACACCAACCACTTCATCGCGCCTGATCAGCAGGACGGCGCCCTGCCGCTGTCGGCGACGAGCCACTCCGAGGAGCGCATCAGCCTGCTCGACGAGAGGCTGCGCGGCTTCGCCGCCACCACCTCAGCTGTCGGCGGGCCGCACCCGGGTGCCGATGATCTGCTTACCCTCATGTGCACCGGCGACGGTGATGCTCCGGTGTGCACGAGCGCGGATGTGCACGCGCCGTTCGGACGGCGCACCGCCACTCTCGTCACCGTCGCCATCGACCCGAACGCCGGGACCATTCGGATGTCCCCGGGCAGCCCACGCGAGCTGTTCGGCACCGACGCGCCCGGCGCCTCGGGACCGTCCGAGGGCGCACGCCGGGTGACCTTCGAGGTCGGGTGAGCGGTAGGCCGTCGTAAGACACTGAAGCTCCGGGACGCCGCAGTCCCAGCGACCGGCCGTGACCGGCCGGAGAAGGGAAGGAAGCCCGCTGTGGTCAACAGACTTCGCGACGCCAGCAGCCCGTACCTGCGCCAGCACGCCGACAATCCCGTCGACTGGTGGCCGTGGTGTGCCGAGGCCTTCGACGAGGCCCGGTCCCGCGATGTGCCGGTGCTCGTCTCGATCGGCTACTCGACCTGCCACTGGTGCCACGTCATGGCCGCCGAATCATTCGCCGATCCGGACACCGCCGCCCAGCTCAACGCCGACTACGTCAGCATCAAGGTCGACCGCGAGGAGCTGCCGACCGTCGACGCCTACTACATGGACGCCTTGCAGGCGATGCGCGGGGCCGGCGGCTGGCCGATGACCGTCATCGCCGACCACGACGGCCGGCCCTTCTTCACCGGCACCTATTTCCCGCCGCGGCCCAGACCCGGCCAGCCGGCCTTCCGGCAGGTGCTCTCGGCGGTGACCGAGACGTGGAAGACCGAACGCGACCGCGTCGACGGGATCGCCTCTCACCTGACCGATGCGCTGGCGAGCGTGCACGAGAAGGTCGCCGCGAGTCTGCCTGCCGGCACCGCCGCCGAGGCGCCGGGCGCCGAGGAGCTCGCCGCCGCCGTCGAGATGCTCGAAGGGTCCTTCGACGCGCGCACCGGCGGATTCGGACCCGCCCCGAAGTTCCCGCCGCTCATGACGGTCATCCAGCTCATCACCCACATCGCGCGGGTCGGGGTTGGGGACGCTGGCGGCGGTGGCGATTCCGGCAGTGGGGCTGATGCAGGGAGCGCCGCAGATGCTGGGAGCGGCGCTGATGCAGGAAGCGGGGCGCGGGCGCTGCGCATGGTGCGCACGACCATGTCCCACATCGCCGCCGGCGGGATGCGCGATCAGGTCGAAGGCGGCATCGCCCGATACAGTGTCGACGGCCAGTGGCATGTGCCGCACTTCGAGAAGATGCTCTACGACAACGCCCTCTACATCCGCGCGACCACCGCCTGGTTCCGGCTCGAGCAGTGGCTGGCCGACGGGGGAGGAGCCGGTGCTCAGCTCGCCTCCCGGTACGCGGCCCTGGCTGCCCGCGAAGCCCGCGAGACCATCGCCTATCTGCGCACCACACTGACACCTGAGGGCACCTTCGCCGCAGCCATCGACGCCGATTCGCTCGACGACCACGGCCGGTCAGTCGAAGGCGCCTACTACACCGTCGCCGCCGCCGACATGCAGGACGCCTTCCCCACCGGCAGCTTCTTCACCGCCGCCGGCAGCGTCGAGGGCCGCAGCGTCATCACAGCCCCGGTGATCCTCGACTGGCTCACCGACGACCAGACTGGTCAGACCCCACCGTGGGAGGGTGAGCAGGTCGCTGCCGACCGGCAGCTGCTCCTCGACATGCGCGCCGAACGCGCCTTCCCCCACGTCGATGACAAGACCGTCACCGAGTGGAACGCGCTCGCCGTCACGGCCCTGGCCGAAGCCTCGCTCGTCTTCGCTGAACCCGACTATGCTGACACCGCGCGCGAGGTGTTCACCGCCCTGCTGGCCACCGCCGACCTGACGGCCGGCCGGCTGCCGCGCAGCTCTGCGGCAGGGAAACCGGGGGACAATGCCGGCGGGCTGGCCGACTGGGCAGGTGTGGGCCGGGCCGCGATCGCACTCGAGCTCCTCGATGCCGGTCGCCGCTATGCAGCCGGCGACAACCTCGGCATCGCCGTCGCTGCCGCCCGGCACATCCGCTCCCACTTCATCGACACGAACAGCGAGCCGATGCGCTGCACCGACGGCACTGATCCGGTCATCGGCATCAGCACCTCCGACCCGGTCGACAACGTCACCCCGGCAGGCCGCACCGCAGCAGCGGAGCTGTTCCTGCTGCTGGCAGAGCTCATCGTCCCGGCCATCGGCTGGCGGGAACCCGGCGCCGGAGAGACCGGTGACGCCAATGATCGCGAGGGTGATGGGGACGACTGCGACGACCGTTGCAGTGACGGCGACCGCTCCGGCGGCGGAAGCCGGTCTGGGGGAGGCGCGCGCGGCGACCGGGCCGAGACCGGTGGGAAACCGCGGCCGCGCGGCGCCGCAGAGCTCGGCGCTGAGGCCAGCGACATCGTCTACGGGCTGCTGAGCGTCTACGGTCCGCTCATCCAGGAGGCTCCGCGCGGCTGCGGCTGGGCGCTGTACCTGTCCGAACTCCTCGAATCCCGGATGGTGCACGTCACGACCGCCAGCCGCACGCTCGCCGAACGCGCTGCCCGCTATCCGCTCGTCGCCGTCGTTGAGATCGCCGCAGAAGGTCCCGGCGGATCAGTGCCCGAATCAGGGGCCACAGTCTGCCGGGACGCCATCTGCCTGCCGCCGCTGTCCGACGAGCGAGCACTCGCCCGGCAGCTCGACCGGCTCTCCCCGCCGCGCAGCTGAGCGGACCCGGGAGGCGACCACGGCCTCGGAACGAAATCGAAGCCAAGCGGCCGGTCACTGGCCGTTGAGCACGAACTCCGCACCACACGGGTCGGTGACATGGGCGAACGTCCCGAACGGTGTGCTCCCGGTCGCCCCGGTCTTGGCGCCGAGGCGCTCGGCCGCCTCACAGGCGGTCTCGACTTCGGGGTGTGGAAGTAGGTGAGCCAGCGGGAGGACTGCTCCGGGTCCGGCATCGCCGCCGCGTCGGCGAGTCCGCACACCACCGGGCAGGGCGTGCCGTCGTCCAAGGTGCCGGTCGGAGAGCCGTTGGTGACATAGCGGGCGCCGCCGTGGACGGCGCCGGTGCGATCGACGAGCGCCCAGTCGAAGACATTGCGGTAGAACTCCGCGGCGGCGTCGAAGGCGGTGCTGCGGCACTCGAACCAGGCCGGTGTGCCAGGGGTATGCGGCAGGTCGAAACCGGTGATGGTGCCCGGCTGCCACACGTTGACCGTCGCGCCACCGGGATCGTCGACGGAGATGAGAGCGCCGGCCTCGCCGAGGCTCGGGGCCTCGTGCGGCTGGGCGCCGGAAGACTGAGCGCGCTCGGCGGTGCGGCCGAGGTCATCGGAGCGCACGTACCCCCCGAAGCTGCTCGGCCATGGCTGCCCGTCAGGATCGGTCATCCCGCGGGTGTCGACGAAACCGCCGACAGTGTGGCCGGCAGAGGTGATGATGGAGAACTCGTCGGGCCCGGCCGGTGGTGCGAACTCCCAGCCGAAGAGACGGTGGTAGAAGTCCTGCGAGCGGTCCGGATCCGGTGAGCCGAGGTCGAGCCAGCACGGTGCTCCGGAGCGGAAATCAGCAGTCATGGGCAGTTCTTTCACACGCCGTGACCTGCGGCTTCGAGGGCGCTGATGTCGAGCTTGTGCATCTGCATCATCGCCTGGATCTGCTCATCGGTCCGCATGAGCTTGGACATGTTCGCCGGTACGATCTGCCAGCTGAGGCTGAACCTGTCCTTGCATCAGCCGCACTGCTCGGATTCGGGCACGTGCGACAGCGCGTTCCAGTAGTAGTCGATCTCGTCTTGATCTTTGCACTGGACGGTGAAGGAGATCGCCTCGGAGAATGTGAACAGGGGGCCGCCGTCGAGACAGATGAACGAGACCCCGTTGAGGACGAACTCTCCGGTGAGCACTTTGCCCTGCATCCCAGTGAAGTGCTCGCTGAGGGACTCATCGGGGTATTCAGTGATGGAGACGATGCGTGAGTTGGGGAAGACGCTGACGTAGTGCTCCATCGCCGCCCTGGCATTCGAGTCGAACCACAGGCATGGGCTGATCGGGAGGGTGGAGGTCATGGCGTTTCCCTACTGTGATGGGGTGGCGGCGGCCGGGCTGGTCACAGCTCGTTGAGCATGAAGTCGGCACCCTGCGGGTCGGTGACCTGGCAGAAGCGGCCGAACGGCGACTGGCCGACCTCGCCGGTGGTGGCGCCAAGACGCTGAGCGGTCTCCAGCGTCGCGACGAGATCCTTTGAGCCGAAGAAGATCGACCACGTCGACTCCTGGAACTCCGGTGGCAAAGCGGCGGCGTCGACGAGTCCGCAGACGGCTTCGCACTGGGTGCCGTCGGGCAGCGTCCCGGTGACCGAGCCGTTGGTGGCATAGCGCGGGTTGCCCTCCGGCATGCCGTCCATCTCCACGACGGCCCAGTCGAAGACTTCGCGGTAGAAGTCGGCTGAGGCGTCGAAGTCGGTGCTGCGGCATTCGAACCAGACCGGGGTGCCGTGCTTGAGCGGCAACTCGAAGCCGGTGATCTGGTTCGGCTGCCACGCGTTCAGGCATGCGCCGGACGGATCGGCCATGACGGACATCGAGCCGGCATCGCCCGCCTGCTCATGGTCGATGTAGACGGTGCCGCGTTCGCGGGCCTTCGCGACTGTCGAGGCGAGGTCGTCGGTGTGGAGGTAGACGTCGAAGCGCGTGGGGATCTCGCCGCCTTCCGGGCAGGTCATGCCGGAGACATCCATCAGCCCGCCGACGGTGCTGCCATCTGCGGTGATGAGGTGGTAATGGTTCATTTCGGCGCCGAGGTCGTTGAACTCCCAGCCGAAGAGCTCGCGGTAGAAGTCGAGGGAGCCGTTGAGGTCATGGGTTCCGAGGTCGAGCCAGCAGGGAGCGCCGGTGCGGTACTGAGGTGACATGATGCAATCCAATCGCAGTAGGGCCATCGGTCACGGCCGGGTGATGCCAATCTATGACGGTGCAGTGTGGTGATGTGTGTCCGTTTTTGCGGTCTTGCCGGTCAGATACTGGCGGTCGTGGCGGATCAGATGCTTGCGGTCGTGCTGGATCGGATTCTTGCGGTCGTGCCGGTCAGAGGAGGATCAGTGTGGCGGAGCCAGTGCCGGCAGGGCCGTCAGCATGGGAACCGACGGCTGCGGGGCCGGGCCGAAGGTCAGCGTGATGTGCTGGGCTGTGGTCACCGGTGTGCTGTGGCTGGCGACGACGGGGCCGATGGTGCCAGGTGATCGACCACCTCGGCGGCGGCATCGACGCTGAAGCCGAGCAGCCACGGGGCGCCGGCGCACAGGGGGAGGCGGATGCGCTGCTTGCCGCGGCACAGCACACCGGCCCGCGGCAGCCCGATGGGTGCTGGTGTCGGGAACCAGCCGATCCACATGAGCGGCGGCAGGCGCAGCCCAGCAGGCGGGCTCTCGATGTCGATGGTGGCGTGCGCGGCCTTCGGATTGCCGATCGAGAACGGGGCCGGTGAGCAGTCGGCGACCTGGTCGGCGAGCGTGCGGAGGGCAGCCGGGCTGGTGCCGACGGCCTCGCGGAACCGGCGGCTGAAGGAGGACAGGGAGGTGAAGCCGACCTGCGTGCACACATCGACAACGGCGTCATTGCCGGTCAGCAGCAGGTTCTTGGCGGCATGGAAGCGCAGCGCGGCGAGGAACCGGCCAGGCGGGGTGTGCATGGCGGCGGCGAACGTGCGGTTGAAGTGGAAGGGACTGTAGCCGAGGTGGTCGGCGATGTCGGCGACGCTGATGTCCTCCGCAAGGTGCTCCATGGCGAAGGCTGCGGCGCGCACTGCCATGTCGGTGCTCACATCTGTGACAGTACTCTCCGGGCGGGCGCTTGTCACCGGTGGATTCTGATGGCGGGGTGGGGCAAGCCGCGGATGCAGATGGTTGGGGTGCGCCGTGGGTGATCAGCTGGCGCGGTAAGCCTGCGCGGGGCCGCTGGGGTTCAGCTGGCGCGGTCAGCCTGGGTGGGGTGGGCGGCGGACTTCTGGCGCCGGCGGATGAGCGCGGCGCGAACATCGTGGACGACCCGGCTCATGTCGCTGCGACGGGTGACCCGGATGACCGTCCAGCCGAGCTGCTCCAGTGTCTGCAGGCGGGTGATGTCGCGGTTGTACTGATCCTCGTCGTCACGGTGGTGATCGCCGTCGTATTCGACTGCGACCTTCTCTCGCCGGTAGGCCATGTCGAGCAGGTAGTAGTAGCCGGTGGCGGGATTGTCGACGCTGACAGACACCTCGGGTTCGGGCAGGCCGGCGTCGATGAGGTTGAGGCGCACGCGGGTCTCCTGCGGCGAGTCGACTCCGGGTCGGGCGCGGTGGAGCGCCGCGATGGCGAGCTTGCGACCGGGATAGCGCGGAGTGCCGACGATGAGTCTCGACAGCTCGACTGGTGTGAGCTGGGGCGGGCCGTGCCAGCGGCCGAGCACAGCGTCGAAGCACTGGACGAGTTCGAGGAAGCCGAGCTGGCCGGCGAGGTCGAGAAGGGTCTGTCTGATGGTGGCGAGCCGGAACGTCGCAACCGAGAGGTGCTTGATCGTTCCAACCTGGCGACAGCTGACCCATGGGCGCCTAATAGCTGCGGCCGGTTGTTCAACGCTGACTTCCAGCTGGCTGCGGAGTCCTCGAAGCGGGAGTCCGTGGAGAACCGCCGCAGAGCGTCGAGAGACAACCGCGTGCGGTGCCACGACTGCCAATGCCGTTGCCATCTCGAAGGTGCGATGCCAATCGTCGCCTGCCCATTCGGGGATGTTGAGTTCCGCCGGCCCGTCGGGGTGAACGTAAATGCCCTTGCCGAAGCGTGAAACGAGCTGGCGGCGCCGATACTCGTTGAGGTTCCGTAGGACGAGGTAGCCGTAGTTTGCGTACCGAGGGAGGGTCGCTCTTTTCTTACGCTGGGAGCGGTTTCGCGTGCTCATGAGGACAGCTTCATCGGTTCCAATTGGGATTGGAATGGGCTGGTCGAATCTGTGGATGGCGGCTCTCCAGAGTCCCCGTCGTTGCCTGTCGACGTTGACTGCAATATCGAGCGGGCTCAATTCTGCAGTCAACGACTATGTTTTGCCCGATTCATAGCCGTTGAGTGCTGAATCCATGAGCGAGCTTTTGGCAGTCAGCGAGTCCCGCCGAAATCTACTCCGGCCGGTGCCCGATTCCTACGAGTGTGCTTGTGTTGAGCGAGGTGAATCCATCGCGGTTCAGGCCCGCGAGGAAGCCCGACCGGACCTCCTCAACCTGCTCACCGCTCATCCCGGAGAACATGCTGCGGAACCCTGACCCGGTGATGACCAGCCAGGCAAGCTCGTCATCGAGCTCCAGGCTCCGCTCCTGCACGGTGACGCTCACATCGGTCAGGCCGAGATCTTCCATCCACGGGCCGAAGGCGTCCTGGGTGTCGATCTGGTCGAAGCTGAGTTCGGTCTTCTGACCGGCGTCGTCCGCGTGGGCGGCGGTGCCTTCACCGCCGCGCTCGTCATCCTTTCGGACAAACTTCGCGTACGCAGGGTCGGGCAGCTTCTCGTCTCTCACCCGCTGGATCGAGCTGAAGGCCCGCATGCCGATGTCGGCCATGACCCCGTGATCCCACACTGACAGCATCAGTCGCCCACCCGGCCGCAGCCGGTTCACCAGCTGTCGCGACCCAGCTGTGAAGTCCGGGAAGAACATGATTCCGAGGACGCACTGCACGAGGTCGTACTCACCCGGTTGCCCGAACTCCAGCACGTCCGCTTGGTGTGCACGCACCTGTCCCAGCCTGCGCTGGCTCGCTCGCTGGTGCAGCACATCGAGCAGGCCGCCAGCGAGGTCGACGGCATCGACTTGGCCACCCGCTCCCACAGCAGCGGCTGCCGGCAGTGCTGAGGACCCGATCCCGGAGCATGCGTCGAGAACCCGCTCACCGGGTTGGGGGTCGGCGGCCGCGACGGCGTCTGCGCCGATGCGATCCCACAGGTGCGGAGCGAGGCGGGAGTAGTCAGCGGCGGCGTCGGTGAAGTGCTGCGAGTCGATCATGATCGAACTGTAGAATCAGGCGGCCTACGGCGCTAATGCGCTGACCGGCATATGTGGCGCTGGTGTGCCGCCGCCTCAGCCCGCCTCAGCAGCCGCCGCCTCAGGCTCCGCCCAGGTAGGCGTGCGCGACGTGGAACATGTCGTGCACATCGGTGATCGCGCACATCTCGCGTGCCGAGTGCATGCTCCACAGCCCGATGCCGATGTCGACGGTCGTCATGCCCAGCCGGGTTGCGGTCAGCGGCCCGATCGTCGAACCGCACGGCATCGAGTTGTTCGACACGAACTCCTGGTAGGTGACGTCAGCAGCATCGCAGGCGGCGGCGAACCGGGCGGTGCCGATCGCATCGGTGGCATAGCGCTGCTGGGCGTTGATCTTCAGCAGCGGCCCGGCGCCCAGGCGGGGCCGGTTGACCGGGTCGTGGCGCTCGGGGAAGTTCGGGTGCACACCGTGCCCGGTGTCGGCGGAGAAGCAGATGGAAGACGCCATCGAGCGCAGGTACGCCTCTCGGCCCACCGTCGCGCCACCGCCGCCACCGTCACCATCCCCGGCAACCGCGGCGACGATCCGCTCGGTGACGTCGGCGAGGAACGGCCCGCAGGCACCCGAGCGGGTGTTGGAGCCGACCTCCTCATGGTCGAAGGCGGCCAGCAGCGGGATCTCGCTGATCTCAGCCGGGTCGATGAGTGCCAGCGCGCTCATCCCGGCATGCACGGATGACAGGTTGTCGAGGCGGGGGCTGGCGAGGAACTCGTCGTGCAGACCGAAGGTCGCCGGTTCCTGCGCAGCGATCGTGACGATATCGAATCCGGCGACATCCGCGGCCTTGACCCCGGCTGAGGCGGCGAGCACCTCGAGCACGTCGGTGCTCTGAAGTCCGTCGGCTGCCCGCAGCAGCCCGGTGAGATCCTCCAGGCCGATGACCGGCTGCAGGTGGCGCTGCTTGTCGAGGGAGAGCTTCTGGTTGACCTCACGGTCGAGGTGGATCGCCAGCTGCGGGATCCGGGCGATCGGCTTCGTGCGCGCGAGCACCGTCTGCCCATCACGGGTCACGAGCCGCCCGGCGAGGCTGAGCTCCCGGTCGAGCCACGAGTTCAGCAGCGGCCCGCCGTAGATCTCGACGCCGATCTGCAGCGCACCCTCGGTGGCAAATCCGGGGTTGGGCTTGAGCTTGAAGGCCGGGGAGTCGGTGTGGGTTCCGAATACCCGGAACACCGGAGCCGAGGCGCCGCCCGCCTTCCCAGCACCACCGGCACCACCCTCGGGCATCACCCAGGCGATCGCCGCGCCGTCGCGCACCACGACGTACTTCCCGCCGGCGCGCAGCTGCCAGGCTTCGGCCTCGTTCAGCTCACTGAACCCGGCTGCGGCGAGCCGCTCGCGCACATTGGCCGCCGCGTGGAACGACGACGGGGAGGCATAGACGAAGGAGGACAGGTCGGCAGCAACGGTGCTCGGCGCAGATTCAGTCGTGATGGTCATACGTAGTAGCGTAGTCAATCGTGCTCTCGGTTCTCATGCGCCTTTTCGGCTGGACCTACATCCCGATCTCCATCATCGCCAAGCTCCCCTTCGCGATGTCGGTCGTCGCTGTGCTCACAGCCGTCGCCGCCACCCGCGAGAGCTACACCCTGGCCGGTTCGACCGCCGCGCTCGTCGGCCTCGGCACCGCGATCTCCGGCCCCCTCATCGGCGCGGCCGCCGACCGCTGGGGCCAGCGCATCGTCCTCATCGTCACCGCGCTCGCCAACGCCGCCGCTCTCTTCGGGCTTGCCGTCGCCCTCCGCCTGGAGGTCATCACCCCGGTCGTGCTCGCCGCCGGCATGGCGATCGGCCTCACCAGCCCGCAGGCCTCGTCGATGGTGCGCACCCGCTGGCTCTACGCCATCCGCGCAACGCTCACCGGCACCGATGCCCGCAAAGTCACCTCGAAGGTGCTGTCGTATGAGTCGATGACCGATGAGCTCGTCTTCGTATTCGGCCCGGTCATCGTCGGCATCGTCGCCGTCGCCTTGGGCGTCGTCGTCCCGCTCGACTTCGCCGCCGTGCTCACCGGCCTCGGCGTCCTCGCCTTCGCCGTCCACCCCTCGGTGCGCTTCACCACCGGCCACGCCCGGCAGTCCGCGTCTGCTCCCGAGCCGGACTCCGAGCCCGAGGCGGCGGGCACATCCCAGCCTGCACCCACTGAGCCGACACGCCCGGCCCCGGTTCGCGAGATCTACCGCCTCATCGTCCTCGTCCCGGTGTTCGGCATGACGAGCATCGGCGTGTTCTTCGGCGCCTCGCTGACCTCGCTG
This sequence comes from Brevibacterium sp. UBA7493, assembly GCF_002479565.1. Classification (NCBI taxonomy): domain Bacteria; kingdom Bacillati; phylum Actinomycetota; class Actinomycetes; order Micrococcales; family Brevibacteriaceae; genus Brevibacterium; species Brevibacterium sp. UBA7493. The sequence continues at coordinate 33,663 of NZ_DLOD01000015.1, read as the reverse complement.
AGCAATTTCATGGAGCGCTTCGGCCAGGCCGATGCCGCCGGCATCTACTACGGCATCATGGGCGTCGGCTCAGCGATCCTCGCGCTCTCAGTCGTCCTGCTGCCGGAGCGCTTCACCTTCACCGCCCGCTGGCTCGTCTTCGGCTCGCTTGCCCTGGCCGGCTCGATCGTCATGCACTTCGTCTCTGCCCCGCTCGACGTGGTGCTGCCGCTGGTCATCATGGGCTGCGGCATCGGCCCGGCACTCGTGACGCTGTACTCGATCGCCTCCGACGTCGCCCCGTTCGGCCGCACCACCACCGTCATGGCGATGATGTCGACCGGCGTCGTCGTCGGCCAGTCCGGCTCCTCAGCGCTCACCGGCGTCATCATCGACCGGTTCAGCTACTACGAGGGCTTCCACATGATCACCGTCGCCACGGCGCTGCTCGTCTGTCTGGGCGGTGTGCAGCTGCTGGCAAACCAGTCCGAGCACCGCCGCCGCAGCACCCGCATCGCCTAGGATAGGACTAGCCGCCAGCCCGATCGGCTGAAGGCTGATGACCGCGAGATCCCCAAGCGAGTTCGAGGAGCCCTGTGGAACAGTACAGTGCCGAGTGGCAGGCGTGGCATGACGCCCGCATCTCCGATCTCGCCACCCCGTTCGGGTGGCTGAGTGTCACTGGACTCACGTGGCTGACGTCGTCTCAACCGGTCACCTGGCCCGAGGCGCCGGGCACCTTCACCGTTGACGGCGACTGGGTGCACTTCACCTTGGCTGACGGGGTGTCCGCCGGCCCGAGCAAGGCCGCGCTCGAGGTCATGAGCCGTCCGGCCGGGGAGCGCTCCGGCGGAGATGCCGCCCATGATTCGATTCCAGCGCGGGCCTCCCACCCCTCCGCCGAGGTGCGGGTCGACTCTTCGGAATCGATGTCGGCCAGGCTCGATGATGGGGAGTCGCTCAACTGGTTCGTCGTCGACCACATCACCTATGAGCTCATCCGCCGCGACGGGAACTACGGGATCCGCCGGCGGGACTCGAAGGCTCCGCTGCTGCAGCGCTTCATCGACATCCCGGCCTTCCCGCTCAAGCAGGACTGGATCGTCTCCGGTGTCTTCACCGCGTACCCCGGACCGGAGCAGCGCCGCATCGCCACCGCCTGCCCGGGCCTGGAGCTCGACGAGCAGCTCACGGGCGAGATCCGGTTCACACTGTGCGATGTCGAGTATGTGCTCAAGACCTCCGGCAGCCCGGACAAGGGCCTGCACATCAACTTCCACGACTACACCAACGGCCGCACGACGGCGACCTGGCGGCGCCTCAACCTCGGTCTGCCCGACGCACAGGGCCACGTCATCATCGACTTCAACCGCACGATCAACTACCCGTTCGCGTTCATCCCGCACGCCACCTGCCCCGCCCCGGTGCCGGAAAACGTGCTGCCGGTCGAGCTGCAGGCCGGTGAGCGGCTGCCGACCCAGACGCTGTCCGAGGCCGGGATCAACACGCCGCTGCTGTTCATCGACCTGTCACCGGAGATCGAGATCGGCGGGGTCATCGACCTGTGGACCGAGCTCGGCCTCGACGTCACTCTCGTCAACCGCGACGAGCCGCTGCCGCCGCTGCCCGGCTTCGCTGCCCTCGTTGTCTTCTGCTGGGGCTGTACGAGCGACACCCGCACTGAACTCATCGCCGAGATCGTCGAAATGGTCTCCGATGCGATGGCCACCCGGATCCCGGTCGTCGCCGTCGGCACCGCCACTGAGATGCTCACCACCGCAGCACTCGACGGCCCGCTGACCGCCGGGCGGATCACCTTCGAGAAGACCGCCGACAGCCTTGGGCCGATTCCGCTGGCTGTCACCGACACCGTCGCTGAGGATCGGCTGTTCCGCAACAACATCTCCCGCCTCGACCCTGACGGTGTCGGCTACATCGTCATCGACCGTGCTGAGGGTGAAGAGCTGCCGGCCGGGCTCAACGGCGACGCGGACCGTGAGGAGGCCCGCCGCGAGGCGCAGCGGACCTTCGGCGCTCATGAGGTCGCCTGGCGCGATCTGGCTGAGCGCTTCGCGCGTCTCCTGCACACCACCATATGACAGCTCCTGCCAATACCTTCTGCCAGTACTGACGGACCCCGGCGTCAGCGGTTGACCAGCTGGTGGAATCGCAGTGGATCGCAGGGCTGGACTCTGAGAGACCGTCAGGGGCCTGGTTGTACTCCTGTACGGGAACGGTTCTGCTCCTGCGCGGGAACGGGTGTCTGCTGGTAGAGCGCGAGTCGCCACGCGCCGTCGCATCGTGTGTAGACACCGGAGATCAGCGCGATGAAGCTGGGCTCGTCCTCCGCGCGGTAGGCGCGACCGGTGTAGATGAGGATCGCGTGATCGTCGCTGAGGGCGAGGAGTCTCGCGTCGGTGATGTCGTAGGTTCGCCACGGCGGCGCATCGTTCAGGGAGTCGATGACCGCCTGCCGGTCGAGGATCTGGCCGTGGGCGAGGACCATGATGCCGTCGCTGGTCATGATCTGTCCGTAGAAGTCCGCGCAATTGCTCTCGCAGAGGGACTTCCATCCTTGGTGTTCGAGTTCGAGCAGTTCGCTGAGCATGATGGCGGGCTCCTTCGCTTCGCGCGGTTCCAGCCTGCCGCCGGATGGTGCGACAGAACGATGACGTGACAGACCGATGGTGCGACAGAATCCGGCCCGCGATGCGCGGACCGGATTCGGTCGGGTTCGAGATCAGCAGCCTGCGGCCGCCTGACGCCCAGCCTTCGGGAGCCTGCCGCGCCGCCGCCGCAGACTCAGTCTTACACCCAGATGTGGACGCGCTCCTCCGGCGGCAGGTACATCGGGTCGCCCTCGCTGACGTCGAAGGCCTCGGCGAAGGCGTCGATGTTCTTGACCACCTGGTTGCAGCGGAACTCCTCGGGCGAGTGCGGGTCGATGCTGAGCCGGCGCAGCCGCTCCTCCTTGCGCATCTTGATCCGCCAGGCCTTCGCCCAGGCATAGAAGAACTGCTGCTTCTCCTCGGTGGTGACCTCACGGCCCTCATCGGCGGCGGCGATCGTCAGTGCTTTGTACGCGATCGACAGCCCGCCGACGTCGCCGATGTTCTCCCCGATCGTCAGTGCGCCGTTGACGGTGTGCTTGGATTCGAATCCAGCGGGCACGAGCACATCGAACTGGTCGATGAGGGAGCGGGTGCGCTCCTCGAAGAGATGCCGGTCCTCAGCGGTCCACCAGTCGACGAGGTTTCCGGTGCCGTCGTAGCGGGAGCCCTGGTCATCGAAACCGTGGCCGATCTCGTGGCCGATGACCGCGCCGATCGCCCCGAAGTTCACGGCATCCGGGGCGTCGACGTCGAAGAACGGCGGCTGCAGGATCGCCGCAGGGAAGACGATCTCGTTCATCACCGGATGGTAGTAGGCGTTGACCGTCTGCGGGGTCATGAGCCATTCGGTGCGGTCGATCTCCTCACCGATCCGCCCGACGTGCCGGTCGTGCTCAGCCTCGGCGGAACGGCGGATGTTGCCGAGCAGGTCATCGGCGCGGATCTCGGCCGGGTACTCCCGCCACACATCCGGATAGCCGACCTTCGGCGTGAACTGAGAGAGCTTCCTCAGCGCCCGCCCCTTCGTCTCCTCACCCATCCAGTCGAGGCTCTTGATCGAGGACTCGTAGGCGCGGATGAGCTTGTCGACCAGCTCGCTGATCGCCTCCTTCGCCTCCGGCGGGAACTCCTGGGCGACGTAGAGCTTGCCGACAGCCTCACCGAGCAGCCCCTCCACTAGGCTGACGCCGCGCTTCCAGCGCTCACGCAGCTGCGGAGTGCCCGAGAGGGTGCGGCCGAAGAAGTCGAAGTTCTCCTCGACGATCTCATCGCCCAGCGCACTGGCCGAGGCGTTGAGCAGGCCGAACATCATCCATCCGCGCAGCACCCCGATTGGCGTGTCGGCCCACACCCGGCCGGCGCCGGTGAGGAAGGAGGGCTGGCTGACGATGAGGTAGTCGGCGTGCTCGATGCCCGCTCCGGCCCGCCAGGCGTTGAGGTCGAAGCCGCGGACGAGGTCGGCGACCTCGGGCACGGTGAACCGGTTGTAGGTCTTTTCCGCGTCACGATTTGTGACCCGGTCCCAGTGGTGTTCGGCGATCGCGGTCTCGAAGTCGAGGATCTTTTCAGCCAGTTCCTCACCGGTCATCCCGGTGTGCTCCTGCAGCCCAGCCAGATCCGACATCTTCGCGATGTGGGCGCGGAACTTCTCGCGCAGCTCGGCGTTCTCCTCCCCGCGGTAGTACGACTCATCGGGCAGATGCAGGCCCGACTGCACGATGTACATCGCGTAGACGTCGGAGTCCTTGGCATCGGCGCTGACGAATCCGCCGAGCAGCCCGCCGCAGCCTTCGCGGTCGAGTTCGCCCATAAGCCGGGCGAGCTCGCTGTGATCGGCAGCAGCCTTGATCCGCTCGAAGCCCTCGGCAAGCGGGGTCACGCCGAGCTTGTTGATCTGCTCGGTGTCCATGAACGAGGTGAACAGGTCGGCGATCTTCGCCTCCTCGCTGCCTGGGGCGGGAGACGCGTCGGCGAGCCCGGTGATGAGGTCGCGGACCTTCTCCTCGGCGGCGTCGTAGAGTTCACGCATCGCCCCGTCGCCGGCGCGGTCGTCGGGAATCTCGAACGAGTCGATCCAGGCGCCGTTGACATGGCGGAAGAGGTCGTGTGATGCAGCGACATCCGGGTCGCCGTGGGGCAGGGAGATCTCAGTCATAGTCCCAACCTATCGCCTGCGCGCCCGGTTGCGGTCGGTCGGAACCAGAATTCCCGTTCCCGAGGCGCCGGCTGGGTTATGGACGTGGGGCATCCCATCCGAGTGAGCCCCGGATGAACGCCGCCTGCCCGGCATGCTGGGCGGCATCGTCGATGATCGACACGAGCCGCACTCCGCGGGTGATCGGCTGGCCGTCGTATTCGTCGATGACATCGTCGAGGTCAGCGGCATCGAGACCGCGCAGATAGGCGGCCATCTCATCCTCGACAGCAGCCAGGTAGTCGCCGAGCACCTCCGGATCGTCGATGCGGATCCCGGCGGCCTCCTCGGCGCTCTGCCCGAGCCCGAACCCCTCAGCCGGCAGCCCGAGGCGAGCACGGAATGACTGCTCGGTCCACACCTCGGGAGCGGACGTCAGCGCTGCCAGCTGGACGTCGGCCTCGCGGCCGGTGTGCCACAGCAGCCAGGCGATCGAGTTCGTGCCGTCGGCGAGGTGGGCGTTGAGGTCGTCGGTGCTGATCCCGTCGAGAACCTGCCGGCAGACCTCGAAGGGGCGGGTGAGCATATCGTGAAGCACGGCAACGGCATCCATGGCATCCTCCTTCAACTCACCGGGCGGCGGGCACCGGTGGTCTCGAGTCTAGGCGCCGGGGCGGACAACCGGCAGGGGCCTGGGTCGCTAGAGTGGAGGCGACACCAGAGACGGGAGGATCCATGAGCGCACAGGCAGACAGCAGGCAGGCGACGGAGACCGGTGAGGTGAGCATCGTGTTCGTGTGCACCGGAAACATCTGCCGTTCGGCGATGGCCGAGCGGATCGCAGCCGCCGAACTGTCCGACCTGCCCGTGCACATCGACTCGGCCGGGATCAGCGACGAGGAGCACGGCAACCCGATCGACCCGCGAGCCGCCCGCGTGCTCACCGAGCGCGGGTACGACACCGCAGGACACGCCGCCCGCCAGCTGACACCGGACTGGCTGGCCTCCCGCGACATCGCGATCGTCATGACCGAACGCCACCGGCAGGCCACCGAACGGCTGCTGGAATCCGTGCCCGAGGCGGAGCGCCCCGAGGTGCGGATGCTCCGGTCCTATGACCCGGCCTGTGCCGGCGCCTCGGGTGCGGATCTCGACGTCTTCGACCCGTGGTACGGCGACCAGGCCGGCTTCTACGAGACCTACGACATGATCACCGCAGCCCTGCCGGGCATCCGCGCGGCCGTCGAGGAACGCCGCTGATCGTAGCCAAGTCGTGATGGACTGCACCCCCATATGCAGGCAGCAGCCAGGTCGATGGTGGATAATGAGGGCGCGAGTCCGCCCTGATTGGAGTATCCCTTTGACTATGCGCACCTTCTCGACTTCCCTGCTGGCGATCGTCGCGGCTGTGGCCCTGGGCTTCACGCTGCTCTGGTCGGCCCCCGCCAGCGCCCACGACCGCCTTGTCAGCTCGAGCCCGGAGCACGGCGAAGAGCTCGACGAGCAGCCGGACTGGCTGGAGATGGAGTTCTCCGGTCAGCTGCAGCAGGTCGGCGCTGAGATCAAGGTCATGCACGATGGAACCGACGTCTCCGCCGGTGAGATCACCATCGAGGACCGCACCCTGAAGTCGGCGCTGCCCGATGACCTCAAGCCCGGCAAGTACACCGTCAACTGGCGCGTCGTCTCCGAAGACGGCCACCCCATCAGCGGCTCCTTCGACTTCACCCTCAAGGACGACGGCTCCGGCGGTGGCGAGGCCCAGCCCGATGACTCCACTGAGAGTGCTGCCGCCGGTGAGGAATCCGCAGGACTCGGCGGCTCCGCCGTCGACGCCCCGGACCGCGAGTCCCAGGATCGCGGCGAGCTCACCAGCGATGAGGCCGGCGGCATGTCTATGCCGATGATGATCCTGCTCGGCATCGGCGGCCTGGCCGTCCTCGCCCTCGTCGTGCTGCTGCTCATGCGCAAGCGCCAGGGCCTGCCCGGCACCGAAGGCGACGACCCGAAGGGTCCCGCCCCGCGCAGCTGATCGCCTGATCTGACATCCGATCCCCGGTCGAGGGGTGCACCAGCACCCGCCTCGGCCGGGGATCTGTCGTTGCGGTGGGCGTGGTTCAGGCTGGCGGCTGCCAGTCCTGCAGTGCGGTCAGCTGCCGGCGCAGGGCGGAGGTCGGTATGAGGTGCATGAGGGAATCGCGCAGCCGGCTGAGCCGTGGGCCGGGCCGGTGGGCGATCTGGCCGATGAGCCGTGAGCGGGCGGCGACCTGCTGGGTGCGGGGGCGGCGCAGCGCGTCGTAGCGGTCGAGGGCGACGATGAGCCGGCCGACTGAGTGCCCGTCGGCTGTTGCGAGTGGTGCGAGCAGCCGGGTGAGGGTCGCGGCGTCTTCGAGTGCCTGGTTGCCGCCCTGCCCGAGGTTGGGCGTCATCGCGTGGGCGGCATCGCCGAGGAGGACGAGCCGGCCGCGCACAAAGCTTGGCAGTCGCCCGGCGAGCTCCTCGATCGGCAGGTAGCTGATGACGGCAGGATCGGTGGCGGCGATGAGGCTGGGGATCGGGTCGTGCCAGTCGGCGAAGACCGCAGCGGCTGCCTGCCCGTCTGCGGGGAAGCGCTGGCCGGCCGGGGCGCTGATGACGCCGAACCAGTACACGCGGCCATCACCGAGCGGGGCGAGACCGAAGCGCGCGTCGACATCCCAGGTCTCACCAGCCTCACCGTGCAGATCGACCGGTTGCTGCGTGATCCCGCGCCAGGATCCGTAGTCGGCGTAGCGGATTCCAGGATCGGCAGGCCATGCGGTGCGCACGGTGCTGCGCAGACCGTCGGCGCCGATGATGACATCGAAGCGCTCACCCTCCGGGTCAGCGGTGCTCAGTGTCCCGTCGGGGGAGCAGCCGGTGACGCGAGTGCCGGAGCGCACTGTGCCCGGTGTCAGTGCGGCAGTAAGCATCGCGTGCAGGTCCGCGCGGTCGACGATGCGCAGCTGGGCGACGGCATCCATCGGGTAGACAGTGACCCAGCTGCCGTCAGGACGGCGCTGCCCGCCGGTGAGCTCTGCGGCCTGCGCAGTGCTGATCGCGCGGAAGTCCTCCCCGAGCCCAAGCGCATCAAGCGCAGTCAGCCCATTGCCGAAGATCGACAGGCCCGAACCACCCGGGCGCAGGTCAGCGGACTGCTCGAATACAGTGACCTCGGCACCGGCGCGCTGTAGCCCGATCGCGGCAGCCAGTCCGCCGATCCCGGACCCGACGATCGCAATCTTCATGGCGCGACCTGCGCAGACAAAACTGTGAGCGCGTACCCGGCAGGAACGAGTTCAGGGGAGGGGGAAGCGGTGAGAAACGTTCGAGAGAAAGCGCCGTTGTCGGAGGCGCAGGCCGGCAGGAGGTGCATGCTGCCACGCTACCCGCCCAGCTGAGGTTACTGAGAGGTAATGAGGATCTGATGGACGCGGCCGTCCCATTTCCCGGATCGCAGCCACCCGGTCACCGCCTCGGGTGTAGCCATCGTCACCAGGCCAGGGGTGCGTCCCGGCGGAAATTGAAATGCCATGGCAGCCACGCACTCTTTCAGCCTGGCCACCACGGCTAATTTACTATAACTGCCCAGTAATCACTTAGGCCAATCATTGAACGTTGAATCGGAAGATGCCCGCACCTGCGTTTTCAGCTCTGAGCGGAAGCCGCATCGTCCTCGGTGATGGTGTTGATGACCGTGCGGTTCTGACGCGCTGCATGACTGCGAGTCGCCGGATCCATCTGCCGGTTGAACGCGATCGCGAGAACCGCGGCCAGGGTCGCGCAGACGGCCGGGAGGATGAGCGCATTGCGCGCGCCGAGTTCGTCAATGATGACACCCGAGACCGCCGAGCCGATCGAGACGCCGAAGCCGAGTGCCGTGCCGATCCAGGCCAGCGCCTCGGTCAGCCGGTGCGGCGGGGCGAGCTCCTGGATGACGGAGGCGGCGGCGATGAGCGAAGGGGCCAGCGCCAGGCCGACGGCGAAGATCGTGAGCCCGAAGGCCAACATCGAGCCCGCCAGCAGCATCGGCCAGGTGAGCACCGCCAGGCACGACAAGGCGACCGCCAGGCGGTGCTGGACGGGGGCCTTCCAGGTGCGCACGCCGTAGAGGATGCCCGCCAGCAGCGAGCCGAGCGCCATCGCGCTCACGAGCACGCCGGCCAGCGGCTTGTGCCCGGACTCCTCGGCGAAGGCCACGGCGATGATGTCGAGGGCACCGAAGTTCACGCCGAGCACGGCGTGGGCGACGATGACCATGAAGATGCCGAGGTTGGACAGCACCTTGCCCCGCGCTGCGCCGCGCTGGCGGGGCTGCGGGACCGGTTCGGTCGCCTTCTGGCTGTAGAAGGCCGCCGAGCCGACGATCGTCGTGAGCATCGAGGCGATGATGCCGGCGGCCGGGTAGATGATGGTCGCGAGGAAGGTGACGATCATCGGGCCGGTGACGAAGAGCATCTCGTCGGCGACCGATTCCCAGCTGAAGGCGGTGTCGAGCTGCTTGCGGCTGGTGACGATCGCGTTCCAGCGGGCGCGCACAAGTGAGCCGAGTGAGCCGACCGTCGCACCGGAGATGCCGGCGAAGATGAAGACGAAGCCCATCCACCAGCCCTGGTAGACAGCGAGGAGCAGGCCGATGAGCCCGATGATGTGGATGACGACGACAGGCAGCATGACGCGCGCCTGGCCGTGTGCGTCGACGAGGCGGGCGATGATCGGGTTCGAGACAGCCTGGACGAGCATGAAGACCGCTGCGACCAGACCGGCGAGCGCGTACGATCCGAGCACACCCTGGATGAACAGGACGATGCCGAGTCCGAGGATGGCGATGGGGAATCGCGCGATGAGTCCCGCCAGCGAGAACTTCAATGCTCCGGGCAGGGAGAAGATCTCCTGATAGTTGCGGAACATCAGGACAGTCTATCCCGCACCCGCCTGCCGCAGGCCCGATTCCGTGGTGTGATTGGTCACCGCGGGCACCGTTCCCGAGGCGGTGGGCACGGTGCTCAAACGGGTCCGGCTGCTCCCCGGGTCCGGTCCGCGAGCTGTGCGCGCCGGGCAAGCGAGGCGCTTCGGAGGGCGTCGCCGAGTTCGGCGTAGTCGGCCTCCACGTCAGCCGGCACTAGTTCGGGCGTCGTCAGTGACTGTTCGGCCGCGTTCTCCGCACAGCATCCATCGGTTCGTCCTCTCAGCTGCCTTCGCCGATGACCCCGTCGACGACAGCCTTCGCCTCGGCCTGCACCTCGGCGAGGTGATCAGGTCCGCGGAAGGACTCGGCGTAGATCTTGTAGACGTCCTCGGTGCCGGAGGGCCGGGCGGCGAACCAGGCGCTCTCGGTTGTCACCTTGAGCCCGCCGAGGGCCTCCCCGTCACCGGGTGCCTCGGTGAGCTTGGCGGTGATCGGCTCACCGGCGAGCGTATCGGCACTGACCTGTGAGGGGTTGAGCTTCTTGAGCGCGGCCTTCTGCTCGCGGGTGGCCGGGGCGTCGATGCGCGCGTAGGCGCTCTCACCGTGTTCGGCGACCAGCCCGGCATACAGCTGTGAGGGCGTCTTGCCGGTCACAGCAGTCATCTCGGCGGCGAGCAGGCACAGCAGAATGCCGTCCTTGTCGGTCGTCCAGGCGCTGCCGTCGAAGGCGAGGAACGACGCTCCTGCCGACTCCTCACCGCCGAAGCCCACACTGCCGTCGAGCAACCCGGACACGAAGTACTTGAAGCCCACCGGCACCTCATAGAGTTCCCGGCCGCGGGCGGCGGCGATGCGGTCGATGATGCCGCTGGTCACCGCAGTCTTGCCGATCTTCGCGCGCTTCGGCCAGTCCGGCCGGTGGGTGAAGAGGTAGTCGACGGCGGCGGCGAGGTAGTGATTGGGGTTCATGAGTCCGGCATCTGGGGTCACGATGCCGTGCCGGTCGGCGTCGGCGTCATTGCCGGTGGCGATATCGAAACGGTTCCGGTTGCCGATGAGTGAGGCCATCGCGTGCGGCGAAGAGCAGTCCATCCGGATCTTGCCGTCCCAGTCCAGCGTCATGAACGACCATGTCGGGTCGACCTCGGCGTTGACGACGTCGATGTTGAGGTCGAGGCGATCGGCGATGATCGGCCAGTAGTCTGCGGCCGCTCCGCCCATCGGGTCGGCGCCGATGTGCAGCCCGGAGTCGCGGATCGCAGTGACGTCGATGACCTTCTCCAGGTCGTCGACATAGCTGGAGGTGAAGTCGAAGTTCAGTGTCTCATCGAGGTGGAAGGCCCGCTGAAACGCCTGCCGGGGAATCCTCTCCCAGCCGGCCTCGAGCAGTTCGTTCGCCCGGTTCTCGATCCAGGCGGTCACCGATGAGCCGGCTGGCCCGCCGTGTGGGGGATTGTACTTGAAGCCGCCGTCCGACGGCGGGTTGTGCGAGGGCGTGATGACGATGCCGTCGGCCAGGCCCTGCGTGCTGCCGCGCGAGGCGTTGTGCTTGAGGATCGCGTGCGAGAGCACCGGGGTGGGGGTATAGCCGTCGCGCTCATCGATCATGGTCGGCACTTCGGCGGCCGCGAGCACCTCCAGGGTCGTCAGCAGCGCCGGCTCGGACAGCGCATGGGTGTCCCGGGCCAGGTAGAGCGGGCCGGTGTATCCCTGCTCTCTGCGATACTCCACGATCGCGGCCGTGATCGCGGTGATGTGCGCTTCGTTGAACGACCCGGCACTCGAACTGCCTCGGTGCCCCGACGTCCCGAAGCTCACCCGCTGGGCGGGATCACTCGGATCGGGGACGATGTCGTGGTAGTCATCGAGCAGATCGGGGATTGAGACCAGATCCGACTCAGCTGCGGGTTCTCCTGCACGAACATTCATAGACACACTTTCTCAGAGCGCCGCGCTGAAGCGTAGCCGAAAGCTGAATCATCTCGCCATGCGGCCGGCAGGCCGAGACCACCTCGGGTGCGGCGTCCCAGTTCGTGAGAACACCGCGCTCGAGGCAGTGGTTGGGCGGCAAGTCGGCATGCCGCTGCGGGGTCACTTGACGTGCGGTTCTTCGTCGGTATCACTGACGATCGGACGGTCGTTGTCGAGGTGCCAGGCACCCATGCCGCCGTTGACGCTGATGGCATCGAAGCCGTTCTTGTTCAGCCATTCGGTCGCCGTGCGCGAGCGCCCGCCGGAGCGGCAGATGACGTAGACGTCCTCGTCCATCGGCACCTCGCCGTAGCGCACCGGCAGGTCGGAGAGCCGGATGTGCTGAGCGCCGTCGATATGACCGGCGGCGAACTCATCGTCTTCGCGGACATCGAGGATGTTGGCACCCTCGGGGATCTCAGTGATGCTGCAGCTTGGAATACTCATGCCGGTCATTCTAATCGCCGCACCCACAAGCCGACAGGGGGCGAATCGCGCAGCGGCCGGGACGAGCACAGTGCCCGTCCCGGCCGCTCACGCGATCCGGTGGCTGCGGCGAGGACTCACCGCAGCCGGGTGATCAGCCGTTGTACACCGCCGGCGAGGATGCCGCTGCGGCGATGACGATGATGATCCAGACGATCGACGACAGCACACCGAGCACGATGAGGATGATCGAGATGATCATCGTGATCTTCCGGTGCTCCTCGTAGCCTTCGAGCGGACGGCCTTCGGAGTCGGTGCGCTTGCCGAAGATCGTGAGGAAGACGTCGATGATCGACCAGATGCCCAGGCCGCCGGCGGTCAGGAGTTTGGCCACACCGGTGCCGATCTTGCCGAGGTAGAAGTGGTCGATGCCCCAGCTGCCGAGGAACTGGGCGAAGACCCACGTGAGGATGTAGGACTTCTGCGGGGTGCCGCCGTAGCCGGCGCCGGGCTGCGGGCTGCCATAGGTCTGGGCGCCGTAACCGGAGCTGGGGCCCTGGCCGGGCTGCTGAGCGACCGGGCCGCCGGGCTGCGATCCGTAACCGGGCTGTCCGCCGGGCTGGGAGCCGTAGCCGGCCTGCGGCTGTGCGCTGGGCTGAGAGCCGTAGTCGGGCTGGGCGGAGTGGGAGCCGCCGGGCTGGCTGCCGGCAGGCTGGCCGTACGGCTGCGGTGAGCCGCCGGGCTGGGATGGGGTATCGGTCATGGATGGTCCTCCTGTTGGTGCGCTGGGGACACGGCCCCCATGGTGCGGTGGGGTTGCCGCGCTGAAACCAGGATGTGGCGGAGTGCTGACCCCGCTGGAGGGCACCTGCACGCCGACGATCGGCGGCGGCGGGCGATGCCCGTCGCGCATCGGCTGATCGTGCTGACTCATGGTCCCTCCCTGCGAAATCGGCGGGGTTGAGCCGGGCGGCTCATTGTCGCTTCGATCGTAACCGAGCCGTGAGCCGATTCCACGCCGTTGCCCGGCTGTGTGTCGAGACTGGCACAACCGCTCCCGAGGCGCCGGTCACCGCTCCCGAGGCACCGGTCGCCTCACATGCGGCCGGTGTCGCGCAGACTTCGGTGCCAGCTCAGCGCCTCATCGAGCAGGTGCGGGGTGTGGCGGGCGCCCTCGGAGGCGGCCCAGGCGCGGTCGAGGTAGTCGTGCAGGCGCTCGCGGTAGTCCGGGTGGGCGCAGTTGTCGATGATCCTCTTCGCACGCCGGCGCGGGGCGGCCCCGCGCAGATCGGCGATGCCGTTCTCGGTGATGACGACGTGGACGTCGTGCTCGGTGTGATCGACATGCGAGGCCATCGGCACAATCGACGAGATCGCCCCGTCCTTGGCGGTCGAGGGTGAGACGAAGAAGTTGAGGAAGGCGTTGCGGGCGAAGTCGCCGGAGCCGCCGATGCCGTTGATCATCTTCGCGCCGAGCACATGGGTGGAGTTGACGTTGCCGTAGATGTCGGCTTCGACCATCCCGTTGATCGCGATGACCCCAAGCCGGCGGATGATCTCCGGATGGTTCGACATCTCCTGGGTGCGCAGCAGGATCTTGCCCTTGTACGACTCAGCGTTGGCGTTGAACTTCTCAGCTACCTCGCGCGAGAGGCTGAATGCGGTCGCCGAAACCGAATCCATCTTCCCGGTGTCGATGAGTTTGAGCAGGTTGTCCTGCATCACCTCGGTGTAGGAGTGGAGATGCTCGAACTCGGAGTCGGCCAGGCCTTCAAGCACGGCGTTGGCGACGTTGCCGACACCGGACTGGAGCGGCAGCAGATTCTTCGGCATCCGCCCAGCCTTGACCTCGTGGCGCAGGAAGTCGATGAGGTACCCGGCCATTGCCTCGGACTTCGCATCGACCGGGGCGAAGGTGTTGTCGCGGTCCGGAGCATTGGTCTCGACGACGGCGACGACCTTGTCCGGGTCGACGCGCAGGTACGGATCGCCGATGCGCTGGGTGGGCTCCAGGATCTGGATCGGGTTGCGGTGCGGGGGCAGCTTGGTGCCGTAGTAGACGTCGTGGAAGCCTTCGAAGGCCCGCGGGTGCCAGGAGTTGACTTCGATGATGACCTTGTCGGCCAGGTCGAGCCAGGTCTTGTCATTTCCGACCGAAGAGGACGGCACGAGCAGCCCGTTGGGCAGCGCCGCCGCGACCTCGACAACGGCGACATCGAGGTTGCCGTAGAAGCCGAACCACACCTGCTGGGCCAGGTGGCTCAAGTGGGTGTCGACGTATTCGACCTCTCCGGAATTGATGCCTGCGCGCATGTCCGGGTCCGTGTTGAACGGCGCCCGCAGATGCACGCCCTTGGACTCGGCGAGCACTCCGTCGAGCTCATGTGCGGTCGAGGCGCCGGTGAGCAACCCGATGCTGAACTCGTCGCCGGCGGCGTGCGCTTTCGCGATCTGCTCGGCGAGTGCACCGGGGACGGCTTTGGGATAGCCGGAGCCGGTGAAGCCGCTCATGGCGACGTTGTCGCCGTTGCTGATGTGGGTCGCGGCCTCGTCAGCGCTCGTCACCCGCTGGGCCAGAATGGGGCATGTGATACGGGACATGTACCCATTATCTACCCGCCAGCAGATGCGTTTCACTCAGGTCAGCCTGAATGTCCTAACGCAGGGAAAGCGGCCCGGGCGTCCGTCTGGGCCGACGCTCCGCAGGCCCGCGGGCGGCCGGTTCAGTCGGCGGGCTGGGCGATGAAGTCGAGCTCCTCGGCAACCGCCAGCGGCTGGTCCATGAGCCGGTCGAGCTCGGTGTCATCGGGGGAGTGGCCGAGCAGCCGCAGGCAGTACTGCAGATACGTCCGCTCCAGTTCGGCCACGCTGATCGGCCCGTCCTCGCGGTACCACAGGGCGATCGAATTGCAGATCGAGAGCACCGCCCGGCCGGCCAGCTCGGCGTCTTCGACATCGAACGCCCCGGCCGTCACGCCGGCGGCGATCCGGTCGTTGAGCACTGCACGGGAGGCGCGCTGCTGTTCGTGGATGACCTCGAACTTCTCCGCATCCAGGCGTTCGGTATCGCGGACGACGACCCGGGAGATGAGCTGGTTGTGCGCCCGGTAGCGCACGAGCAGCCGGATGACAGCCGCAGTCTGGTCGATCGGATCGTCCCCGGCGTCGGCGATGACGCGGGTGGCGGTTTCGATGTAGCCGGCAAACGCCGAGCGGATGAGCTCGAAGAGGGCATCCTGCTTCGAGGGGAAGTAGTAGTACAGTGCCGACAGGCTCAGGTCCGCCTCTTGGGCGATGTCGCGGATCGAGGCGCCGTCGAAGCCCTTCTTGGCAAAGGTGTTGCGGGCGGCGGTGAGGATGACGGACCTGCCGTTGGACGATCGCATGCTGGCTCCTGACGTGTCTCGATTCGCGGGGGCCAGGCGGCGCAGGCGGCAGCCGGGGCGGCGCACCTCGTCGTGACCCGCTTTCAGTCTAGCGGGCATTCTATCGAGCAATCGCTCAATTTCTTCATCCGTGCCCGAGGCGGTGGCCGGCCGCCGTGCCCGAGGCGCCGGTCGCCGGCGGGTGCCTGCGTGCGGGTGGTCCTCTTGACAGCGGCCGCCCGGCCTCCATATTTTGAATTTAGACGAACGTTTGTTCACAAGGAGGTTTAGGGTGGTCGACAAGGAGCAGCAGCCGGAGCACAGCTCAGTCCCGGCAGGCATCGACGCCGAGCGGGTCGGTGCATGGATCGCCGAGCACCACGGTGCCGACCCCGGCAGGCTCAGCTATGAGGTCATGTCGGTCGGCCGGTCGAACCTCACCTACACGGTCCGGTACGACGGTGAGCCCCGCTGGGTGCTGCGCCGCCCGCCGCTGGGCCACGCGGGCGGCAGCGCCCACAACGTCGCCCGCGAAGGCCGCATTATGGCGGCGCTGAAGGACACCGACGTGCCGGTCGTCAACGTCCTCGACATCGTCGACGATGAGAACGTCCTCGAAGTCCCCTTCGTCTTCATGGACCACTGCGCCGGCTTCCCCCTCAACACCCCCGACGACCTCGGTCGCATCCTTGCTGACCAGCGCCGGCAGACCGCCTTCAACCTCGTCGACTCACTCGCGGCCATCCACCGCGTCGACATCGATGCCGTCGGCTTGGGCGACTTGCGCCGGCCCGGCGGCTTCGTCGAACGCCAGCTGCGCCGCTGGCTGGGCCAGTATGAGGCGATCACCACTCGCGACCTGCCGGCCATCCGCGAGGTCCACGCCGAACTCGTCGCCCGCATGCCCGATGACTCCCAGGCTGCCGTCGGCCTCGTCCACGGCGACTTCAAGCCCAACAACGCGATCTTCACTCCTGCCGGTGAGATCGCTGCGGTCGTCGACTGGGAGCTCTCGGCCATTGGTGAAGTCGTCACCGACCTCGGCTACCTGGTGGCGATGCTGTACTCGGACCCGAACCTCACCCACATCTGGGTCCCGAGCGTCGCCGAGGGCTTCCCGGAGAAGTCCGCGCTCATCGCCCGCTACGAGGAAACCGCCGGCCGGGAAGCCGCCCACGTCGACTACTACGCCGGGTTCGCGCTGTGGAAGCTCGCCTGCATCTCCGAAGGCGTCTACACCCGCATCCTCAAGGGCCAGATGGGCGACACCGGATTCGATCCCGAGCAGGCCGGGCAGGGTGTCGAGGAGCTCGCCCTCGCCGGCCTCGACCTCATCACCGGCAGCCGATGAGCAGCTTCCTCGGCCGCACGCTTGGTGCCGCACTGCTGACCCGCGGCACCGACTGCCTCGACGTGTTCCTCATCCGCCACGGCCAGCAGACCCGGCCCGGACCCGACGCCCCGGAAGCCGCCTCCTACGACCCGCCGCTGTCGGCCACCGGCCGTGCCCAGGCAGAGGCCGCCGCGGACGCCCTGGCCGCCCGCCCGATCACGGCGGTCTACGCCTCCCAGCTCGCCCGCGCCCATGACACGGCGGCGGCGATCGCAGCCCGCCACCGCCTCGGCGTCGGCACCGACGAGCGGCTGGCCGAGGTGGGGATCTTCCAGCAGGTGCCCGCCCACCTCAGCTTCGAACAGGCCGTCGGAGCCCAGGCCGCGGCCGAGGCGGCGGAGACGATGGTGCGCACCCGCAAGTGGGATGCCCTGCCGCTGGGCGAAGGCTCGCAGGCCTTCCGCACCCGCGTGCACACCGCGATCTGGGAGCTGGCGCGCCAGCACCTGCCCGAACCGGGCACTGCGGCACAGGCCCGCGCGGCGGCTGAGCAGAACGGTGAACCGGTCCCGCCCCCGCAGGCGATCGCCATCGCCTGCCACGGCGGGGTCATCAATGCCTTCCTCGCTGAGGAATACGGACTCGAAGCCGACTTCCTCTTCCGTCCCGCCCATGCCGGGATCACCCGGGTGCGCTTCGCCGCCGACCGGGCGGTCATGCTCACCGGAAACGAACTCGGCCACCTCGAAGACCGCGACCTGCTGACCTTCTGATCACCACCGCCTCGGGCGCGGTAAGGATCATCGCTGGGACCGGGCCGGGACCGGTTCGGGGCCTGGCCGGGACCGCCGCACAGGGCTCTGGCAGACGGTCGGTATAGTGCTCAGCGTGCCCCGTGAGTGAAAGGAATCACACCGCAATGGAACTCAACAACGCCGTCGCCCTCGTCACCGGAGGTGTCTCCGGTCTCGGCCGTGCGACCGCCGAACGCCTGCTGAATGCTGGTGCCACCGTCGTCCTGCTCGACCTCAACGCCGAAGCCGGTGAAGCCGCCGCCGCCGAGCTCGGCGACAAGGCCCACTTCGTCGCAGCCGACGTCACCAGCGAAGACGACGTCCAGAAGGCCGTCGACCTGGCCACCTCGCTGGGCAACCTGCGGGTCGTCGTCAACTGCGCCGGCGTCGCCACCCCCGGCAAGCTCGTGAGCAAGCGTGGCCCGCTGGGCCTCGACGACTTCGCCAAGGTCATCAACATCAACCTCGTCGGCACCGTCAACGTCTGCCGGCTCGCCGCTGCCGCCATGCAGCAGCAGGAGGCCGACGGTGAGGAGCGCGGTGTCATCATCAACACCGCCTCGGTCGCGGCCTTCGACGGCCAGATCGGCCAGATCGCCTACTCCGCCTCCAAGGGCGGCGTGCACGCCGTGACCCTGCCGATGGCCCGTGAGCTGGCCAGCTCGCTCATCCGCGTCGTCACGATCGCCCCGGGCATCTTCATGACCCCGATGATGGCCGGTCTGCCGCAGGCCGCCCAGGACTCGCTGGCCGCTTCGATCCCGCACCCGGCCCGCCTCGGCCAGCCGGCCGAGTACGCCCAGCTCGTCGAGTCGATCGTGGCCAATCCGATGCTCAACGGCGAGACCATCCGCCTCGACGGCGCCATCCGCATGGCACCGAAATGATCCGCACCACCTGACGCGGAGACGTCCCCGCGGGGACGTGACAGCCCGCAGCACAGGCGCCGGTCGACCACACGGTCGGCCGGCGCCTGACGCGTACGCGGGCAGTCCGCATGCGCACAAGGGCACTTGCGCCCATGACAGAGGCGACCGAGACCCGGAAGGGCTATCTATTGGCAGGCCCGCACGATAGGGTGTTCACAGGGAACACTCAGCTCTCCTGGTGGGCTGGATCGTGGTGGGCCGGGGTTCCCGGCACCCGGGCCGAGAGCGTATCGCGCCGGCGGCGACGCACACGACCAGGAGGACCCTGATGGAGTACACCCCCTACACCCTGCTTGTGGACATCGGCCTCATCTCAGCGCTGCTGCTCATCGGCAAGCTCATCCGCGCCTACACCCGTCCGGTGCAGAGCCTCCTCATCCCGTCATCGATCACCGCCGGCATCCTCGGCCTCATCTTCGGCCCTGCCGTGCTCGGCTGGCTGCCCTTCAGCGACCAGCTCGGCACCTATTCGACGATCCTCATCGCAGTGGTCTTCGGTGCGATGCCCTACAGCATGGAGTTCTCCGGCCGCGTGCTCAAAGGCGCTCGGGCCATGTGGTCCTTCTCCACGGGGATGTACGTCCTGCAGTGGGGTGCTGCGGTGCTCTTCGGGCTCATCGTCCTGTCCTTCCTCTTCGACACTCCCGACTGGTTCGGCCTCATGCTGCCTGTCGGCTGGGTCGGAGGCTTCGGCACCGCTGCCGCGATCGGCGGCAGCCTGGAGGACAGCGGCCAGGAAGCAGCGATGACGCTCGGCTTCACCTCGGCGACGATCGGCACACTCGTGGCGATCATCGGCGGCATCATCATGGCCAAGTGGGGTGCCAAGACCGGTCGGACCGCGCAGATCGGCGACACCTCTGAACTGCCCGAGGAGCTGCGCACCGGCCTCATCTCGATCATCGGCCAGCGCCCGGCCATCGGACACGCGACCTCCTCGCCGTCCTCACTCGAACCGCTCGCTCTGCACGTCGCCGTCGTCGGCATGACGACCATCGGCGCCTACGGCCTGCAGCAGGGCGTGGCTGCGCTGTTCCCCGAGGTGAGCATCCCGCTGTTCGCGCTCGCCTTCGTCGTCGGCATGGCCGGCCGCGGGATCCTGGAGATCACCAACGGCAAGAAGTACGTCGACCAGGACACCGTCTCAGCCGTCTCCGGTTCGGCAACCGACTTCCTCGTCGCCTTCGGTGTCGCCTCGATCGTCCCGGCGATCGTCGCCGACTACGCGATCCCGCTCATCATCCTCATGGTCTTCGGATTCGTGTACTGCTTCATCATCTTCCGCTTCGTCAGCCCGGCGATGTTCGGTGAGCAGTGGATCGAGCGCGGCATCTTCGGCTGGGGCTGGTCGACCGCCTCGGTCGCCACCGCGATCGCGCTGCTCAAGATCGTCGACCCGAAGATGAAGTCGAAGACGCTCGAGGAGTTCGGCGTCGCCTACGTCGGCTACTCGCCGTTCGAGATCGGCATGACGATCGCCGCCCCGCTGCTCATCATCGCCGGGTTCACCTGGCCCTACGCGATCGTCGTCACCCTCGGCGGCATCGCCGTGTTCGTCCTGGCCTTCATCCTCGGCTGGACGAAGAACGGCGATGAGGACGACGAGGGTGAGGAGGCCGAGGCCGAGGAATCGGCAGGCGGCTCGCACGCCAGCGGGCTGCCGGACAAACCCACCGGCTGACTTTCCGGCAGGCCATAAGTCATAAAGCTGGAAAAGCTATTCATGGTCAGATGCCCACTGACCATGAATAGCTTTTCTAACTTTCGAGTCGGACGGACTGGAGGCATGCCGGACCGCCGAGTCGCGCCGAGGCGATCATGACTGGCGCTGCAGGTCGGCGCGCTCCTGGCGGCGCAGCACGACACCGCGGATGCTGCCCATCGCGATGAGGGTCACCGTCAGCAGCACGGCACCGAGGGCGAAGTGCGGGGAGGCATCGGCCTGGGCGAGGGCGAGCTGGAAGACGATGATCGACAGCAGTGAGGCGCAGAAGGCCGGGATCGTCCAGTTCGCTGATAAGCGCGCGGCGATCGAGATGAGCACCACCGCACCGGCTGGGGCGGCGAGCACTGAGACCATCCACACACACAGGATCACCAGCCCGGCCACGAGTGCTGAGGGCGGGCCGACATAGGAGTCCTCACGCTCCATCGGGTCGTGCTGGATGGCCGCCGGCAGCATCGCAAGAGCGAGCGTGCCGAGGGTGACGTCGACGATGAGGTGCACGCTCGGGATGCCCGGCTGGATCGCCCGGCCGAGCGCGGCACCGGAATTCAGCTGCAGCCAGTGGTAGGCCGCGCACATGATGACCCCGGAGACTGCCGCCAGCCAGAACAGCACCATCGTGCGCGTCCGCGAGCGCAGCGGCTGGGGCGCCCGGACAGCAGGGCGGGGGCCGGTGGCCACCGGGTGGCGGGGCGAGTGCGCAGAACGGCTACTATTCATATGAGGAACTCTACGAGCCCGACCCGAGAACTCGCCGTGCCACGCCTCGGTGCCGGCTGTCCGTGTCTGTGCCGAGTGACCATCTGCCAGGAGGGAGAGGCGACGGGCCGCATGCGCAAGATCCATCAGCCTCCCTACTACGATCCTGCCAAAGCGCCGGTGTTCCGCTACTTCCGGATGGCCGAGACCTATCCGCACATCCGCTGGTGGCGTCCGCTGCTCGTCGGGGTGCTGACGATGGTGTACTTCCTGCTCTTCTCCAGCCTCATCATCACCCCGGTGATGCTGCTCTCAGACCACTTCGCCCCGAACCTTTTCGACCCGATCCGCCGGGAGGGCGTCCCGCTCATCGCCAGCCCGGTCACGCTGTTCTTCACCGTGCTCGTCACCATCGCCCTCATTCCCGCCTGCCTGCTGGCGATGAACGTCTCCGGCCGGCCGCTGGGCACCCTGTACTCAGTCGAGGGCCGGTTCCGGTGGCGGCTGTTCGGGCGCAGCACCATGCTCGCCGTGCTCATCACGGTGCCGATCACCTCCCTGCTCATGATCTTCGACCCGGTCGCCCACGATCACTTCCGGTGGCCGGATCACAACGGCTTCATCCTCATCGTCATCACCCTGCTGCTCGTGCCGATGCAGGCCGCCGGCGAGGAGTTCGTCTTCCGCGGCATCCTCGGGCAGATGATCGGCTCGTGGCTGGCACATCCGGTATGGCCGATCCTGCTGCCGCTGCCGCTGCTCATCCTCGGGCAGAACTACGGGCTTGTCAGCCAGGTCGACATCGCGATCTTCGCCCTCGGGGCCGGGTTCGTCACCTGGGCGACCGGCGGGCTGGAGGCCGCGATCGCCCTGCACATCGTCGGCAACGTCGTCTTCTACGGCCTGGCCGCCTTCAACCTGCTGCTGCCCAACAGCCTCGACGGCGGGTCGATGGTCCAGCTGCTCGTCTCCACCCTCATCGTCGTCATCTACTCCACCCTCGTCGTCACCCACCACGACGCCGTCAAATACCCCAACCACGCCCGCGCCCAGCCCGGCGCGCTCGTCGGCCGGGTCATCAGTCCCGGCGGCATGTGACATGACCGGCCGGCCGTTCCCGAGGTGGGGGAGACCGAGTAGGGAAAACCCGCCTCACGTGGATGGTTGGCTCCATGTCCGGCATGCTCGCAGCGAAAATACAGTGAAGCTATGAACACCACACCCAGCCCAGACGGGGCCCGCGAGGACGTCACACGTCCGACCATCCCCCTGCCGCAGGGCACACCGAGCACACCCCCGGAACCCGCCACCCCCGACCCGACCGCCGTCATCCCGACCGGCGACGAGAACGACCAGAACCACCAGGCCGACGCAGCCGCCCAGGTCGACCGCGCTGATGAGACCGAGGCGGCCACCGCCTCGGGCACGGACACCGCAGCAGGCACAGGCGGCACTCCGCCTGCACCTCCGGCACCGGTTCCGGGCGCGGCAGAGACCCCGGCCCCGCAGCCGTCGGCTGCTGAGCTGACTGAGCGGAAGTGGCGCAAGGGCTACCCCGGCTTCTTCGGCATCGCCAACGTCATCGTCTCCGGCGTGCTCGCCGTCGTGTGGCTGTGGCTGCCGGTCGTCGTGCTCATCGCCGGCCTCAGCGGCCTGTTCGCACTCGGGCTCGGGCTGCTCGCCCTGTTCGTGTGGTTCGTGCTGCAGCGCGGGATCAACCGGGTTGAGCGCTTCCGCGCCGAGGCGGTCTACGGCGACGGCATCGCCTCAGCCCCGACACCGGAATCGGCCTATGCGCCTGGCTTCAGCCGCTTCATGCACAACCAGTGGCTGGTGTTCAAGTCCCCCAGCTTCTGGCGCTCGACCGCCCACCACTACATCAAAATCATCTACGGCGGTTTCGTCTGCCTGCTCGCAGGCGTCGGCCTGACCTTCGCCGGACTGCTCGCGGCCGCCGCGCTCAACCCCGAGTTCCTCCCCGGACAGCTGGGCGACTTCTCCCGCCTCGGCAGCGGCCTCATCGCCCTGGCCGCCTTCGTCTCCACCGTCCTCATCCTGCTGCTGAGCCCGTACCCGGACCGCGCCCTCGACCGCGCCCTGCTGCCTGCGACCCGCACCGAGGCGCTGCGCGCTGAGGTCAAGACCCTCGACCGCGCCCGTGCCGGTGCCGTCGACGCTGCGACGAGTGAGCGGCTGCGCATCGAACGCGACCTCCACGACGGAGTGCAGCCGATGCTCGTGGCGACCTCGATGAAACTCGGGATGGCCAAGGCCAAGATGGACACCGACCCCGAGGCGGCCAAGGCGCTGCTGACCGAAGCCCACGCCGAGTCGAAGGCGGCGATCACCGAGCTGCGCCAGCTCGCCCGCGGCATCCACCCGGCTGTGCTCAGCGACCGCGGCCTCGACGCCGCCGTCTCGGCCCTGGCCGCCCGCTGTGCCGTTCCAGTCCGCGTCACCGTCGATCTCCTCGACCACTCCGCCGCTCAGCTCGCCGGTGTCACCGGCTCGGTGCCGCTAACGAAGGTGAGCAGCGAAGCCGAGGCCGTGGCCTACTTCGTCGTCACCGAGGCACTGACGAACGTGAGTAAGCACTCCCTGGCCACCGAGGCCCACGTCAGGATCTATGTGCGCGACGGCCGGCTGCACATCAGCGTCAGCGACAACGGCCGCGGCGGCGCACGCGTCGACCCAGTGGTCGGCTCGGGGCTGGCCGGGTTGGCTGACCGTGTGACCGCAGCCCGCGGCACATGGGCCCTGACCAGCCCGGTCGGTGGCCCGACAACTCTCGTTGTGGAGGTGCCATGCGCATAATCATCGCCGAAGACGCCGTGCTGCTGCGGGAGGGCCTCGTCAGGCTGCTGACCGACGCCGGACACGAGATCGTGGCAGCCGTCGGGGACGCCAACGAGTTCCTCGCTGCGATCAACACCGCCGCCCAGTCGCCTGACGGGCCACCGGATCTGGCGATCGTCGACGTGCGGATGCCGCCGACCTTCACCGACGAGGGCATCCGGGCCGCGGTGCTCGTGCGCTCGCAGAACCCCGAGGTCGGCGTCATCGTCCTCTCCCAGTACGTCGAGGAGCGCTACGCCCGCGACCTCATCGCCGACAACTCCGGCGGCTTCGGTTACCTGCTCAAGGACCGCGTGGCCGATGTCGAGGACTTCCTCGCAGCCGTCACCGAAGTCGCCGGCGGAGGCACCGTGCTCGACCCCGAGGTCGTCAGCCAGATCCTCGTGCGCACCCGCAAGCAGGACGGCCTGTCCGACCTCACCGCCCGGGAGCGCGAGGTCCTCCAGCTCATGGCCGAGGGCAAGTCGAACTCCGCGATCGCCGGCAGCCTCTACCTCAGCGCTGGTGCTGTCGAGAAGCACATCAGCTCGATCTTCACGAAATTCGGCCTCATGGCCGACACATCAGAGAACCGCCGGGTGCTTGCCGTGCTGCGGTTCCTCGGGGCCTAGGAGGTACCCGCCATGTCATTCCCGCAGAACCCACACCAGAACCCCAACCAGCCGAACCCCCAGCCGTCCTACCAGTCGGCAGGCTCCCAGCAGCCAGGCCAGCCCGGCAGCCAGCAGGTGCGCTCGAACCCGGAGACCGCCTTCCGGCCCGAGCGCGTGACCTCCGGTACCCGCACCGGGATCCGCGCCGTCATCGCGATCGTCGCAGCTCTGGCCGTGCTGCTGCCGCTGTCATTCGGCGGAACGATGTTCGCCCAGGCCCTGCAGACCCGTCACTACGAGACAAGCGAATCGTTCACCCCAGGTGCCGCCGGCCTGCTCGTCGACGTGCCCACCGGCGTCGTCGACATCAGCACCACCACAGCCACCGCGGCACAGGTGAACGTGGAATACAACGGCACCAAGCACCAGCCCGACCTCACAATCGAAGAAGACGCCGACGGCCGCACCGTCATCTCCGTTTCCCGAGTGGCCGGACGCACCTTCGGACCTGCCGGCGACCTGCGTGTCGACGTGCAGGTGCCTGAGGAGATGGCGGAGAAGATACAGCTTGAAGCCCGTTCACAGGTCTCGGCGGTCTACATCGCCGGGCAGTTCGACCAGGTGCGCGCTTTCAGCGATCTCGGTGCGATCGACACGGAGGGGCTCACCACCCGCGAGCTGACGATCGAGACGAATACCGGAGCCGTCGAGCTCAGCGGCCGCCACGAGATCGTCAACGTCACCGCCGATCGCGGCACCATCAGCGGCGAAGCCCTCACCGTCACCGACCAGCTCACCGCCCTCACCGATGCCGGCACCATCGACATCGGGCTCAGCACGGAGGCGGTGCCGGCCAGCGGCATCGATCTGGCCACCAGCTTCGGGTCAGTCGATCTGCGAGTGCCGCGCCTGTCCGACGTCCCTGGTGCTGATGCCGACGGCTACCTGGTCAACACCGCAGGCAACGGCACGGCCGATGTCAACATCGACACCATCCGCGACGGCCACGGCAAGACCGTCGTGCCGATCAGCATCCGTAGCACCAGCGGTGCCATCGCAGTCGACTACGTCAGTGGGAACACCTCCGGTGAGCTCAGCGACCAGGACGCCGACGACCAGGATCCAGACGACACAGACGGTGACGACCCGGACGCCACCGGCAACGGTTCCTGACCGGCAGCACCCCTGTCCGTCACCGCCTGAGACGCGGCCGTGCAGACAACAGCGGCGGCGCCTGCAGAAGCCAGTAAGATGACTTCAGACAGGCGCCGCCGTGGCGTTGGGAGGAGGACACGATGCAGGTCAACACTGAGACGCTCAAGCCGGCGATCAACCGGCTCAAGCGGGCCAACGGTCAGCTCGCGGCCGTCATCCGGATGGTCGAAGAGGGCAGCGAATGCCAGGACGTCATCAACCAGCTGGCCGCTGTCTCCTCAGCCGTCGACCGCGCCGGATTCGCGATCATCGCCGACACGCTCCACCACTGCATCGCTGAAGGCGGAGCCGATGTCGACGTGCGCGAACTGGAGAAGATGTTCCTCTCCCTGGCCTGAATACGGTCGCGCTCAGCTCCTGCGGCTACTGAAGAGGCGGGCGAAGAATCCGCCGCCGCTCTTGGCGCTCGCGGCCTCCTTCTCAGCCTGGGTGTGCTTGCCGTTGCACCACTGCCCGGACGGCACCTGGGCCTTGACCTGGGAGATGTGCTGGCCGCAGCCGGCCCACGTCGTCTTCTCGCACACTTTGCAGCGCACTGGTCGGCACATGGTGTGCCTCCTTCCTGTGCTGCCGCTGAGGCAGCCTCGGGGTCTCGTACATGGAAAAATACCCTAGGGGGCATAAAACATGTCAAGCGGCGCATACCCGTTAGCCGGAAGCGTTCGATCACGTGGGTGTCGTCTAGACATGTGTGTCCAGTGCTGAGGGCTTGGACTGACGTGGATCTTCCCTAGGGGCGTGATTCGTCCCGGCGTGAACTTTTCAGCCGGCCGATTCCGGGCAAGAAGCGGCCCACGCGTGCCGCGTAGCGCGCGTAGATGTCTCCGTAGGTGCGGAGTAGATACGGTTCTTCGACGCGTCTGACCTGGAGCTCGACGGCGGCGAGCAGGACCAGCGGGGCGGCCGCGGACACCGGGGTGGGGGCCAGCAGCACCATTCCGGCGAGGGCGGCCAGCATCGCGGTGAAGACCGGGTTGCGGACGAAGGCGAAGGCTCCGCTGGTGACGAGTTCCGTGCGTTCGGTGGCGTCGACCCCGATCCGCCAGGAAGTACCCATGCCGGACTGGGCAGCCAGCACGCCGAGCAAGCCGGCGACGGTGACGACCAGCCCGACCCAATGTGTACCGGCGGGCAGCGCCCACGGCGGTGTGACGCCGGTCAAGGCGAAAAGCGGCCCGGCGGTGCCGAGCACCAGGGCTGCGGCGAAGAGGATCCCACCCCACCACTCGGCCGATCCGGGAGCCCCAGTCAGGCCCCGGAACCCGGAGGATCCGGTGCGCAGGCGATGCAGCCAGGTGCGCACACAGAAAGCGGTGATCGGCCCGGCCAGATAGAGGCCGAGAGCGAGGGCGGCGGCTGTGCTGGTGGTCATACTGGGCCTGTCTGGGAAAGTGGGCCGGCGCGAGAGGCAGGGGTCACGGTCGATACAAACCGCCCCTCGAAACATCGTCAGTTAATGCTATCATCGCTATATGGCGAGTGATGGTGTTGCTGAAACCGTTTGGTCCGAAGACCGCAGCGCTTATGCAGCGCTGTTCCATGCGCTGGCCGAGCCGACGCGCCTGGCGCTGCTGGAGCATTTGGCCAGCGGCGAGCACCGAGTGCGGGACCTGGTCCACCACATGCATCTGGCGCAGTCGACAGTCAGCAAGCATTTGGCCTGTCTGCGTGATTGCGGACTGGTCACCATGCGTGCTGAGGGCCGGTCCTCGTGGTTCTCGCTGGCCGATCCGGCCCGACTGGAGGATCTGGTCGAGAGCGCGGATGAGCTGCTGAGGGCGTCCGGGGTGTCGCTTTCATTGCGTGACCACGACCATCACGAGTCGATCGTTGAGGAGGATGAGGGGTATGGCGGAAACTGACCGGGGTGGGCACGTGCACAGTCATGTCCCGGAGCGGGCTGATCGGGGGACCCGTCGTCGGCTGTTGATCGCGTTCTGCATCATCGCCGTCATTGTGGTGGCGCAAGCGGTGGGCAGCGTGATCACCGGCAGCCTGGCTCTGCTGACGGATACCGCTCATGCGCTGGCTGATGCGGCCGGGCTGTTGGTGGCGGTCATCGCGGCGACGATGATGCTGCGTCCACCGAGCAGTGAGCGGACGTGGGGTTTCGCCCGGATCGAGGTCATCGCCGCGCTCGGGCAGGCTGTGCTGCTGCTCGTGGTCGGCACCTATGCCGCCGTCGAGGGTATACGCAGACTGTTCGAACCTGCCGAGGTGCCCGGCACGGAGCTGCTGGTGTTCGGTGTGATCGGCCTGGTCGCCAATATCGCCGCGATCGCTGTGCTGGCATCCAACCGCGAGGCGAACTTCAATATGCGTGCGGCGTTTCTCGAAGTGCTCAACGATGCCCTGGGGTCGCTGGGCGTGATCATTGCGGCGATCGTGATCGAGACCACCGGGTTCCAGCGCGCCGACACCATCGCCGGGCTGTTCATCGCGGCTTTGATCGTCCCCCGCGCGTTCCGGCTGCTGCGCGAGACGGTGCGGGTGCTGATGGAGTTCACGCCCAAGGGAGTCGATCTCGAAGAGGTCCGCGCCCACATCTTGGAGCTCGAACACGTCCGCGATGTGCACGATCTGCACGCCTCGATGATCGGCACCGGCCTGCCGGTCATCTCCGCGCACGTCGTCGTTGACGACGACTGCTTCGAATCCGGTCACGCCCCGCAGATCCTGGAGGCGATCCTCGCCTGCGTCAAGGAACACTTCCCCGTCGCCTTCGACCACGCCACGATCCAAGTGGAAACGGCTGCCCTGCGAGACCGGGAACTGCCCGCAGTCCAACACGCCTGACGAGCCCGGTGTTCGGCGCGCTTTCAGCCCGGCGAACACGACTGCCAGGTTCGACGCCGCCTGTCCGGGGTTAGGCCCGCAGCACAGCAGTGGCTCATGGTGAGGCGTCCTGTTGCCAGATGTGGTCAGGATCGCCCGGGGATGGGACCGGCCGCTGCTCCCATGGGGGATGGGGCAGCGGCCGGTCGGCTTTTTCAGTTGAAGGAGATGTGGACGTGATCCATGTGGTTGGCGGTGGCCGAGCCGCGGTCCTCCATGGGCCGTCCCTCCCAACCGGTGTAGGGGGCGTAGAGCTTCTGCTCGAAGATCACGTACTTCACTCCAAGCTCGGATGCGTGCTTGATCCCGAAGTCCGTGATCCGGTCTCCCGTCGAGCCGGAGATCATGATGTCGAGGGCCTGTCCGGTGTGGTGGTCAGATCCGGGATCGTTGCGCGGTCCGCCGAAGGTCTTCACCTCGGGGAACTCGGCGCAGACCGCCCGGTAGCCCTTCTTGGCGTTCGCGGTGAGCTGGGATTCGATTCCGCTGGACACCGAGCAGGGCTCGTCGGAGAGGCCCGAGGATTCGCGGCTGTCGGAGCGCGAGGACTTCGAACCTCGGTCCGAGGACCCTCCGTCGGAGGTCTCCGACGAGCCCTCCTTCGAAGACTCAGGGGCCGGCAGTGCGGCCTTCACCTCTGACTTCTGGTTGTACTTCGGGTCGTCCTCGAGGGACTTCCGGTACTCCTCGGCGGCCGCCTGCCGCTCCTTCTCAAGTTCTTCAGCATCCTGCGTGGGAACGTCTGGGGTGCCGGGCTCAGCGCTGGCGGTGGCCGCCTGGTCCTCGGCCTTGACGACGCCGGCGGTGTCTGCGGGTGCGAAGGCGAACGAGGAGGCCACGATCGCGGTCGTGGCGGCTGCCGGCAGTGCGATGGCGGCGACCACCGGGCGGCGCCTGGCTGATTTGAGTACCCCGGTGGCGGTACTCGGCTCCTGACCATGGCGGCCGGCGCGCTTGCGGCCGCCCGCGGCGACGTCCCGGATGAGGGAGCGCGCATGCGCGCTCCAGGACGGCTGCGGATCCGAGTGCTTAACCATTACGACTAACCCTTAATGCAGATGTGACCGTTTCGTTATCTGTGAGTGTACTGACGCACGAAGAGATGACAAAACGGTAACGACCCGGATAAGGGTGAGAAGTGTTACACGGTGTTGCGCTGGGGACAGCCCGCCCCCGCGGCGGGTTGTCTCAGAGGGGGGAGGTGAGAGCGGGGAAGAACCGGATGAAGACGGAGGCCGCGACGGCGAGGTAGGTGAGGGCGACGAGCGTTCCCGCCCAGTCCGCGGTGAAGCGGACCAGCCCGGCCGGTGCGGGGATGGCTCCGTGGACGAGATTGCGGATCGTCAGGAGGAGGACGAGCGGGATCATCGCGGCCCACACGATCATGCAGTACAGGCACAGCAGGTAGAGGTCGAACAGGGCCTGGGACCACAGCCAGATGACGAAGACGCTGCCGAGGCTGACCCCGATCTGCAGACCGATCCAGTACCAGCGCGCCAGCTGCGCCCCGGCCAGGAGGGCCATTCCGGTGGTGATCACGACGGCGAAGGCGACGATCCCGATGAGGGGATTGGGAAACCCGAACAGTTCGGATTGCCAGCTGCCCATGACCTTCCCGCAGGAGACCCACGGATTGATGTCGCAGCTGGTGACGTGGGCCGGGTTCTCGTACAGGGCCAGCCGTTCGGACACGAGGATCGCCGAGGCGACCCAGCCGATGACCCCGGTGGCCAGCAGCACGACGGCGAACGGGACGTGTCGGGCGAACACGGGCACAGCGAGCTCAGGCGATGGGCGGACGGCGGCGGGTGATTCTGCCATGTGATCAGTCGGCTGCCGCAGCAGCCACCGCGGCTTCGAACTCTTCGAGGCTGTCGGGGGTGAGGAGCTGCCCGTCGAGGAAGAAGGTCGGTGTGCCGCTGACGTTCAGGGCGATGCCGTCGGCCTGATCGAGCTCGACTCGTTCCCGGGTGGCCGGGTCTGCGACTGCCTGGTCGTAGGCGTCCATGTCCAGGCCCAGGTCGTCGGCGAAGGAGCGGAAGACGGCGCTCTTGTCGTCGGCGGATTCGCCCCATTCGGGTTGGGTCTCGAACATCTGCTGGTACATCGGCTCGTAGGCGCCCTGCTGGGCGGCGGCCTCCACGGCCACGGCCGCGTTCATCGCGTTGCGGTGTCCGGGCAGCGGGAAGTAGCGGTGGACGAAGGTCACGGAGTCGGCGTACTCGACCCGCAGCTCCTCGACGAGGGGATAAGCTGCCCGGCAGCCCTCGCATTCGAAGTCGAGGAACTCCACCAGTACCGCCTTCTCGTTCGGCGCCTGCGACAGCACACGGCTGTTCTCGCGGACGAGCTGCCCGGTCTCTGCCGTCCCTGCCGGCGTGGCGGACTCGGCGGTCGTGTCGGGAGCGTTGCCGCGCACGATGACGACCACGACGATGGCGGCGATCACGGCGGCAGCCATCAGGATCCAGACAAGGGACTTGCTCTTCACGAGAACGCTTCGGTTGGCGGGGTTCATGGATGATCCGTTTCCTATCCGGTCAGTGGAAGGCGGTGGAGGAGGGTTGAGGGGCACCCGCGGTGCCAGTGGGCCTCGGGCGTGGTCGGTGCAGGAGGAGCGTGGTGAGCAGAACCGCGAGCGGGGTCACTCCGGCCAGCAGCACGGCGGTGCCCGCACGCTGCTGGTCGGCGGTGATGGGCGGCCCCCAGGTGCGGGCGAGGTTGCCGAACCAGTCCACCTCGAGGACGGGGGTGACACCGGACGCGAGCACGGTCGCCCAGAGCAGGAGCGCCCCGGCCAGCCCGGCCACGGCAACGGTGCGCCGGGACAGTGTTCGTGCCGCGGTTCGGGGGCGGGTCACCGTGGTCATGAACCAGAACCCGATGAGCAGGAAGTACAGGTTGGCCATCTGGTGGGCGATCCAGAAATCCAGGGCCAGGCGCAGCAGCGGGGTGTAGTAGAGCAGACCGAGCGAGACGGCCACCACCGCACCGCTGAGCAGCGGGTTCCGCAGCGCTGGGCCGGCGGCTGAGCCGGCGGCGTGCAGCCATTCCCGGGGTCCTCGGCTGCCGTCGGTGCGCCGGTCCACGGTCAGGGCCAGCAGGTCCAGCGGAGCCCCGAGGGCCAACAGCAGCGGGATGACCACGGTGATGGCCAACAGCATGACGGTGTGCACGCTGATGAGCACCATGCCGTAGATCGTCGGGGCCGCGCAGGTCACATAGACGAGGACGAGCAGTCCGGTCAGCCAGGTGGCGGTGTGCTGCCACGGCCACCGATGCCCGACAGCGCGTGCCTTGCGCACGCCGAGGAGATACACGGCGGCTGCGGTGAGGGCGAAGGCCACCCAGAGCCAGTCCCACCGCCACTCGGTGAACCACCGGGACCAGGTCAGGTCCGGCGGCAACAGGTAGCCGGTGAGGATTTCGGCCGGGGTGATCGCCGGTTCCGGTTCCCGGGGGACCGGCGGAGCGGTCCGGCCGAGGGCCCCGGTGACCCCGATGACTCCGGCCATGATGAGCACTTCGGCGATGACCAGCCGCCAGGCCGTCTGCCCGCCGGGCTTGCGCCCGACCTGGGCGATGGCCCAGCTGCGATAGGCCAGCCCGATGGCGCCGAGCAGCAGGGTTGCGGCGAGCTTGATGAGGATCAGCTGACCGTACCGGCTCAGCAGCCCCTCCCACCCGCCGAGGCGGAGCACGGAGTTGAGCACGCCGGAGGCCAGGACGAGGAAGAACGCCACACCGGCCAGCGCCGAGAAGCGGGAGAGCACCGATTTCGCCAGGTGGGCACCGTGGTTGGAGGCGAGGATCGGAGCGGTGACGGCCAGGGCCGCCACACCGCCGACCCACACCAGCACGCCGAGCCAGTGCACGGCCAGCGCACCGACGCCGGCGAAGTGGTCGTCGCTGCCGGCGGCGTGCCCGATCAGCGAGATCGGGACGATGGTGGCCAGGGCGAGCAGGGCCGTGCCGGCCAGGCCGGTGGTGGAGCGGACGAGGAAGGTCAGGTTGCACACGAGGAAGGCAATCAGGGTGATCGCACCCCACGCCTGCCCGACGAGCAGATCGGTGAGGAAGTAGGCCAGCTGGCTGGCGAACTCGGCACTGTCCGACACCGGCTGGCCGGCGAGATTGGCATAGGTCAGCACCAGCACGACCACCGCAGCTCCCAGCCACACGAGGGACACGACGGCGGCGACCGCCCGCACGCGGGCGAATGCCGGGTGCGGGCGCGAAGGCCCTGGTGCCGACTCGTCATCTCCGGGGGGCAGGATCGTTGCCGCGAAGATCAGGCAGCCAGCAACCACGGCCAGCGCCAGGTGGTGCACGGTCAGCGCGATCGGCAGCGCCCAGCGCACGAACGCGCCGGGATCCAACGCTTCGCGTTCTGCCGCCGCCCCGGAGAACGCCGCGCTTGCCACGACAGCGGCGACCGCGACCGCAAAGGCGGCCACGAGCCAGGCCGCGGAGCGCCGGCGCCCGGCCGGAGCTTCGGTTGGGGCGCTACCCATCGGATGGCATTCGGAGTCCGGGGGCACCGGTCATGCCTCGTCGCTTTCCAACCGCCGGCGGCGGGCCACTACGGCGACGACGACAAGCCCCAGCGCGATGACGAGGAGGGCCAGGACGATCACGAAACTGAGCGGCACTCCCGTGTCGGCTTCGTCGGCGGCCGCCTGCTGAGTCTCCGCCTGCGGCTGCTCCGGCGCGGCGGGCTCGGCCACGGGCTGCGCCGGCTGGGAAGACCCGGCCCCTGCCTGTTCCGGGTTGGGGGAGGAGGAAGCACCGGCACCGTCGGTCGCGGTGAAGGAGAACGAGCCGTCGATCGGATGGGAATCCGAGGACACGACCCGCCAGGTCACCGTGTACTCACCGGCGGGCGCCTCGGGATTGACCGGCTGGACGGCCATGTTGCCATCGATCTCGACGCCTCCCTCGGCCCAGTTCGTCCCCGCCGCGTCCTTGATCAGGATCTCCGACCCCATCGACAGAGGAGCGTTGGAGAAGGAGACCTCAATCGCCTCGGGGACGGCATCCAGGCTCTGCCCGTCTTCGGGATTCGTCCCGGTCACGACGTCATGCGCCGACGCCGGAGCGACCGGCAGCAGGACGACCGCCACCAGCACTGCCAGAACGCTCACGAGGCGGCTGACCGGCCGCACTGCAACGCTGCGAATCAATTTCTACCTCCTGTAGAGAACGGGGTCAGGGTACCAGCCCGCGCCTGTGACTGTGGGGGAGCAATGTGGATCGCCCCGAGTTCGGT